>NZ_JBLKCZ010000007.1:0-112620 GCF_047530595.1 Enterobacter sp. 01-M-02-SI-ECC | reverse complement strand
CTCACTCTAAAGGAGGAGCAGACCGATGTCGCAACCCTTACTGAAAGTGAACGACCTGGCAAAAAGCTTTTCCGGCGTCTGGGCGCTGAGCAGCGCTCAGCTAACCGTCGGCAGCGGCGAAATTCACGCCCTGCTGGGGGAAAACGGGGCGGGAAAATCCACGCTGCTGAAGGCGCTCGCGGGCGCGCAGCCGCAAACGCGCGGGGATATCTGGTTCAACGGCGAAACGCTGCCGGTGGACGACTCTCCGGTGGAACGCCAGAACAAGGGCATTATCACCATCTATCAGGAGTTCAACCTGCTGCCCAACATGACCGTCGCGGAAAACATGTTTCTCGGGCGCGAGCCGCGCAGGCGTAACCTGATCGTCGACGAAAAGGCGGTAAACCAGGAGGCGCAGGTCATTCTCGATTACCTCCAGCTGAACGTTGCGCCGACCACGCCTGTCGCCCGCCTGAGCGTCGCCCAGCAGCAGATGGTGGAGATCGCCCGGGCGCTGACCCTCAACGCCCGGTTAATCATTATGGACGAACCTTCCGCCGCGCTGAGCGACAGCGAGGTGGAAAGCCTGCACCGCGTGGTGCGGGAGCTTAAAAACCGCGGCGTGAGCATTATTTACGTTACCCACCGCCTGCATGAAGTTTTCCAGCTCTGCGATCGCTTCACCGTTTTCCAGGACGGCCGCTTTACCGGCACCGGCGCGGTGGCGGAGACCAACGTTGAACAGCTGATCCGCCTGATGGTCGGACGCGACGTGGCCTTTAACCGCCGCCCCGCCAGCGAAACCCATCACGAGGACAAACCCGTCCGCCTGGCGGTAAAGGGGCTGAGCCGCGAAAAGCCGCCGCTGGATCCGCACGGCATCGCGCTGCACGACATCAGCTTCCACGTCCACGCCGGGGAAGTTCTGGGCATTGCCGGGCTGGTGGGCGCGGGACGTACCGAAGTGGCCCGCTGCCTGTTTGGCGCTGATGCGTTTACCTCGGGCAGCTTTGAGCTGGACGGCGTGCCGTACCAGCCGCGCGACCCGCTGTATGCTCTCGATCAGGGCGTGGCGCTGGTGCCGGAAGACCGCAAAAAAGAGGGGGCGGTGCTGGGGCTGTCGATTCGCGACAACCTGTCGCTCTCCTGCCTCTCCTCGCTGCTGCAGTGGCGCTGGTTCGTAAACACCCGCAAGGAGGACGATCTGATTGAGTCCTACCGCAAGGCGCTGCAGATCAAAATGGTCAACAGCGCGCAGGAGGTGCGCAAGCTCTCCGGCGGCAACCAGCAAAAGGTGATCCTCGCGCGCTGCATGGCGCTCAACCCGCGGGTGCTGATCGTTGATGAGCCGACGCGCGGCATCGACGTGGGGACCAAATCGGAAGTGCACCAGGTGCTGTTTGACATGGCGAAAAAGGGCGTGGCGGTGATTGTGATCTCCTCCGATCTGCCTGAGGTGATGGCGGTGTCCGATCGGATCATCACCCTCAGTGAAGGCAGGGTGACCGGCGAGATCCACGGTGACGACGCTAACGAAGAACGGCTGATGACGATGATGGCCATCAACCACAACGCCCTGAACGCGGCGTAACGGAGTTTCTCATGACGCAGATGATTTCTAAAACGCAGGCCCCGGTCAAACGCGCCGGACGCATCGATCCCATCGCCTTCTTCGAGCGCTTCGGGGTGCTGATTTTCATGATCCTGCTGCTGATCTTCTTCCAGTCGCAGAACAGCAACTTTTTCTCTGAACGCAATATTTTCAACATCCTGACCGAAGTCTCCATCTACGGGATCATGGCCGTGGGGATGACCTTCGTCATCCTGACTGCCGGGATTGACCTCTCCGTGGGCTCCATTCTGGCGGTCTGCGCCATGACCGCGGCGTACGTGATCAAGGGCGACAACTTCACCACCGTCGATCCGAACGCCTGGGGCGGCATGAGCTGGCTGATTGGTCTGGGGATTTGTCTGGCCATGGGCACGGCGATCGGCTTCCTGCACGGCCTGGGCGTGACCCGTCTGCGCCTGCCTCCGTTCATCGTCACCCTCGGTGGGATGACCATCTGGCGCGGCCTGACGCTGGTGATCAACGACGGCGCGCCGATCGCCGGTTTCGATCAGGGCTACCGCTGGTGGGGTCGCGGGGAGCTGCTCGGCATCTCCATTCCGATCTGGATCTTCGCCATCGTCGCCCTCGGCGGCTATCTGGCGCTGCATAAAACCCGCTGGGGCCGCTTCGTCTACGCCATCGGCGGTAACCCGGAGGCGGCGCGCCTGGCGGGGGTGAACGTCAAGCGCGTGCTGGTCAGCGTCTATGTGCTGATCGGCTGTCTGGCCGGGCTGGCGGGCTTCATTCTGAGCGCGCGTCTGGGGAGCGCCGAGGCGGTGGCCGGGATCTCCTTTGAGCTGCGCGTCATCGCCTCGGTGGTGATCGGCGGCACCTCGCTGATGGGCGGCTACGGGCGCATCGGCGGCACCATTATCGGCTCCATCATCATGGGGATTCTGATTAACGGCCTTGTGCTGATGAACGTCTCGGCCTACTACCAGCAGATTATCACCGGATTAATTATCGTTCTGGCGGTGGCATTCGATACCTATGCCAAGAGCCGTCGCGGCGCACTGTGAGGATCACGATGAAAGAGGTTCGTATTGGATTAATTGGCACCGGGTATATCGGCAAGGCGCACGCTATCGCCTACGCCCAGGCCCCGACGGTGTTCAACCTGCGCGGCAGGCTGGTGCGCGAGATGGTGGCGGAAGTCACGCCGGAGCTGGCGGCAGCGCGCGCGCAGGCGTTTGGCTTCAACCGCTCCACCGGCGACTGGCGGGCGCTGGTGGCCGACCCTGCTATTGACGTGGTGGATATTTGTTCACCCAACCACCTGCATAAGGAGATGGCGCTGGAGGCGATCCGCCACGGCAAGCACGTCTACTCGGAGAAGCCGCTGGCGCTTAACGCCCACGACGCGCGCGAGATGGTCGACGCCGCGAAGCGGGCCGGGGTGAAAACGCTGGTGGGGTTCAACTACATGAAGAACCCGACCGCGCAGCTGGCGAAGGAGATTATCGCCCGCGGCGAGATTGGCGAGGTGATCCACTTCTACGGCACCCACAACGAAGACTATATGGCCGACCCGCTCTCGCCCATTCACTGGCACTGCTTTAAAGAGACCGCCGGGCTGGGCGCGCTGGGCGACCTCGCGGCGCATATCGTCAATATGGCCCAGTACCTGGTCGGGGAGATCGAGCAGGTCTGCGGCGACCTGAAGATCGTGGTCCCGGCGCGCCCGGCGAAGGCCGGATCGTCAGAGATGATTGCTGTCGAAAACGAGGATCAGGCACACGCGATGGTGCGCTTTGCGGGCGGCGCGCAGGGCGTGATTGAAACCTCCCGCGTCGCCTGCGGCCGTAAGATGGGGCTGTCGTACGTCATCACCGGGACGAAAGGCGCCATCAGCTTCACCCAGGAGCGCATGGCCGAGCTGAAGCTCTATCTGCATGAGGATCCGGTTAACCGTCAGGGGTTCCGCACGCTTCTCGTCGGCCCGGCACACCCGGACTACGCCGCGTTCTGCATGGGCGCGGGCCACGGGATTGGCTTTAACGATCAAAAAACGGTGGAGGTGCGCGACCTGGTGGACGGGATTGCCGCCGACGCGCCGATGTGGCCGGACTTCGAAGAGGGCTGGAAGGTGTCGCGCGTGCTGGACGCGATCGCGCTCTCTCACCAGGAAGGCCGCTGGCTGAACGTGAACGACATTGTCTGATGAGGTATCAACGTGGAAAAGCAGTTTGATGTGATATGCATGGGCCGCGTGGCGGTAGACCTCTACAGTCAGCAAATTGGTGCCCGCCTGGAAGACGCGTCGAGCTTCGCCAAATATCTCGGCGGGTCGTCGGGTAACGTGGCGTACGGCACCGCGCGTCAGGGTTTACGTTCGTCGATGCTGGCGCGCGTCGGCGATGAACATATGGGCCGCTTCCTGCGGGAAGAACTCAACCAGGTGGGCTGCGATACCAGCCATCTGATTACCGATAAACAACGCCTCACGGCGCTGGTGCTGCTCGGCATTAAAGACCGGGACACCTTTCCACTGATTTTTTATCGCGATAACTGCGCGGACATGGCGATTACCGCCAGCGATGTGGACGAAAGCTACATTGCCTCCGCACGTTGTCTTGCCATCACCGGGACTCACCTTTCTCATCCGCAGACCCGCGAGGCGGTGCTGACGGCGCTGGGCTATGCCCGCCGTCACGGCGTGCGCACGGTGCTGGACATCGACTACCGTCCGGTGCTGTGGGGGCTCACCGCCTTAGGCGACGGCGAAACGCGCTTTATCGCCGCCGATAAGGTCACCCGCGAGCTGCAGGAGGTGCTGCACCTCTTCGACGTCATTGTCGGCACCGAAGAGGAGTTTCACATTGCGGGCGGCAGCACGGATACCCTGCAGGCGCTGGAGCGGGTGCGCGCCGTCAGTGACGCTGCGCTGGTCTGCAAACGCGGCGCGCTCGGCTGCTCGGTCTATACCGACGCCATTCCGCCCCGTCTGGACGACGGCCTGACGGTGACCGGCGTGCGCGTGGAGGTGCTGAACGTTCTTGGGGCGGGGGATGCGTTTATGTCCGGCCTGCTGCGCGGCTACCTGAACGACGAGGGCTGGGAGCAGGCGTGCCGCTACGCCAACGCCTGCGGCGCGCTGGTGGTCTCGCGTCACGGCTGCGCCCCGGCGATGCCGAGCAAAATCGAGCTGGATGACTATCTTTCACGCGCTGCAGATGTTCCGCGCCCGGATCTTGACCCGCGTCTTAACCATCTCCACCGGGTGACCACCCGCCGCCGCGAATGGCCGGAGCTGTGCGTGATGGCCTTCGATCACCGCAGCCAGCTTGAGGATATGGCGATGCAGTGCGGCGCGTCGCTTAAGCGCATTCCCGCGCTGAAGCAGCTGATCCTGCAGGCCAGCCGCGAGGCGGCGAGCCGCGCCGGGCTGGAGGGCAAAGCCGGCCTGCTGTGCGACGGCACCTTTGGTCAGGACGCGCTGAACGCGATCACCGGGGAAGGGTGGTGGATTGGGCGTCCCATCGAGCTGCCGGGTTCCCGGCCGCTGGAGATGGAGCACGGCAACATCGGCACCCAGCTTATCAGCTGGCCGCAGGAGCACGTGGTGAAGTGCCTGGTCTTCTTCCACCCGGAAGATGCCCACGGCCTGCGCCTGGAGCAGGAGCAGAAAATCGCCGAGGTGTACCACGCCTGCTGCCGGTCCGGGCACGAGCTGCTGCTGGAGGTGATCCTGCCCGCGACCATGCCGCGCAGCGACGAGCTCTACCTGCGCGCCATCTCCCGCTTCTACAACCTGGGCATTTACCCGGACTGGTGGAAGCTGCCGCCGCTCTCGGCCGACGGCTGGACGGCGCTGAGCGAGATTATCGAACGCCGCGATCCGCACTGCCGCGGGGTGGTGATCCTCGGCCTGGACGCCCCGGCGGAACAGCTGCGCGCGGACTTCAAAGCCGCAGCGGGGCAGACGCTGGTAAAAGGCTTCGCCGTGGGGCGCACGCTGTTTGGCGATGCCTCCCGCGCGTGGCTGAAGCACGATATTGACGATGCGCAGCTGGTGACGCGCATCCGGGACAACTACCTGCAGCTTATCGCCTGGTGGCGCGAGCGCGGACACGCATAATGGAGACGACAATGAGTGTGCAATTAGGCATTAACCCGCTGACCTGGACGAACGACGATCTGCCTTCTCTCGGCGCGGAAACCTCGCTGGAGACCTGTCTGAGCGAAGGTAAAGAGGCCGGTTTTGCCGGCTTCGAGCTGGGCAATAAATTCCCGCGCGAAGCGCGCCTGCTTGGCCCCATCCTGCAGCGTCACGACCTGCAGCTGGTCTCCGGCTGGTACTCCGGTCGCCTGCTGGAGCGCAGCGTGGAGGAGGAGATCGCCGCCGTGCAGTCCCACCTGACGCTGCTGCGCGAGCTGGGGGCGAAGGTGCTGGTGTTTGCGGAAGTGAGCGGCTGCATTCACGGCGAGCAGCAGACCCCGGTGCATCTGCGCCCGCGCTTCCCGCAGGCGCGCTGGAAGGAGTACGGCGAGAAGCTCTCCGAATTTGCCCGCTATACGCAGCAGCAGGGCGTGCAGATTGCCTACCATCACCATATGGGCACGGTGATTGAGTCCGCCGAGGACGTGGACAACCTGATGATCCACACCGGGGAGGCGGTCGGACTGCTGCTGGATACCGGCCATCTCACCTTTGCCGGGGCCGATCCGCTGGCGGTGGCGCAGCGCTGGGTGTCGCGCATCAACCACGTTCACTGTAAAGACGTGCGCGCCGACGTGCTGGCGGACGTGAAAAACCGCAAAACCAGCTTCCTCGATGCGGTGCTGAGCGGCGTGTTTACCGTGCCGGGCGACGGCTGCGTCGATTACCCGCCGATTATGCGGCTGTTGAAGGCGCAGGATTATCACGGCTGGCTGGTGGTCGAGGCCGAGCAGGATCCGGCGATTGCCCATCCGCTGACCTACGCCCGTCTGGGGTATAACAACCTGAGCCGTCTGGCCCGCGACGCCGGACTGATTTAAGGAGGGAACATGTCACGTCTGTTATCACGCTGGCAGCAGCCGAACGCGGAGGGGCGCACCCAGTCCGTTACGCCGGAAAGCGCGGGGTGGGGCTACGTCGGCTTTGAGGCGTATGAGCTGCAGGAGGGGCAGACGCTGACGCTGCCCGCCATCAGCGAAGAGCGCTGCCTGGTGCTGGTTGCCGGGCGGGCCTCCATCAGCACGCCTTCCGCGCAGTTTAACGATATCGGCGAGCGGATGAGCCCGTTCGAGCGCATCAAGCCCTGGGCGGTGTACGTCACCCCGCAGGAGACGGTGCAGGTGAAGGCGCTGACGACGCTGGAGCTGGCGGTCTGCGCCGCGCCGGGCAAGGGCACCTATCCGACGCGGCTGATTGCCCCGCAGGATATCGACGGTGAAGCGCGCGGCAAAGGCCACAACCAGCGCTACGTGCACAACATTTTGCCGGAAGACAGGCCCGCCGATAGCCTGCTGGTGGTGGAGGTATGGACCAACGAGGGCTGCACCAGCTCGTACCCGAGCCACAAGCATGACACGGATAACCCGCCTCAGGAGACCTACCTGGAGGAGACCTACTATCATCGCCTTAACCCGGAGCAGGGGTTCTGCATGCAGCGCGTCTACACCGATGACAGAACGCTGGATGAGTGTATGGCGGTCTATAACCGTGACGTGGTGATGGTGCCGAAGGGCTACCACCCGGTCGCGACGATGGCCGGGTATGACAGCTACTATCTCAACGTGATGGCCGGCCCGGTGCGCAAATGGATGTTCACCTGGGAAGAGGACCACGCGTGGATTAATCGGGATTATCCCGCGGACAGCGGTGGCTAGCGCGGGTTAGCCACCAGAACACCAGCGCCAGCAGGCTGACCGAGGCGCCAAGCAGGCAGACGCCCGGCCAGCCGGCACAGGCATACGCCATCGTTGTGCCGAGCGCGCCGAGCCCGCTGCCGACGGCATAAAACAGCATGTAAAGCCCGACCAGCCGGCTGTGCGCCTCGGGACGGGTGCGGAAAATCATGCTCTGATTAGTGACGTGCAGCGCCTGACCGCCCAAATCGAGCAGTATGATGCCGATAAGCAAGATCCCGAGTGAACGGTCCATCAGCGACAAGGGCCACCAGGCTAACAGTAAGATAGTCAGCGCCGCCGCGCTGGTGCGTTGGGCATATCCCCGATCGGCCCAGCGTCCTGCCCGGCCAGCCGCCAGCGCGCCCACCGCGCCAGCCAGCCCAAACGCGCCAATCGCTGTATGCGAAAAGTTAAACGGCGGTGCGCTCAGCGGCAGCACCAGTGCGCTCCAGAAAATGTTGAACGATGCAAACATCAGCAGCGCCAGCACGCCGCGTATCTGCAGCACTTTTTCCTGCCGCAGCAGCGTGAGCATTGAGCCAATCAGGTGCGGATAGCTCATCGTGGCAGTGACGGCTGGCAGGGCGGGGAGTCGCCACCACAGAGGTAACGCAATCATAAGCATCAGCGCGGCAGCGCAAAGATAAACCCCGCGCCAGCCCGCGATATCGCTGATGCCACCGGCAAAGACGCGAGCGAGCAGCAAACCTGTGAACACGCCGCCCTGTGCCGCGCCGACAACGCGTCCCTGTTCATGGGGCGACGCGGCGCTGGCGGCGTAGGCGATCAGCCCCTGCGTCATGGCCGTGCCCAACATACCGGTCGCAAGCATACCGATAAGCAGCGCTGAAGAGGACTGTGCCATGCTGACGGAAACCAGCGCCACCACCAGAGCAATCAGCTGTACTGCCATGAGTCGTCGACGATCCACTTTGTCACCCAGAGGAACGACAAGCAAAAGAGCCAGCGCGCAGCCAATTTGCGTCGCGGTCACCACGCCACCCACGGCCGCATGGCTGATGCCGAAATCGTTCGCCAGCGCGTCAAGCAAAGGCTGGGCGTAATAGACGTTTGCCACGCTTAGGCCGCTGGCGGTGGCGAACAGCCAGACCATGCTGCGCGGCATGTCGGCTGAAGGAAGGGCTGACGTCAGTGACATATTCAAAATCCTCGCCTGTGATAACCTGGTTTTAAAATGAAACTGGTTGAATGCTAGGCTAAGCAGTTTTAAAATGCAACTAGTTATAGAGTGGCCTTTGCGAGGAAAACAGGTGATGTCCCGAAATACGGTAAAAGAGGAATATTGTCCCGTTGCCCGCAGCGTTGACCTGCTCGGGGATCGCTGGTCGCTTCTTATTGTGCGTAATGCGTTTGACGGCATGACGCGCTTCGGGGATTTTCAGCGCAGCCTTGGGGTGGCGCGCAACATCCTTTCTGACCGGCTTCGCAAGCTGGTTGAGGCGGAAATCCTGACGTTACAGGGAGCATCGGACGGCACGGCTTATCAGGAATATGTTCTGACCGACAAAGGCGAACGTCTTTTCCCCGTGATCGTGGCGCTGCGTCAGTGGGGAGAGCAAAATCTGTTTGCGCAGGGCGAGCGTCACTCGCTGCTGATTGACAGGCGGACGGGCAGGCCGGTTCCCTTTATGGCGCCAGCAGCGCATGACGGCACTGCGCTGCTGCCGGTGGATACGGAAGTGCAGAAGACCGAATGAGTCACTCCGGTTAATTACCGCCTATCGCCTGCTCAATCGTCCGGGCAACGATCTGCGGCTGGCTTACCATCGACACGTGGCTTGCCGCCACCTCGGCGGTTTTCGCATGGATCGTCTTCGCCATCGCCCGTTCAAGATCGGGGTTGATCATACGGTCATTCTTGCTGACCACATACCAGCTCGGTTTGTCATGCCACGCCGCGTGGGCGACCTTTTCACCAAACGCCTCGGCCTTAATCGGCCCCTGCGTGGCTGCAATCGTATCTTGAATGGCTGGCTTCACGTCAGGCGCGAAGTCCTTTCTGACGGCTCCTGTCGGCAGGTATAAATAGCCGTCCGCCGATTTAGCAATGCCCGCGCTGCCCGGCGGGGCAGGGAAGCTTCCTGCCAGATCCGCCGTCGACTGGCCGGAGTCCGGCGCGAACGCCGCCACGTACACCAGCGATTTTACCCGCGCATCGTTGCCCGCCTCGCTAATCACGGTGCCGCCCCAGGAGTGGCCCACCAGCACCACGTCACCCTGGGCGCGGGCGATGGCCCGCCGCGTGGCCGCAACGTCATCCTTAAGCGACGTGAGCGGGAGCTGGACGGCAATGACCTCGGCGTGCTGTTTCTGCAGCAGGGTAATCACCTTATTCCAGCTACTGCCGTCGGCAAACGCGCCGTGGACCAGCACCACACTGGTTTTATTCTGTGCAAACGCGCTGGCGGAAAGCGCCAGCAGGCCTGCCGTCACTACAGACAGTGCTTTCATCTTCAGACTCCTTAAAAATGGTGGACCGCCGCGTGGGGCGGGACGGTGAATTCAACGGTTTTGTGGTCGAGCGGCTTGTGCGTCGGGTCGGCCAGAATAATTGTCACCTTGTGTTTACCGGCGGGCAGCCCCACCAGGATCACCGGCTCTCCGCTGGCGTCAGCCCAGTGCCACGGCGCGTCATCCACCACCACGTGAATGTGCCCGATGCGCGGGGTAACCTTGAGCGCTTCGGGGCCGAATACCGGCTCGATGCGCAGGTTTTCGGCACGGTACTGAATAAACACCGCGCCTTTGCTCAGCGGCCCGGCAAGCGGGGGATCGACTATCAGCTTTGCGGGCGGCTGCGGCTGCGCCAGCGGCGCAACGGCGGCGGGGCCGTTCACGTCCGCGGCGCTCAGGTTGTCCAGCGGTGTGGCCCGGGCATGGGCTACAGATGCCAGGACAAGCAGGGGGATAAGTGCATAACGACGAATCATGGGTTCTCTCCTCATCGGTTCTGAATGGCGACAGGGAAAGAAAACCATTTTTATGTATCGGAGATATTTGCCGGAGGCGGCGTTTTGTACCCGTTTGTCAGCGTGGTGCTCTGGATACAGTGCGATACAGTTTGCCTGCGTGGACGGCGCACAATCGCTATCGCCAGCCCGGCAATCACCAGCGTCAGCCCCGTTGAAACCCACATTGCACCCGCGATCCCCAGGGTTTTATTCAGCCACGCATAGGCAAACGGTGAGGCTGCCGCCATTAGCTGGCCTGGGATCAGCAGCATCCCCGTGCGGCGGGCATAGCTTTCGGTGCTAAACAGCTCCAGCGGCAGGGTGGCTTTTACGATGGTGACCAGCCCGTTGATGGCGCCGTAGCCCAGCACAAACCCGGCTGCACACCACGCAAACAGGGCGCTGCTCATCCCCAGAAGAAAGCAGAGCGGCATGGCGAGCGCGGTAAAAAGCGTCAGTTTGAAGGGGGTTAAGCGGGCACCCGCCAGCACTTCCAGCGAGCGGGCGCACGTCTGGCCGATCCCCCACAGCATGCCGATGGCGACCGGCAGGCCAAAGTGGGCAATAAACTCCGGCAGATGGGTGGATGTGCCGTTAGAGACAAAGGTGATGAGGGCAATGAAGGCGGCATAAAGCCAGGCGTTATGCCGCTCGTTGTTCAGCGGCGGCGCAGTGACCTTTGTCGTCACCGTCAGCCTTTGCCGGGGAAGCGTTCGAATCAGCATCGCGCTCAGCAGGCCGAAGAGAGCATAGACGCGCAGTGCCTCCTGCCAGCTCATGACCTGAAGCAGGGCATCACCCAGCGGCCAGAAAACGGCGGAGGCCAGCCCGCCCGACAGCGTGACGCGTGAGATCGTTCTTCGCGCCTGCTGCCCGTAGAGGTTTACCAGCGCGGCGAACAGCGCGTCGTACAGCGACAGGCGCATCCCTGTGCCGCCGATAAGCCAGGCGCAGTACCAGCCAAAAAGCGTCTGGGTATACGCCATCCCTGCGCAGCCTGCGGCGATCAGCAACGTGCCGCTCATCACCACTTTCTGACCGCCAAAGCGTGCCAGCAGGCGGGCGACAAACGGAGAAACTGCCGCCATCACCAGCATCGCCAGCGTCAGGCCGAGGTAAATCTGCGGTGATGACCATCCCCGGTCGGCTGAAATCGCCATTGCAAAGGTGCCGGGCATATAAAACGAGATCCCCCAGTTGATAAGCTGATTACATCCCGCCGTGAGGGCGAGGCGGCGTGGCAGGGCGGGTGTTTCCATTGTTTTTCATTCCGTTATGCAGTTGTCCTGAGCATAACTCGCGCGCTATTGTGCTGGCAGGGCAGCAACCTTATGCGCGGTATAAGAGAAACTTTGAATGACAACGCTTAATCTGGGCTATCTCGCCACGTTCCGTCTGGTGATCCAGCGCGGCAGCTTTTCAGCGGCAGCGGATGTGCTGGGTATTTCCCAGCCCGCCGTCAGCCTGCAAATACGCCAGCTGGAGCAATTTCTGCAAACGCGGCTGGTGGAGCGTACCGGGCGAGGGATAAAGGCGACTCCTGCCGGAGAAGCATTGATGGCGCATGGGGAGCGTATTCAGCAGGCAGTGGATGCCGCCATTCGGTCCGTGAGCGCATTCAGCCACGATGTGAGCGGCACCATTACGCTTGGCACGGGGGCAACGGCCTGCATCCATCTTCTGCCCCCGCTGCTGGAGAAGCTGCGCCAGGACTATCCGCTCCTGAGCGTGGAGGTGACGACGGGCAACACCCTCGACATCGTCAGGGCCATCGAAGAGAACCGGCTCGATATGGGGCTGGTGACGCTGCCGGTGAGCGGCAGAGCGCTGGACGTCATGCCGGTGATGGACGAAGAGTTTGTCTTTATCGCGTCGCGGGAGCAGCAGGATGCTTTCAGGGACTTTACCCCGGAGGCGCTGCACGCTCAGCCGCTGATTGCCTTTGAATCAGGCAGCGGTACCCGGGCGCTGATCGATGGCTGGTTTGCGGCTAATGGATTAGCGATCGCACCGGTGATGCAGCTTGGCAGCATCGAGGCGATCAAACGCATGGTTCGCGCGGGGCTGGGCTACAGTATTGTGCCGCGAATGGCGGTCGAACAGGATGCCGATCGCGAAGGGCTATGCGTGATGTCGCTTACGCCCATGCTGCAGCGGCAGCTGGCGGTGGTAATGCGACAGGATAAAATCCTCAGCAAAGGGATCGCGGCCATTATTCGGCTCGTGCAGCATCCTGCGGCAGTTTAGCGATCGGTGGTGTCGACGGTCAGGCTGGATTGCTGCGACTGGGTTTTGTCCTGATGGTGGTACCAGGCACCAATTGAAGAGTAAACGAAGCGGCCAAAGAAAAACAGGAAGCTGATGAGCAGTATGATGCGGGTCATTCGGGTATTAAATTGATGTCGTTTGCGCATACGCGTGACCTGACTCACTCTGTTTTTCCTGGATAAGCCCTTTTGGGCGACAAGGATATTAAGGCACAGGGGGAAGATGGGGTCAATTCTGAAGTGTGTAAATAACCGTCAATGTTTACATTGATTAATGTTATTGAAATTAATTAATGCATTTATCATATTGATAATATGAAGAAAATAATTTCAAAAAAATGCCGCAAAAAGTTATTTGCGTAAAGTAGTTTGATTTAAGTCAACGGCTTCCCGGCCCTGATATTTAAAATCCTTCCTCCATACTGTTCGCCCCGCACGCCGCCGGGCGGCGCGTACGTCAGGTTGGATGCCTGTCTTTATTTTCCCTCTGGAGCGAAAGGGGTTTAACCGGGCATCTATGAACATTCTGGCTTTCCTGAAAAAAAATGAAAACCGCTGGTGGGCATTACCGCTTATTTTGCCTGTGGTTTTACTTCCCGTGCTGAGCATCGCGAATACATTCACGCAGCTGGGCGACGGCATTGCGGCACTCTATTATTTACCCCTCTCATTTTTGCTTTCGCTGATGATGTTCTTTGGCCTGGAAGCGCTGCCCGGGATCGTATTGTCGCTGTTTATCCGCTATTACCCGTCGGTCGGGATGTTTGAAACCGTCGCGGGGATCTTCCACTTTGTCGTCCCTTTAGTGCTCAGCTGGGGAGGCTACCGGGTATTTTCGCCCAGACGGAATATGACGGCGTACGGCGACGTGCGGCTGATGGCGCAGCGCATCTTCTGGCAAGTCTTCTGCCCCGCGACGCTATTTATGGTGCTGTTTCAGTTTGCGGTGTATTTAGGCGTGTATGAGAGCCGTCAGAGCCTTGCGGGATTAAATCCCCTCAATATTCGCACGCTCATCAACTATCAGACGCTGCTGGTCAGCGGGCTAACGGGCGTGCCGCTGAGCTATCTGCTGATCCGCCTGCTTCGACATCCGCGCTATATCAAAAGCCTTCTCTCGCAGATCCGTTCCGAGATAGACAAAAAGGTGACGGTCGTTGAGTTGCTGGTGTGGGCTATCGCGCTTGGCGGGCTGCTTTCGCTGCTGCTGATTCCGATGAATGAGAACAGCTCCATTTTCACCACCAACTACACTCTTTCCCTGCTGATGCCGGTGATGCTCTGGGGCGCGATGCGTTTTGGCTA
Organism: Enterobacter sp. 01-M-02-SI-ECC; assembly: GCF_047530595.1. Lineage (NCBI taxonomy): Bacteria > Pseudomonadati > Pseudomonadota > Gammaproteobacteria > Enterobacterales > Enterobacteriaceae > Enterobacter > Enterobacter sp. 01-M-02-SI-ECC. The sequence continues at coordinate 98,647 of NZ_JBLKCZ010000007.1, read as the reverse complement.
TAAGCTGATTTCGCTTATCTGGACGCCGATACTGCTGGTGTCTATTCACTATTTTTATCGCTATATCCCGGTAAATCCGGGGTATGACATTCAGCTGGCGATCACCTCTTCCAGTTACCTGGTCTTCTCCTTCGTGGTGATTTATATGTCGATGCTGGCAACACGGCAGCGCGCGGCGAACAAACGCTCCCGCAGGCTGGCGCTGCTCGACCCGGTCGTCCATATGCCTAACCTGCGGGCGCTGTCGCGCGATCTGGCGAAAAACCCGTGGTCGGCGCTCTGCCTGCTGCGCATTCCGGAGCTGGAAATTCTGGGCCGAAATTACGGCGTGTTGCTGCGGATTCAGTACAAGCAGCAGCTGGCGCAGTGGGTGAATGGCATTCTCCAGCCCAATGAGCTGGTGTATCACCTGACCGGGTATGACCTGGCGGTACGGCTCAACGCGGAATCGCACCAGCAGCGGATTGAAGCCCTGGACGAGCATATCAAGCAGTTCCGCTTTGTCTGGGACGGCATGCCGCTGCAGCCGCAGGTGGGCGTGAGCTATTGCTATGTCCGGTCCCCGGTTAACCATCTTTATCTGGTGCTGGGCGAGCTGGGCGTGGTTGCCGACCTGTCGCTCTCCTCCAACCATCCGGAAAATCTTCAGCAGCGGGGTGCCGTCCATTTGCAGCGCAACCTGAAAGATAAGGTCGCGATGATGAGCCGCCTGCAAAAGGCGCTTGATAACGACGAATTCACCCTGCTGGTTCAACCCGTTCGCGGCCTGCGCGGCGATTGCTATCACGAAGTCCTGCTCCGGATGCCGGATATCAACGGGCTATTGATCTCCCCCAACCAGTTCCTGCCCGTCGCGCAGGAGTTTGGTCTCTCTTCCCGGGTAGATTTGTGGGTGCTGGAGCATACCTTACGCTTCCTGTCCGCGCATCGCGAAAGACTGCCCGGCCAGCGCTTTGCCATTAATCTGGCCCCGTCGACCGTGTGTCGGGTGCAGTTTCCGCTTGAGGTGAGTCGCCTGCTGGCGAAATACGCCATTGAGCCGTGGCAGCTAATCTTTGAAGTGACGGAGTGCAGCACCTTTAGCAATGCAGAGCAGGCGCTACACATCCTCCGGCAGCTGCAGAAAACGGGGGTACGTATTGCGATTGATGATTTTGGCACCGGCTATGCGAGCTATGCGCGGCTGAAAAGCGTGGACGCGGATATTCTCAAGATTGACGGCAGCTTTATTCGCAATATCGTCAATAACAGCCTGGATTATCAGATTGTGGCGTCTATCTGCCATCTTGCGCGCATGAAGAAAATGCTGGTGGTGGCGGAGTATGTTGAAAGCGAAGAGATACGTAGCGCGGTTCACGCGCTAGGCATCGATTATGTGCAGGGCTATCTGATTGGCAGACCGGTGCCGCTTGAGTCACTGCCGGAAGCAGAGGCGTCCTGCGCGGACGCCTGAGCCGTTACGCGGCGACGTCGGCGCTCTCTTCTTCAATTTTAAGCAGCCAGCCGGTGACCGCTTCCCAATACTGCTGCTCTTTTTCCAGATCCAGCAGGACCAGCGCGTTCTGGCTGAACCAGTCGTGCGGGAAGCTCAGCGTCCAGTGATGGTCGTCTGTTTTCAGTTTTAACGTTGGGGGCGTCGTTGTCGCCTGGCGCTGGTTATTGAGCAGTACGCCCAGACGCAGCAGCTGTATAAGCGGCAGGAACTGTTTTTTCTTGAACAGCGTGAAGCGCGGCAGGTCGTCGAGCTTGATCGCTTTGCGGTGATAACGCACCAGGGTCGCCATCATGGTTTGCTGCTCCTGGTTGAAGCCAGGCAGATCGCTATTTTGCAGAATGTAGGCCGAATGGCGATGCATCCCGCTGTGGTTGATGTTGAGCCCCACCTCGTGGAGCATTGCGGCCCATTTTAACAGCGCGGCAAGCTGCGGGTGCGCGAGCTTCGGATTCTGCTCTTCCCACTGCTCGTACATCTGCACCGTGGTGTCCAGCACGCGCTTCGCCTGCTCGCGGTCTATGTTGTACTGGTTAGCCAGGCTTTGTGCGGTGCGGCTGCGAATATCCTGATGGCGGAAGCGGCCTTCCATCTCATACAGCACGCCTTCGCGCAGCGCGCCGTCGGAAAGGCGCAGCTCTTTAATGGCGAGGGCATCAAACACGCCGCAGAGGATGGCCAGCCCCGGTACGAAGACCACCTTACGCTCGTCGGAAAGACCCGGCAGGCTTAAGGCGTCAAAACTTTTATGCTTCAGCACCTCTTCGGTCAGCAACGTCAGGCGTTCGGGCGTGATAAACCCGTCTTTTTCACCCATCGCCAGCAGCACTTCATGCGCCGCTTTGATGGTACCCGACGCGCCAAGCGCCACGTTCCAGCCCTGGATACGGTACTGCCAGGCCAGGTTTTCCAGCTTCTGGACAGCCGCCATCCGCGCACGCTGGAAGTTCTCGCGGGTGATGCTACCGCCCGGGAAATACATCTGTGCGAAGCTGACGCAGCCCATACGGCGGCTTTCCACCAGGCGCGGCTCAAAGTCTTCGCCGATCACAAGCTCCGTAGAACCGCCGCCGATGTCGATCACCAGCTTGCGCCCTTTTTCCGGCTGGGTGTGCTCGACGCCCATGAAGATCAGACGCGCTTCCTCGTTGCCGGAGATGATCTCAATCGGGTAGGGGATCACCTTTTCGGCCCGCTTGAGAAACTCAGGTGCGTTCAGGGCCTGGCGCAGGGTGTGGGTGCCCACGATGCACACGCTGGAGGGCGAGAAGCCCTGCAGGCGCTCAGCAAACAGCGACAGGCAGTTTAACCCGCGCTCCATCGCCTCTTCGCTGAGCATGCTGCGTTCATCAAGACCATCCGCCAGGTGTACGCGCTGCTTCAGACGACCGATGATCTGCAGCGCGCCATCCACCTCACGGGCGATGACCATGTGGAAACTGTTAGAGCCAAGGTCGACCGCGGCGAATTCCTGCGGGCGTGGGGTCTTATCATTTATCGGCATAGGTTAATCGGGTTGCTCGAGTGATTTGATATAGTCGTAAATCGCCAGTTGCGACCGCACTTTGCGGCGGTTGCCGCGCGGCACATAGCGGTTACTGAGTTCTTTGTCGATATAGCGTGCTTTCACGGTATCGCTGAACAGAATCTCGATGATGTCGAGGATCTGCTGCTTCAGACGCGGATCCAGCAGCGGTGCCGCGACTTCAATACGGTAGTCAATATTGCGCGTCATCCAGTCTGCCGAAGAGAGATAGACCTGTTTATCACCCGCATTATCAAAAATATAGATCCGATCGTGTTCCAGGTAACGGTCAACAATGCTGATCACACGAATATTGTCGCTGATGCCTTCCAGTTCCGGGATCAGCGAGCACATGCCGCGGATCAGCAGGTTAACCGGCACGCCTGAGCTGGACGCCGCGTACAGCCTGTCCACCAGCCCTTTGTCGACCAGGTTATTAAGCTTCAGCGTGATGCCGGACGACAGCCCTTTCTGGGCATTGGCGATCTCTTTATCGATCATATCGTACAGCAGGCGGCGCGAGTTCTGCGGCGAGACCAGCAGATAGTCAAAGCTCACCGGACGGTACGGGTTTTCGATAAAGTTAAAGACCCGGCGCACTTCGTTAGTAATGCGGGCGTCGGCGGTTAAGAGCGAGTAGTCGGTATAAATTCGCGCCGTTTTCTCGTTAAAGTTCCCGGTACCGATGTGGGCATAGCGCACTACATCGTCACCCTCTTTACGGGAAATCAGGAACAGCTTGGCGTGAATTTTCAGCCCCGGCGCGGAGAAGATTACGTGCACACCGGCTTCCGTCAGACGGCGCGCCCAGTGAATGTTGGCCTCTTCGTCGAAGCGCGCCTGCAGCTCAACCACCACGGTGACTTTTTTGGCGTTGTGCGCCGCGTGGATCATCGCGTCGATGATGCGGGAATCTTTTGCCACGCGGTAGATGTTGATTTTGATCGCCAGCACGCTCGGATCGAACGAGGCCTGACGCAGCAGTTCGAGCACGTGCTCAAACGTGTGATACGGATAGTAAAGCAGCACGTCGCGTTCGCGAATGGCGTCGAATCCGTTGCGGAATTTATCGAACCACAGATGGCGCAGGCGCGGCAGCGGCTTGTTCACCAGATTGGCTTTGCCGACGTTCGGGAAGCCAATAAAGTCTTTAAAGTTGTGGTAACGACCGCCCGGCACGATGGAGTCATAGCGCGAAATGGTCAGTTTATCGCGCAGCATCTCCACCATGGCATCCGGCATATCACGCTGATAGACAAAGCGCACCGGCTCGGCCGTCAGGCGCTGTTTCAGGCTGGAGGACATCAGCTCCATCAGGCTGGCTTCCATCTCGTGCACCAGGTCATATTCGGCGTCACGGGTCATCTTCATCGAATAGGCGTTTAACGCATCGTAATCGAAGAAGCCTTTGAAGATGTCGTCCAGACAGTAGCGCAGGATGTTGTCCAGCAGGATCATCGGCTTGCGTCTGCGAGGGGTTTCCGGCGGCAGGTTCACAAAGCGGGGCACCTTGTCGGACGGGATCTCCAGCAGCGCGTAACGGATAGACTCACCGCGAATAATTTCCACCGCCAGGTAGGTGTAATCATCTTTCAGGAACTGAACCAGATCGGTTTCGCGGTTGATGAGAATCGGGGTAATGTGCTGGCGCAGGTAGTGTTTGAAGTAGTGGCGCAGCCAGTTTTGTTGGTTAACGGAAAGCTGGCGTTCGTTAATCAGGAAGATTTGATTGCGCGCCATCTCCAGCAGCAGTTCGTTATACAGGCCGTCAAATTCCTGATCGGCTTTCAGCACGCGGGACTGGATTTTGCCCAGCAGATGCCGCGAGTGCGAGTTTAAGCCCTGTTCTTCGCTGATGATGATGCGTCTTTTCAGCTCGGCAAAGCGAACCTTGTAGAACTCATCCAGGTTGTTGGAATAAATGCCCAAAAAACGCATGCGCTCGATAAGCGGGTTACTTTTGTCTGCCGCTTCCTGGAGTACACGTTCGTTGAATGCTAACCAGCTTAGCTCTTTCTCGATATATAACTTTTCCTGACCCATTACAGCTCACACTCCAGTTCAATCACAGGACGTGGTAAATCCGTCTCGTCCTTATTATGGCGAGCAATTCCACGATATGTCCAACAGTGCCAGAAAAGTATGACAGTTATTTTTTTTGTTGGGGATTTTAGAAGGTTGGAGAAGGGGATATCGGGTAATGCAATGTACAGGTCGGGTAAGCGCAGCAGCGCCACCCGACATAACAAACTACTCTTCGGCCGCATAACCCTGCGGGGGTAACTTCACGCCGTCCAGCCAGGCTGCACCGTCGCGCATCTCGAGACGCCCGTCGACAAACCAGCTGACCACCAGCGGGTAAATGGCGTGTTCCTGGGTCTGCACGCGTTCGGTCACGTCTTCTTCGCTGTCGCCGTCAAAGACCGGAACTTTCGCCTGCAGGATCACCGGACCGCCGTCCAGCTCGTCGGTAACGAAATGCACGGAGGTGCCGTGCTCCTCATCGCCGTTTTCCAGAACCTGACGATGGGTATGCAGGCCGGGATATTTTGGCAGCAGGGAAGGGTGGATATTCAGCAGACGACCGGCGAAGTGTTCGACGAAGGCCGGGCTCAGAATACGCATATAGCCCGCCAGCACGACCACGTCCGGCGCGTAGGCATCAATCTCATGCACCAGCTCGCGGTCAAAGGCTTCACGCCCGGCGAACTGGCTGGCTTCCAGCGCGTGCGCGGGAATGTTCGCTTCCCGCGCGCGCTCAAGGCCGAACGCGTCGGCCTTGTTGCTGAAAACTGCCCGAATGGTGCCATTGATTTTCTTCTGCTTGCAGGCGTCTATGATGGCCTGCAAATTGCTTCCGTTGCCGGAAATGAGCACCACGATGTTTTTCATTCAATGACCACACGCTGTTCGGAATCGGAAGCTTTAATCGTACCGATTTTCCACGCGTTTTCACCTTTTTCAGTCAGCAGCTTAACCGCTTTATCCGCTTCGCTTGCCGGCAGGGCGATAACCATGCCCACGCCGCAGTTAAAGGTGCGGTACATTTCGTGAGAGCTCACGTTGCCTGCGGTCTGCAGCCAGTTAAACACGGCTGGCCACTGCCATGACGATTCGTCGATCACCGCCTGGGTGTTGTCCGGCAGGACGCGCGGGATGTTTTCCCAGAAGCCGCCGCCGGTCAGGTGAGCGATAGCGTGAACGTCGACGTTCTCAATAAGCTCAAGCACGTTTTTCACGTAGATGCGGGTCGGCGCCAGCAGATGGTCAGCCAGCGGTTTGCCGTCAAGCTCGGTCGTCAGCGGGTCACAACCGCTCACTTCGAGGATTTTACGCACCAGGGAGTAGCCGTTGGAGTGCGGGCCGCTGGAGGCCAGCGCGATCAGCACATCGCCATCGGCCACTTTGCTGCCGTCGATAATTTCTGATTTTTCTACTACGCCGACGCAGAAGCCCGCGACGTCATAATCTTCGCCGTGATACATGCCCGGCATTTCCGCGGTTTCACCACCGACAAGCGCACAGCCGGACTGCAGACAGCCTTCGGCGATACCGTTAATCACGCTGGCAGCGGTATCCACGTCCAGTTTGCCGGTCGCGTAGTAATCGAGGAAGAACAGCGGCTCTGCGCCCTGTACCACCAGGTCATTCACGCACATCGCGACCAGATCGATACCGATCGTGTCGTGACGTTTTAAATCCATCGCCAGGCGCAGTTTGGTGCCTACACCGTCAGTACCCGAGACCAGAACAGGTTCACGATATTTTTGCGGCAGCGCGCACAGTGCGCCGAATCCACCCAGACCACCCATCACTTCCGGGCGGCGGGTTTTTTTCACCACACCTTTGATTCGGTCAACCAGCGCATTACCTGCGTCAATATCAACACCGGCATCTTTGTAGCTGAGAGAAGTTTTGTTGGTCACGGCTTAAATCCCCACGCGATTGCATAGCTAGTAAGAAAAATCGGCGCAATTCTAACAGTCCAGGCAAACGTTTGCGAGCCTATTCTGGACGTGGGGATCTTTTTTTCTGTGTGCCTTATGAATGCAGCCAAACTTGACTCTGTTCACGAAAATGAAACCGGTTTCTGAGAACTGCTTGCAACAGCTACGCCCTTTGCACATCATCGAACTGAAACCGGTTTCTGTAATTGTTTTTGCAGAAAATAACGCAGAATGAGGGAAAGCGAATGTCAGGATTTAAAGCAGATTTTCTGTGGGGCGGGGCCGTTGCGGCGCACCAGCTGGAAGGCGGCTGGAAAGAGGGCGGCAAGGGCGTGAGCGTTGCCGATGTCATGACCGCGGGGGCGCACGGCGTGCCGCGTGAAATCACCAACGGCGTGCTGGAGGGGAAAAATTATCCTAACCATGAAGCCATCGATTTCTACCACCGCTATAAAGAAGACATCAGACTCTTTGCCGAGATGGGGTTCAAATGCTTCCGCACCTCTATTGCCTGGACGCGGATCTTCCCGAAAGGCGACGAGCTTGAGCCTAACGAGGCTGGCCTGAAATTCTATGACGATCTGTTCGACGAATGCCTGAAGTACGGCATCGAACCGGTTATCACCCTGTCTCACTTCGAAATGCCTTTCCATCTGGTCACCGAATACGGTGGCTGGCGCAACCGTAAGCTGATCGACTTCTTCGTTCGTTTTGCAAAAGTGGTGTTCCAGCGCTACCAGCATAAGGTGAAGTACTGGATGACCTTCAACGAGATCAACAACCAGGCTAACTTCCACGAAGACTTTGCGCCGTTCACGAACTCCGGGCTGAAGTACGCGCCGGGTGAAGACCGTGAGCCAGTGATGTTCCAGGCGGCGCACTATGAGCTGGTGGCCAGCGCCCTGGCGGTGAAGGCGGGGCGCGAGATTAACCCGTCGCTGCAGATTGGCTGCATGATTGCCATGTGTCCTATCTACCCGCTGACCTGTGCGCCGGACGATATGATGATGGCGATGAACGCCATGCATCGCCGCTACTGGTTCACCGACGTGCACGTGCGCGGCAGGTACCCGCAGCACCTGCTCAACTACTTCGAACGTCGCGGCTTCGCGCTGGATATAACCGAAGAGGATAAAGCCGCGCTGAAGCAGGGCTGCGTCGATTACATCGGCTTCAGCTACTACATGTCCTTCGCCACCAAGGCGACGGCGGACAACCCGCAGCTGGATTACGACGAAAGCAAGAGCCTGGTCTCTAACCCGTACGTCCAGAAATCCGACTGGGGCTGGCAGATTGACCCGGTCGGGCTGCGCTACTCCCTGAACTGGTTCTGGGATCACTACCAGCTGCCGCTGTTTATCGTTGAGAACGGCTTTGGCGCGATCGACGTGCAGGAGAGCGACGGCACGGTGAACGACCAGTACCGTATTGATTATCTGGCCGCCCACATCCGCGAGATGAAAAAAGCGGTGGTGGAAGATGGCGTGGATCTGATGGGCTACACCCCGTGGGGCTGTATCGACCTGGTGTCTGCCGGCACGGGCGAAATGAAAAAACGCTACGGCTTTATCTTTGTCGATAAAGATAATGAAGGCAACGGCACGCTGAACCGCAGTAAGAAAAAATCGTTCGACTGGTATAAGCAGGTTATTGCCAGCAACGGAGAGCAGCTCTAAGCGCTACCGGGAGAACCCCGCAAAAAAGCCGGAGCCCAGTCTCCGGCTTTTTTGTCTTTGCTTGATCCCTGTCAAGCAACATGGGTATGGCCTAATCTGAAAAAAGCGGTATAATCCCGCGATTTTTTTGCGGACGCCACCTCAGAGGAGAAAGAGAATGAAGATTGTGGAAGTGAAACACCCACTCGTTAAACACAAGTTGGGCCTGATGCGTGAGCATGACATCAGCACGAAGCGTTTTCGCGAACTGGCATCTGAAGTCGGCAGCCTGCTGACCTACGAAGCGACCTCTGATCTGGAAACCGAAAAAGTCACCATCGAAGGCTGGAACGGCCCGGTGCAGGTTGAGCAGATCAAAGGTAAGAAAATTACCGTGGTGCCAATCCTGCGTGCCGGTCTCGGCATGATGGAAGGCGTGCTGGAGCACGTGCCAAGCGCGCGTATCAGCGTGGTGGGTATCTACCGTAACGAAGAGACCCTCGAGCCGGTTCCTTACTTCCAGAAGCTGGTCTCTAACATCGACGAGCGCATGGCGCTGGTGGTTGACCCAATGCTCGCGACCGGTGGCTCAATGATTGCCACCATCGACCTGCTGAAAAACGCGGGCTGCAACAGCATTAAGGTACTGGTACTGGTTGCCGCTCCGGAAGGGATCGCGGCGCTGGAAAAAGCGCACCCGGACGTTGAGCTGTATACCGCCTCTATCGACCAGGGCCTGAACGAGCACGGGTACATCATCCCGGGGCTCGGCGATGCCGGCGATAAGATCTTTGGTACGAAATAATCGAATAACGATAAATAAGCCGACTTTGATAGTCGGCTTTTTTTTGAATAAAACACCAACAATACTACACAGAGGAAAACACTATGACACGCCGTGCTATCGGGGTGAGTGAAAGACCGCCGCTTTTACAGACTATCCCGCTTAGTTTGCAGCACCTGTTCGCCATGTTTGGCGCAACCGTGCTGGTGCCAATCCTGTTCCACATTAACCCGGCCACCGTGCTGCTGTTCAACGGCATCGGTACGCTGCTGTACCTCTTTATCTGTAAAGGCAAAATCCCGGCGTATCTCGGGTCGAGCTTCGCCTTTATCTCGCCGGTGTTGCTGCTGCTGCCGCTGGGTTATGAAGTCGCGCTGGGCGGCTTTATCATGTGTGGCGTCCTGTTCTGCGTGGTGTCCTTCATTGTGAAGAAAGCCGGTACCGGCTGGCTGGACGTGATGTTCCCCCCTGCGGCGATGGGCGCAATCGTTGCGGTCATCGGTCTTGAGCTGGCGGGCGTCGCGGCGAATATGGCCGGTCTGCTGCCTGCTGACGGTCAGTCACCGGATTCCAAAACCATTATCATCTCGCTGGTAACGCTGGGCGTAACGGTGTTTGGCTCCGTGCTGTTCCGCGGCTTTATGGCGATTATCCCGATCCTGATCGGCGTGCTGGCGGGCTATGCGCTCTCCTTCGCGATGGGCGTGGTGGACACCACCCCGATTGCCGAGGCGCACTGGTTCGCCCTTCCAACCTTCTATACGCCACGCTTTGAATGGTTTGCTATTTTCACCATTCTGCCTGCGGCGCTGGTGGTGATTGCGGAGCACGTCGGCCACCTGGTGGTGACGGCGAACATCGTTAAGCGCGATTTAATCCGCGACCCGGGCCTGCACCGCTCCATGTTTGCGAACGGTTTCTCCACCATCATTTCCGGTTTCTTTGGCTCGACGCCAAACACCACCTACGGTGAGAACATCGGCGTGATGGCGATTACCCGCGTCTACAGTACCTGGGTTATCGGCGGCGCGGCGATTATCGCCATTCTGCTCTCCTGCGTCGGTAAACTGGCGGCAGCGATTCAGATCATTCCGGTGCCGGTAATGGGCGGCGTTTCTCTGCTGCTGTACGGCGTGATCGGCGCCTCCGGTATTCGCGTGCTGATTGAATCCAAAGTGGATTACAGCAAGGCGCAAAACCTGATCCTGACCTCCGTTATCCTGATCATCGGCGTGAGCGGTGCTAAGGTGCACATTGGTGCGGCCGAGCTGAAGGGCATGGCGCTGGCGACCATCGTCGGCGTGGGCCTGAGCCTGATCTTCAAGCTGATCTCGGTGATCCGCCCTGAAGAGGTGGTACTGGACGCGGACGAAAGCGAAAAAGCGTCACATTGATCGAAAAGTCGGGCGAGGGATCGCCCGGTTCTCTCCTTGCAGGTTCCGTGTTAAACTCCTTTCCGATTTTACGTAGGATCTCTGGTTGAGGTATTTCTGAACGGACCGGCACAGCTCTCTCTGCCACTTTATCTCCCTGACGACGAAACTTTCGCGAGTTTCTGGCCGGGTGATAACCCCTCTTTACTGGCTGCACTGCAAAACGTGCTGCGCCAGGATCACAGCGGATACATCTATATCTGGTCACGCGAAGGCGCGGGGCGCAGCCACCTGCTGCATGCCGCCTGCGCGGAGCTTTCGGCGCGCGGAGATGCGGTAGGCTACGTGCCGCTGGATAAACGCACCTGGTTCGTGCCTGAGGTGCTGGAGGGAATGGAACATCTCTCGCTGGTCTGCATCGATAATATCGAGTGCGTGGCGGGGGACGAGCCGTGGGAAATGGCGATCTTCAACCTCTACAACCGCATCCTGGAGTCGGGCAAAACCCGGCTGCTGATCACCGGCGATCGTCCGCCGAGACAGCTCAATCTGGGGCTGCCGGACCTGGCGTCTCGTCTGGACTGGGGGCAAATCTACAAGCTTCAGCCGCTGTCGGATGAAGATAAGCTTCAGGCGTTACAGCTGCGCGCAAAGCAGCGTGGGTTTGAGCTGCCGGAGGACGTGGGGCGCTTCCTGCTCAAGCGGCTGGATCGCGAAATGCGCACGCTGTTTGACACGCTCGATCAGCTCGATCGCGCCTCCATTACCGCCCAGCGCAAGCTGACCATTCCGTTCGTGAAAGATATTCTTAAGCTTTGAGTTTGTTCGCCCGGTGGCGGCTACGCCTTACCGGGCCTACGAAAACCGTTATTTTCCGTACTTATTGATCATCTCCTCCATTATCAAAATATCGTATTGTAAATGCTCAACCAGAAGTGGAATCGGTCTTCCCGACGCCACGCTCCGTCCGTTTTCGCGCCATAGCGCCGTACCGCTGATGTCCAGATGCGCCCACGGGATTGTCGGCGGGCAAAAGTGGTGCAGCAGCCACGCCGCCGAAGCACTGATTGCTGCATTATTGGTCGGCGTGTTGCACAGATCGGCGATGGTACTCTCGGTCTGCTTTTTCAAGCGGGCATCCAAGGGTAAAGACCACACTTCGTCACTGCTTCTTTTCCCGGCTCGGATGAGAAAATCGCGCATCAACTCATTTTGCGTCATTAAACCACTGAATTCATACCCCAGCGCTTTAACCACTGCACCGGTTAGCGTTGCTATATCAATAATATATTGAGCCTGTGGGTGCCGCTGGCTGGCCCAGGCGATGGCGTCCGCCAGCACCAGTCGGCCTTCGGCATCGGTGTTGTTGATTTCAACCGTGATGCCGTTGCAGGCCGTTGCTACCGTGCCGGGCTGCATGGCGTCCGGGCCGATGGCGTTTTCCGCCAGCGCCAGCACGCCCATGATGCGCACGGGCAGCGCCAGCTCTGCGACGGTGAGCATCAGCCCCAGCACGTTGGCCGCACCGCACATGTCGTATTTCATGGTGTACATGCCCGCGCCTTCCTTCAGCCACAGGCCACCGGTATCGAAGGTAATGCCTTTACCCACATAGCAGCGCACCGGGCCGTCGTTGACGCCGTCATAATGAATAGCCAGCAGGCGCGGCGGACAGGTCGCCCCTTTGCCAACGGCCTGCAGCAGCCCCAGACCCTGCTCAGCAATAGCCTTTTCGTTCAGCACTTCGCAGCGCAGGGCGGGGAAGGCGGCACAGAGCCTTTGCGCCTCTTCCACCACAAACTGCGGCGTGCATCGGTCGGACGGGATATCCGCCAGACGTCGCGCCGCGACCATGCCGTGGGCGATGGCCTGCTGCTGGCGGAAAACACCCTCCAGTTTTGCCTGCTGTTCCGGCAGGCAGAGGGCGGTGATGTTCGCAAGTCGCACCGCCGATTCATCCGTTTTCTTCAGCTTCAGGTCGCTCAGCCTGTGCGCCTGATTAAAGAGAAAACGCAGCACCTGCGCCAGCACCACATCGTCGATAGCAGTAACGTCCAGTATCAGCTCGGGGCTGACGGGCGAGGCCAGCAGCGGGCGCAGCGCCGTCAGCAATCCTTCGGTCAGGCTATCCTGCCAGAGGGCATCCGGCAGCAGGGTGATCCGGGCAAACGGGGCGCAGCCAAAGCGGGTGTCAGCGATGCTGGCAGACTCGCGCATTTCCGCGACAAGCGCCGTTTCGGGCAAATGCGTACAGGAGGCGGACGCAATCAAATGGCTTTGCGGAGCCGCGTCAGAAAGCGCGGTGATAAACTGATACGTAATCATCATGACTCCTCAATCGGCGCGCGGATCCGCGCGGCATAGGCCTGCATCCACTCATCGTCTACGGCGTAATAATGCGTTTTCTCCCGCAGGCGTTCGGTACGAAAAACGGTGAGGGGCTGGCGATCCGTCGCCACCACAAACGAGAACGTTTTGATGTTGGTGGCGGCCCCGAACTCGCCTCTCTTGTTCATGCACACCACGGAAAGATCGCCCGCGCGGCCAAAGCGCGACATCAGCTTGTCTTCCAGCTCGAACACCACTGAATCCGCCGCCTGCTGCGGCGTCATACCCTGCGCCATTCGGCGGACAATTTCGTAGCTGGTGCAGCCTTTCATCAGATCTTCACCGACGCCCGTGGCGGTGGCGGCGCCGGTTTCACTGTCGCAGTAAAAGCCGGAACCAATAATGGGCGAATCCCCGAGTCGACCACGTTTCTTCATGAACAGGCCGCTGGTGGAGGTGGCGACGCTCATTGACCCTTGTTTATCGAGTCCGATAATGCCGACGGTGTCATGCCCGTCGTAAGGGCTTAAGCCCTTATCCAGCGTCTCGCGGCAGCGCTTGCGGTAGTGCTGCATGGCGCGGTCAGTGAGCATGGTTTTGTCGGCGAAGCCCTGGCTCAGCGCCCATTCCCGCGCGCCCTGGCCGACAAGCAGGCTGTTGTAGCGCTGGCGGCTTAACGCATGCGCCACGCGCACCGGGTTGGCGATATCCACCAGGTTGCCCACGGCGCCAAACGCCAGCGTATCGCCGTCCATGTAGGCGGCGTCCAGCTCCACCTCGCCATTTTCGGTGGGCAGCCCGCCGTAGCCGACGGATTTATAAAACGGAAAGTCTTCGACGGCGGCGACTGCATCCACCACCGCTGCAGAGACCGGTTTTCCCGCAGCCAGCGCTGACGCAGACTCCGTAACGCCTTCAAGCGCCATTCTCCAGGTCGCGATAATTCCCCACATGCTTTACTCCTGTTTTGCAAGGGTGGTGTCGGTTTGCGTAACGGTGGCCATTTCCGCCGCGCGGTACTGTTTGTCCACGATACGCATGAAAGGCAGATACAGCATGGCGCCAATCAGCAGGTTGATAAGCTGCATGACGCTGCCGCTCAGGTGTCCGGTAACGATAAAGCCGCTGATGACCGGCGGCAGCGTCCAGGGAATAAACACCCCGGTGGTGACGGCAACCGCGCCAATCTTCATCGCCGCATACTGCACGGTGACCAGCACCAGCGGCACCAGGTTGAACGGGATGAGCATGATCGGGTTCATGATCACCGGCAGGCCAAACAGGATCGGTTCGTTGATGTTAAACACCGATGCCCCGGCGCCGAGGCGCGCCACTTCACGCATGTTTTTGCTGCGGGCGAAAATCAGCATCGCAATCACCAGCGACAGCGTGGCCCCCGCGCCGCCCATCCAGATCATGTCAAAAAACTGTTCAGTAATAATGTGCGGCGGCGTCGCGCCTGCCTGAATCGCGGCGATGTTGTCGGTCTGGTTCTCCATCCACAGTGGGCGAATGATTCCGTTGATCATCGAGCCGGAGTTAATGCCCACTGACCACAGAATGGTGATGCTGAACACCGTCATCAGCGCGCCAAAGTAAGAGGTGCCGTAGTGGCGCACCGGCGTGGCAACCACTTCGTAAATAAACTGGTGGATGGTGTTGTAGTGGGTGTTTTCAAACACGATGCGGATACCCAGTACCAGAATCATCACCAGCAGGGCCGGGATCAGCGCGGCGAACGACTCCTGCACCGCCGGAGGCACGCCGTCCGGCATTTTGATCACCAGCTTTTTGCGCTTGAGCCAGCAGAACAGCTCCGTCCACAGCAGGGAACCGATCATCGCCACGAACAGCCCCTTGCTGCCAATCCACTCCACCGGAATGACGGTGATACCGCCGTTTTCCGCCACTTTGATAAAGGGTGTCAGGATGAGAAAGGCGACCAGCGCCAGGATGCCGCAGGAGATGCGATCCTCGCCATAGTGTTCCGCCAGGCGGAAGGCGACCAGGAAGCTGATGAACAGCGACATGGTGGAGAACACCGCGTTGAACGGGATTTCAATAATGGCGCTCCAGCTCTCACCAAAGGCCTGAGACATAAACTGCTGATAGGCTTGATTCGGGAACGATGAGATCACCAGCAGAATAGAGCCGACGATGATAAACGGCATGAATGACACGTAGGCGCCGCGAATGGCCCCGAGATGGCGCTGCTGGGCCGTTTTGGCCGCCAGCGGCATCAGTTTTGCTTCAAGAAATCCCAGAACATTGTTCATTGTGAACTCCGTACAAGATTGAGGGGTGTTGTTTGTGTTATGTCTGGGGATTATCAGTGAAGCGTGGCGAGCGAAAGGTGAAATTGGTCACAAAGCAATCGCTTTTGTAGTATAAATCTCACAAGATTGGTTCTGAGGATCCTGCGATGGAAATTAAACTGCATGCTAATGCAACCACGACGCCGCGCATCCGTCGCTATCTTCAGCAGTCAGATAAAAGCGACAGAGAGCTTGCTACCGAGCTGGGTATTTCGGTCACTACCGTCAGGCGCTGGCGCAACCGCGAGCAGGTTTCGGATAACCATACGACGCCAAAAGTGATACACAAAGCATTGAGACAGGAGCAGGTTGCGCTGGTCAATGCCCTGCGGGATATCACTGGCGCCCCGCTGGACGAACTGCTGCAGATGGTCAATAGCGGACTCGGGATCGCCGTGTCCCGCGCGACCCTGAATCGCTATCTCAAACCGGCTTCGGTAAAGCAGAAGGGCGCGACGTTGCAGGGAAAAAAGGCGCTGAAGGCAGGCATCGTGCCGCAAAAACTCCTGTTACATCATCAGCCTCTGTCGCTGCATATGGACGATGGCGGGGAGCAGCATCTGCTGTGGGCGCGTGAACCCGTGAGCGGCTGGTGCTACGCCCGGCTGTACGCGGGCATTTCTCCGCAGTTGCTGGCCCACTGGGCGAACGACGCGCTGGCAGCCTGTCCGGCTGATATCCAATCTGTTGAGACTTTTGGTTTTGAGGTGAAGCTTGAGGAGCGTAATACCACCGTGACAGCGCATCCGCAGCAGTACCGCGCCGTTCAGGTTGCTCTGCCGCTATGTGAAATCATCCCACGTCTGAACAGTGAACCGGCAGGCGAACTGTTGATCCAGCTGTGCGAATTTTACAACCGGAGAAAAGCGCAGAAAAAGCTGGGAGAGAGTACGCCGCAGGCCTTTCTGGAAGCGCTGCGGCATAAGAACTAGAGGATCTCGAGCACGTCTTCCGGCGGGCGTCCAATGCGCGCCTGGCCGTTCGCCACCACAATCGGGCGCTCAATCAGCTTTGGATTTTCAACCATCGCCTGGATCAGCTCAGCCTCGGTGAGACGGCTGTCATCCAGGTTAAGCGACTTATACAGATCTTCTTTCTGGCGCATCAACTCTCTTGCACTGCCCATTCCCAGCATGTGCAGCAGCTGGCGGAGGGTTTGCGCGTCAGGTGGGGTGTCGAGGTACAGCACCACTTCCGGCTCAACGCCGTTAGACTTCAGCAGGCTCAGGGTATCGCGGCTCTTGGAGCAGCGCGGGTTGTGATAGATTTTTACGGCGTCTGTCATGACGTGAATTCTCCTTTATTACATCTTCTCGTACGGCTTAAAGCGCTGCTGCAGGCCGCGCAGCTGATCGATACGCGCGTCGTAACGGGCCTGCTGGAGGCTGCCGAGCTTGACCTGCGAGCTGGCGCTGCTGAGCGCGGAAATCGCCTGATCGAGGCGGCCCACCAGGGCAAAACCTTCGGCACGCGCCGCCAGCTCCTGATCGCGGTTGCCGAGCTGGGCTTGCGCCTGAGCGAGCAAATCCCAGCCGTTTTGATCATCTTTATTGTTAAAGGTATAGCGGTTCAGAATGGTCGCCGCTTCGCCAGGCTGACCGCCCTGTAAGTAAGCGTTCGCCAGGTTAAGCTGCAGCACCGGGTTGGTACGGACGTCTTTCGCCCCCTTCAGACGGTTAATCGCATCGGCCGTTTTCTTCTGGCCCAGATCGATATCCGTCGACAGATCGAGGTACCACGGGTTGTTCGGGTCGGCAGCCAGAAGCGGTTGCAGCGCTTTGCGCGCCTCGTCGTATTTGCTGGCTTCCATCGCCTGGAGCGCCTGACCATACTGCGCGGCGTTTTTCTCACGCACGTTGCCTTTCGCCAGGGTATCCAGCAGGTCGCTGGTGAGCTGGTTACGCCCGGAATTGTACATCCCAAGCGTTCTCACTTTCGCCATGTAGAAATCCTGCGAAGACTGAACCACCACCGGACGCATCTGGTTGGCACGGTTACGGGCGTCCGACAGGCGGCTTTCCGGCAGCGGGTGGGTCAACAGAATTTCCGGCGGACGGGAAGAGTAACGCGCCTGATCGAGCAGTTTTTCGAGGAAGCTCGGCATGGCCTGCGGGTCAAAGCCCGAGCGCTGCAGCACCTGAATCCCGATGCGGTCCGCTTCCTGCTCGTTTTGTTGGGTAAAGCTGATCATCCCCTGCCGTGTTCCCGCCAGCGTACCGGTCAGCGCTGCCATCCCGGCCTGCGGGCTGGCCATCGCCAGCAGAATAGAGCCCAGCGCGCCCACCCAGGTGAGGGGAGCGTTACGTTTCTGGTCTTCCATCGCACGCGCCAGGTGACGCTGTGTGACGTGCGAAATTTCGTGCGCCATTACCGAGGCCAGCTGGCTTTCATTGTCGGAATAACGGAATAACGCCGAATGCAGCACCACGTTACCGCCAAAGAAGGCGAAGGCGTTGATTTCGTCATTATTGATTAAATAGAAGTGGAAGGGGGTTTTTACCGAGTCGGCGTGCGAAACCAGGCGCATCCCCAGCCCGTTAATGTACTGTACCAGCAAAGGGTCGTTAATCAGCGGGGCGCTACCGCGCAGCTGGCGAACATAGTAATCCCCCATTTGCATCTCTTGCCCAATAGAGAGCGTGCTTCCTGCTGTGGTGCCCATGTCCGGCAATGAATCGGACGAGTCAGCAAAAGCGGGCAACACCTGACCGACCGTCACCGCGGCAATCAGTGTTGCAACCAGTGTTTTTCTCAACTGCCTGAACATAACCACTGTCCTGTATGTTGGATGTGCTAATTTGACCGATGAACCGGCATAACGTTCATCTCTGCTGCTCTGCGAGTGTAGCCGTGTTACAGCATGAAGAAAATCCCATTCATCAGGCTTTTGCGGATTGCGATCGGGATACAAAAAGCGAAAGTCTTTTTTGTGACAGTTAGATACAATTCACCGTCTCACTCCCGCCATTCGATTCAGGGAAGGGTTGTATGCTCGAAATGTTAATGCAGTGGTACCGGCGTCGGTTCAGCGACCCGGAAGCCATTGCTTTGTTGGTTATTCTGGTTGCCGGGTTCGGTATTCTGTTCTTCTTCAGCGGCCTGCTTGCCCCTCTGCTGGTGGCGATTGTGCTGGCGTACCTGCTGGAGTGGCCCACGGCGCGTCTGGAACATATCGGCTGTTCCCGCCGCTGGGCGACCAGCATCGTGCTGGTGCTGTTTGTCGGCATCCTGCTGTTAATGGCTTTTGTGGTGATGCCTGTCGCCTGGCAGCAGGGAATTAACCTGATCCGCGACATGCCCGGCATGCTGAACAAGCTGTCTGATTTTGCCGCCACGCTGCCGCGCCGTTATCCGGCCCTGATGGATGCCGGAATTATCGACGCGATGGCCGAAAATATGCGCGCCCGCATCATGACGATGGGCGATTCGGTGGTGAAGTACTCTCTGGCCTCGCTGGTAGGGCTGCTGACGCTGGCGGTTTACCTTGTGCTCGTGCCGCTGATGGTCTTCTTCCTGGTGAAAGATAAAGATCAGATGCTCAACGCCGTGCGCCGTATTCTGCCGCGCAACCGCGGTCTGGCAGGGCAGGTCTGGGAAGAGATGAACCAGCAGATCACCAACTATATTCGCGGCAAGGTGCTGGAGATGATTGTCGTGGGGGTAGCCACCTGGATTGGCTTCCTGATTTTCGGGCTGAACTACTCGCTGCTGCTGGCGGTGCTGGTGGGGCTGTCGGTCCTGATTCCGTACATCGGCGCGTTTGTGGTGACCATTCCGGTTGTTGGGGTCGCGCTGTTCCAGTTTGGGCTGGGCACAGAGTTCTGGAGCTGCTTTGCAGTGTACCTGATTATTCAGGGCCTGGACGGTAACCTGCTGGTGCCGGTGCTGTTCTCCGAAGCGGTGAACCTGCATCCGCTCGTGATTATCTTATCCGTGGTGATTTTCGGCGGGCTGTGGGGATTCTGGGGCGTGTTCTTTGCGATTCCGCTGGCGACGCTGATTAAAGCCGTGGTCCACGCGTGGCCGGATGTGCCGGCGGTGGAAGAGAAGTAGTTTTTGTGCGGCCCGATGCTCTCACTCCGACCCTCTCCTATGGGAGAGGGGGAAAACACTAAAAACGGCAACCTGGGTTGCCGTTTTGCTGTTTATCAGGCGTTCTCTTTCAGCCAGTTCAACACCACGTCGTGGTGGTTGCTGGTTTTAAAGTCGTCAAACACATGTTCAACTTTACCGTCAGCGTCAATCAGGAAGCTGATGCGGTGAATGCCGTCGTAGGTTTTACCCATAAACGTCTTCTCGCCCCAGACGCCGAACTGCTCGCATACCTGATGGTCTTCATCAGAAAGCAGCGTGAAGTTCAGCAGCTCTTTTTCAGCAAATCGTGACAGCTTTTCTGGTTTATCCGTGCTGATACCCAGCACTTCCACGCCGACTTTTTTCAAGTCGTCCATGTTGTCGCGTAAGCCGCAGGCCTGTACGGTGCAGCCGGGGGTCATGGCTTTCGGGTAGAAATAGACCAGAACACGCTGTCCCTGGAAGTCGGTCAAATTTACTTGCTCGCCGTCTTGATCCGGTAAGCTAAATTTCGGTGCGATGTCACCGGCTTTCAGTGGGTTCATTACTCAACTCCATCCTGTTCGTGCTGCGAATAATTGACGACGCTTATACTGCCCTGCGCGTTTAATTCTGTACAGAGGGCTTTGAACGCTTGCTCGATATTTGACGCATCCTGTGAGGCAGGGCTGTGCGCGGTAATTTGAATAAACAGCACCGGAAGACCATCGTCATCGCTTGTCTGCGTACGGGAAACCAGTTCGGCAATATTCATCTGATGGCTGTCAAAAAGCGCCGTGAAACGCTCAATCAGATGCGGAGAATCAGGCACTTCAACCTGTACCCAGACGGTAGAAGGCAGTGCCGGACGCGGACGCGCGGTGGTGCGCTTCATGACAATCAGCAAATCCAGTTCGGCCCCTTTCAGCGGCAGGGTCGATTCAATCAACGTAATGGCGTTCCATGTCCCGGAAAGCAACATAATAAATGTGAACTCTTCGCCAAGCATCGCCAGACGGCTGTCTTCGATATTACAGCCGCAGCTGCTTACGTGACGGGTGATGGTGTTCACGATACCCGGCCTGTCGGCACCCAGCGCAGTGATAACCAGGTAATGTTGTGATGAGGTTGTCAAACCTGTTCTTCCTTTGCATGGTTAAGTCTTCCTAAGGAAAGCATAAAAAAAACATGCATACAACCGCCTGAGAGCCTCAGGTCGCTTGCTTTTATTACAGTTCCAAACGTAACATTGAGGCTCTTGTTCGCACAGAGGATGGCTCATGTTCACGGGAAGTATTGTCGCGCTTGTTACACCGATGGATGAAAAAGGTAATGTCTGCCGGTCAAGCATGAAGAAGCTCATTGATTACCATGTCGCCAACGGAACCTCGGCGATCGTTTCGGTAGGGACTACCGGTGAATCCGCAACGCTGAGCCACGACGAGCACGGCGATGTGGTGATGCTGACCCTGGAACTGGCGGACGGACGTATTCCGGTCATCGCGGGGACAGGGGCTAATGCAACCGCAGAAGCTATCAGCCTGACCAAACGTTTTAACGACAGCGGCATCGTTGGCTGTCTGACGGTGACCCCATATTACAACCGTCCTACTCAGGAAGGTTTGTTCCAGCACTTCAAAGCCATCGCTGAACATACTGACTTGCCACAAATTCTGTATAATGTGCCGTCCCGTACCGGTTGCGATATGCTGCCGGAAACCGTTGGTCGTCTCTCGGAAGTAAAA
Organism: Enterobacter sp. 01-M-02-SI-ECC; assembly: GCF_047530595.1. Taxonomy (NCBI): domain Bacteria; kingdom Pseudomonadati; phylum Pseudomonadota; class Gammaproteobacteria; order Enterobacterales; family Enterobacteriaceae; genus Enterobacter; species Enterobacter sp. 01-M-02-SI-ECC. The sequence goes on along the minus strand of NZ_JBLKCZ010000007.1, from coordinate 77,430 downwards.
AATATTATCGGTATTAAAGAGGCGACAGGGAACTTAAGCCGCGTTCATCAGATCAAAGAGCTGGTTTCAGACGACTTTATCCTGTTGAGTGGTGATGATGCGACCGCGCTGGACTTTATGCAGCTCGGTGGTCATGGCGTGATCTCCGTAACGGCAAACGTTGCGGCGCGCGATATGGCAGAAATGTGCAAACTGGCCGCAGCCGGTCACTTTGATGAAGCGCGTGTCATTAATCAGCGTCTGATGCCGCTGCACAATAAATTATTTGTCGAACCCAATCCGATCCCAGTGAAATGGGCATGTAAGGAGTTGGGACTTGTAGCATCCGACACGCTGCGTCTGCCAATGACACCGATTACCGACCACGGTCGTGACATCGTCAGGGCGGCGCTGAAGCATGCCGGTTTGCTGTAGAGTTTAGGGAGATTTGATGGCTTATTCAGTACAGAAGTCGCGCCTGGCGAAGGTTGCGAGTGTTTCGCTTGTTATGCTGCTCGCTGCCTGTAGTTCAGATTCGCGCTACAAGCGCCAGGTGAGCGGTGATGAATCCTATCTGGATGCGACCCCGCTTGCTGAACTTCACGCACCGGCTGGTATGATCCTGCCGATTCAGAACGGCGATTATAATATTCCCGTGACCAACGGCAGCGGCCTGGTCGGTAAAGCGCTTGATATTCGTCCGCCAGCACAGCCTCTGGCGCTGGTCAGCGGGGCGCGTACCCAGTTCACCGGTGATACGGCGTCTCTGATGGTTGAGAGCGCGCGCGGTAGCTCGCTGTGGCCGCAGGTTGTCAGCGTCATTCAGTCGAAGAACTACACTATCGATAAACGCGATGACGCCAGCCAGACGTTAACCACCGACTGGGTCGAATGGAACCGTCTGGATGAAGACCAGCAGTACCGCGGTCGCTATCAAGTCTCCGTAAAACCACAGGGTTACCAGCAGGCGGTTAACGTTAAGCTGTTGAACCTGGAGCAGGCGGGTAAACCGGTTGCGGATGCCGCGTCCCTGCAGCGTTACAGCACCGAAATGCTGAACGTGATTGCCGCGGGTCTGGATAAGACCGCTACCGATGCCGCCAACGCCGCGCAGAGCCGCAACGGCGCGACCTTCGATGTACAAAGCGGTGCGGATGATACCGGCCTGCCAATGCTGGTGGTGCGTGCACCGTTTAATCAGACCTGGCAGCGTCTGCCAGCGACGCTGGAAAAAGTGGGCATGAAAGTGACCGACAGCACGCGTTCAACCGGCAGCATGACGGCAACGTATAAGCCGCTCTCCGACAGCGCATGGCAGGAACTGGGCGCGAAAGATCCTCAGCTTGCCTCCGGTGACTACAAGATTCAGGTAGGCGACCTTGATAACCGCAGCAGTCTGCAGTTTATCGATCCAAAAGGTCACACGCTGACCCAGTCGCAGAACGATGCGCTGGTCGCTGTCTTCCAGGCAGCATTCAGCAAATAAATACGAGGGCTGGTGAATCCAGCCCTTTTTATTTTAGTGCTACGCAAACGTGTGCGTGGCATAATATCCCCAGTTTTGAACACAAATCATCACACCAGGAGTAATGAAGATGCAGAAGCAAGCTGAGTTGTATCGTGGCAAAGCGAAGACCGTATACAGCACGGAAAACCCGGATCTGTTGGTGCTCGAGTTCCGCAATGATACGTCAGCAGGGGATGGCGCACGCATTGAGCAGTTCGATCGTAAAGGCATGGTGAACAACAAGTTTAACCACTTCATTATGACCAAACTGGCCGAAGCGGGCATCCCGACCCAGATGGAAGCGTTGCTGTCCGATACGGAATGTCTGGTGAAAAAACTGGATATGGTTCCGGTTGAGTGCGTTATTCGTAACCGTGCGGCGGGCTCCCTGGTGAAGCGTCTGGGCATTGAAGAAGGTATCGAACTGAATCCACCGCTGTTCGACCTGTTCCTGAAAAACGATGCCATGCACGACCCGATGGTCAACGAATCCTACTGCGAAACCTTCGGCTGGGTGAACCAGGAGAACCTGGCGCGCATGAAAGAGCTGACCTACAAAGCCAACGACGTGTTGAAAAAACTGTTTGATGACGCGGGTCTGATCCTCGTCGACTTCAAGCTGGAGTTTGGTCTGTTCAAAGGCGAAGTGGTGCTGGGCGATGAGTTCTCACCGGACGGTAGCCGCCTGTGGGATAAAGAAACCCTGGATAAAATGGACAAAGACCGTTTCCGTCAGAGCCTGGGTGGTCTGATTGAAGCGTACGAAGCGGTTGCTCACCGTTTAGGCGTTAAGCTCGACTAACTTCCTCACTTGCCAAAGGATGTTTGCATCCTTTGGCGTCTTACCTTTGTTTCCTATGGTAATCTTGCCGTTAACCGCCTACGATCATAGCTATTATAAATGGAATAGTTCGAGGTGGTTATGCGCTGGCAAGGGCGTCGTGAAAGTGACAATGTAGAAGACAGACGCAGTGATGGTGGCGGCGGTCCTTCAATGGGTGGGCCAGGCTTCCGGTTACCCAGCGGCAAGGGCGGTATCATCCTGCTGATTGTGGTTTTAGTCGCGGGTTATTACGGCGTTGACCTCACCGGGTTAATGACCGGTCAGCCGCTGCAGCAGCAGGAACATTCTCAGCGCTCCATCAGCCCGAATGAAGATGAAGCGGCCAAATTTACCTCCGTTATTCTCGCCACAACAGAAGACACCTGGAGTCAGCTGTTTGAGAAGATGGGGCGTACCTACCAGCAGCCGAAGCTGGTGATGTACCGGGGGGCAACCCGCACCGGATGCGGTACCGGGCAATCTGTGATGGGGCCGTTCTACTGCCCGGCAGACGGCACCGTCTATATCGATCTCTCTTTTTACGATGACATGAAACGCAAGCTTGGCGCCGACGGTGATTTTGCCCAGGGCTACGTGATCGCGCATGAAGTCGGCCATCACGTGCAAAAGCTGCTGGGGATTGAGCCAAAAGTGCGCCAGCTCCAGCAAAATGCGTCTCAGGCGGAAGTGAACCGCCTTTCCGTTAAAATGGAGCTGCAGGCGGACTGCTTCGCGGGCGTCTGGGGCCACAGCATGCAGCAGCAGGGCGTGCTGGAATCCGGCGATCTTGAAGAGGCGTTAAATGCCGCTCAGGCTATCGGTGATGACCGCCTTCAGCAGCAAAGCCAGGGGCGCGTCGTGCCGGACAGCTTCACTCACGGTACCTCACAGCAGCGCTATAGCTGGTTTAAACGCGGCTTCGACAGCGGCGATCCGGCGCAGTGTAATACCTTCGGCAAAGCGATGTAATGCTGCAGTTTGAACAACTGATAAGCGAGCTTGAGCGCACCGGCCATCGTCGGCTGGTGGTGCTCAGCGGCGAGGCGCAGTGGACGTTAACCCAGGCGCTGGCCCTGCGTGACGCCTTGCCCGGAGACTGGGTAAGGCTTGACGAACATCCTTCAAAAGCCATCAGCGGTCTGCTGGGACGCGAGTTCCGGCATGCCGTTTTTGACGCCAGCGCCGGGTTTGATGTCGCCGCGTTTGCCGCCCTGAGCGGAACGCTAAGCGCCGGAAGCCTTCTGGTGCTGCGGGTTCCGCCGCTCGACGCGTGGTCCGGGTTGCCAGACAGCGATTCACTGCGCTGGAGCGACAGCGCAGAAGCGATAGCCACGCCGCATTTTGTCCACCATTTCTGCCGGACGATTGCCGTCGATCCCGACGCGATTGTCTGGCTTCAGGGCCGCGCGTTTTCCCTTCCGCCTTTACCCGACGCGCCAGACTGGCAGCCTGCCAGCGGCGCACCGCAGCGCGAGCAGGCTGAGATCCTGGATGTGCTGCAGGGGATGGCGGAGGGCATCGTGGCCGTTACCGCCGCGCGCGGGCGCGGAAAATCAGCCCTGGCAGGCATGTTGCTGAACCGCATTGCGGGCAGCGCCGTGGTTACCGCGCCGTCGAAAGGGGCGACGGATATCATCGCCCGCTTCGCCGGAGAGCGTTTTCATTTTATGGCCCCGGACGCGCTGCTTGCCTCTTCACGCCGGGCTGACTGGCTGATTGTTGATGAAGCCGCTGCTATCCCCGGACCTCTGCTGGAAAAGCTGGCTGTTCGTTTCCCTCGCGTGTTGTTGACCACCACGGTGCAGGGCTATGAAGGGACGGGCCGGGGATTCCTGCTTAAATTCTGCGGTCGATTTACCGGGCTGCAGCGCTACAGCTTATCTACACCGGTACGCTGGGCGGCGGGCTGCCCGCTTGAGCGGGTTGTCGCCAGCGCGCTGCTGTTTGACGATACGCTGATCGACCGCCGCCCGGAGGGAGAGGTGCGTTTAACCTCCCTGACCCCGGAGGCCTGGGAACGCCGCCCGGCGCTTGCAGCGAGCGTATACGAACTCCTCTGCGCGGCGCATTATCGCACCTCGCCGCTCGATTTACGCCGCATGTTGGACGCGCCCGGGCAGCAGTTTGCCGTTGCAGAAACGGACCCGGATATCGCCGGGGCGCTCTGGCTGGTGGAGGAGGGCGGGCTCTCCCCTGAGCTTAGCCGCGCCGTGTGGGCAGGATACCGGCGTCCGCGCGGTAACCTGGTGGCGCAGTCTCTGGCGGCGCACGGCGGCTCTCCGCTGGCGGCGACGCTCAGAGGACGACGGGTCACCCGCATTGCCGTACATCCTCACCGTCAGCGGGAAGGGATTGGCCAGGCACTTGTTCGCAGCGCCAGCGGCGAAGATTATCTGTCGGTGAGCTTCGGCTATACCGATGAGCTTTGGCGTTTCTGGCAGCAGTGCGGGTTTGTGCTGGTGCGGATGGGCAGCCATCGTGAAGCCAGCAGCGGATGCTACACCGCGATGGCGTTGCGGCCGCAGAGCGAGGCCGGGCGTCAGCTGTGCGAGCAGGCGCAGCGGCGTCTGAAGCGCGATGCGCGGGTATTATCGGCCTGGAACGGTGAAAAGATCCCCGTGGAAGACGGCTGGGAAGCTACCCTTAATAATGACGACTGGCTGGAGCTGGCGGGGTTTGCTTTTGCGCATCGGGCGTTTTCAACCTCGGTTGCCGCACTGACGCGGCTGTTGTTAACCGTGGACATGCCGCTGCCGGCCCTGCGTGGGAAAATGGAAGGGAAAGTGGAAGACGTCGGGCGAAAAGCGTTGCTGGCAACGTTGCGGAGTGAAACTGCGCAAGCGATTGAAAGCCTTGACTATCCGCGCTGCCAGCAGTTGAAAGAAGACATTTTGCAATGGCAATTTTTTCAATGACTTCTTCAGTAAAGTGGCATGGTCATTCACGTCGGGAGGCGTAGAATCCAGGTCATCTATTAAGGAGACCACCATGAAACACGACCATTTTGTTGTTCAAAGCCCTGACAAACCGGCTAAACAGTTACTGCTTCTGTTTCATGGCGTTGGCGATAATGCCGTCAATATGGGTCAGATTGGCAGCTGGTTTGCGCCCGTTTTTCCGGAGGCATTGATTGTCAGCATCGGTGGCGTAGAGCCATGTGGTCCGAACGGACGCCAGTGGTTCTCTGTTCAGGGCGTAACGGAAGAGAATCGTCAGGCTCGCATCGACGCCATCATGCCCACCTTTATCGACATCGTCCGCTACTGGCAGCAGCAGAGCGGCGTGGGTGCCGACGCGACCGCGCTGATTGGCTTCTCGCAGGGGTCAATCATGTCGCTGGAAAGCGTAAAAGCGAAGCCGGGTCTGGCGTCACGCGTCATTGCGTTTAACGGCCGCTTTGCGACGTTACCGACAAGCGCGACCACGCAGACCACGATCCACCTGATCCACGGTGGTGAAGACCGGGTGATTGAGCTCTCGCATGCGGTTGCCGCCCAGGAAGCGCTGATTCGCGAAGGTGGGGACGTGACGCTGGATATCGTGGACGATCTGGGCCACGCGATTGACGACCGTAGCATGCAGTTCGCGCTCGATCGTTTGCGCTATACCGTACCGAAGCACTACTTTGATGAAGCGCTCAGCGGCGGTAAGCCGGATAACGATGATATTGTAGAGTTTATGTGAGGTTTACCCCTCTCCCGGGGAGAGGGGAAACTTAACGATTACTTCTTTTGGTCCTTGTTCGGCCAGTCGTCGTCATCGTCCCACTTGTCGTTAAAATCACGGTGCGGGGGAAGATCCGGTTTGTTGGCGAGAAATTTTTTATGGTCAACGCGCTTAAGATCTTTAATCACGTTCAGCAGTACGCCAACCAGAAAAACTAACACCAGAATCCACCAGTACTTTGAAAGCCAATCCATTCGCTATTCCTCTCAGAGCGTTCGTCAGGCGACGAGTTGCTCCATAATACGTTGATACATACGGGCCAGCAGTTGCAAATCTGCCGCATTGACACACTCATTGATTTTATGAATGGTTGCGTTCACTGGACCCAGTTCGACAACCTGGGCGTCCATACGGGCGATAAAGCGTCCGTCTGAGGTGCCACCCGTTGTCAGCAGCTGTGGCTTAATTTCATTATAGTGCTCGATGGCGTTCACCACCGCATCCACCAGTTTGCCACGCTGCGTCAGGAACGGCTGGCCGGAAAGCCACCACTCCACGGTGTAGCGCAGGTGATATTTTTCCAGGAGGGCGACGACGCGCGCCTTGATCGTCTCATCGGTCAGTTCGGTGCTGAAGCGGAAGTTAAACTGGACGAAGTAATCACCCGGGATCACGTTGTTGCTGCCGGTCCCGGCCTTGACGTTCGCGATCTGCATGCTGGTCGGCGGGAAGAATTCGTTGCCTTTATCCCACTCTATGCCCACCAGCTCGCTCAGCATCGGCGCAGCGCGATGAACCGGGTTATCGGCCAGATGCGGATAAGCAACGTGCCCCTGAACGCCGTGAATGGTCAGGTTACAGGTCAGCGAGCCGCGGCGCCCGTTTTTGACGACATCGCCCACCACTTCGGTACTGGACGGCTCACCAACCAGACAGTAGTCGAGACGCTCGTTACGCGCCATCAGCGCTTCAACGACCTTCACGGTACCGTTATGGGCGCTGGCTTCTTCGTCGGAGGTGATTAAAAACGCCAGACGGTTTTTGTGGTTTGGATGCTGAGCCACAAAGCGTTCTGCCGCCACGACCATCGCCGCCAGCGAGCCTTTCATGTCTGCCGCGCCGCGACCAAACAGCATGCCGTCGCGGATAGTCGGCTCAAACGGCGGGTTGATCCAGCGATCCGCGTCACCGGCGGGAACGACGTCAGTATGCCCGGCAAAGGCCAGCGTTTCACCCTGGCCGCGCCACGCCCAGAAGTTCTGGGTATCGCCAAAATCCATGCGTTCAACGGTAAAACCGATGGCACGCAGGCGCTCAATCATAAGTGCCTGACAACCTGCGTCGTCCGGGCTAAGGGAAGGACGGCGAATAAGCTGCTGAGTCAGCTCAATGACCGGGCATGACATAAACTACACCTCAACGAAAAAAGTCGGAATAAAGGGTTTCACTGAAACCCAGCAGCATAGGCTGCCCTGGCGCGCAGAGCAATGGGCGTTTGATAATTGCCGGCATCTCGAGCATCAGTTTTGCCGCGCTGTCGGCGTCGTTGATGCTGGCGCGCAGAGATTCGTCCAGCTTACGCCAGGTGGTGCCGCGCGTGTTCAGCAGTGCTTCCCACCCCAGTTCGCCGATCGCGCTATGCAGAAATTCTGCATCAAGCCCGTCGGCACGGTAATCGTGGAAGCGATACTCCACGCCGTTTGCTTCCAGCCAGCGGCGGGCTTTTTTGATGGTGTCGCAATTTTTAATGCCGTACATCACAATCATGGTGAATCCTTTTGACCTAATGATGATTAAATGTTCAGTAAATTCGAAGATATATCCTTAAGTGGAATATAACACATTCAGGAATCGTCTGGATTTACATTTCTTCTTAATTCAACTCACATCTGTACGCTGAATATTCTTTCACCCTTTAAGCATAGATGTCCATAAAGTTTAAATTTCGAATAAACTCAGCGGGTAAAATAAAACTCACCCGTTTGGAGGGTTATTTCAAAATATTGCCAGCCGTCACAAAAAATTGAGGCCTCTCCGTTCATATTTATCATAAATCCCCGCAGGACGTGGGGTACAATCACAGCAATTGGTTAAATAGTCTTCACAATGATGGTCCGTTTTTGTAGAATGCGCATAATAATAAGAGAGGTTGTTATGATTGAACGTGAACTGGGGAACTGGAAAGATTTTATCGAAGGCATGCTTCGTAAATGACATTCAGTAAGAATTGCAAGAGCACTAAAATAAGTAAAATAACCATAGTGTGAATTAATCACACAATAAAAAGGCGGCCGATAATGCCGCCTTTTTTTATTTCAATCACTTACTCAGCGCGTTCCTTTAGCGGGAAGCGACGACGCACCAGCACAAAGAACAACGGCACGAAGTAAATGGCCAGAATGGTTGCCGAAATCATGCCGCCCATCACCCCCGTCCCGACGGCATGCTGGCTGCTGGAGCCTGCGCCCGTACTGGTCGCCATCGGCAGTACGCCAAAGACAAACGCCAGCGACGTCATCAGGATCGGGCGTAAGCGCTGACGGCAGGCGTGCAGCGTGGCGGCCATCAGCTCGTGGCCTTTGGCATTCATCTCGTTGGCAAATTCAACGATCAGAATGGCGTTTTTCGCCGATAGCCCAATTACGGTGAGCAGACCCACCTGGAAATAAACGTCGTTCTCGAGGCCGCGCATCCAGGTCGCCAGCAGCGCACCGATAACCCCAAGCGGCACGACCAGCATGACTGAGAACGGGACTGACCAGCTTTCATACAGTGCGGCAAGGCAGAGGAAGACCACCAGCAGAGAAAGTGCGTAAAGTGCGGGAGCCTGCGCGCCGGAGAGACGCTCCTGGTAGGACATGGCCGTCCACTCCAGTCCAAAACCGGCGGGCAGCTGCTGCACCAGTTTTTCCATGGTATCCATAGCGGTACCGGTACTGACGCCCGGCGCGGCTTCCCCGACGATTTCAACCGCAGAGTAGCCGTTATAGCGCTCCAGACGCGGCGAACCGCTCTCCCAGTGCGAGGTCGCAAAGGCAGAGAACGGCACCATGCCGCCAGCGTTATTCCTGACAAACCAGCGGTTAATATCGTCCGGCAGCATGCGGAACGGCGCGGCGGACTGGACATACACTTTTTTCACGCGGCCGCGATCCATAAAGTCATTCACATAGCTCGAGCCCCACGCCGTTTGCAGGGTGTCGTTGATATCGTTGATCGAGACGCCCAGCGCCTGCGCCTTACGCTGATCGATATCCACCTGCAGCTGCGGGCTGTCGTCAAGACCGTTGTGGCGAACGCGGGTCAGGTCAGGATCGTTGCCCGCCAGCGCTAACAGCTTATCGCGTGCCGCCATCAGCGCCGTGTGGCCCGCACCGGCGTGATCCTGCAGCTCCATATCAAACCCGGCAGAACTGCCCAGACCGCTTATCGCCGGCGGGCTGCTGGCGAAGACGCGCGCCTCTTTAATATGCGCAAAGGCTTTTGTCGCACGTTCAATGATGGCGAATGACGTTCCGGTTTCGGTATCGCGCTCGTCCCAGTCCTTCAGACGGACGAACATGCGGGCGACGTTCTGCCCGTTTCCGCCCGGGCCAGAGCCCACGGTGGAGAAGACCGACACAACGTTATCTTTCTCTTTGGTGAAGAAGTACTGCTCCACTTTCTGGACCACTTTCAGCGTCTGCTGCTGCGTTGCGCCGCTCGGGAGCTGAACCGAGGTGGTGAACATGCCCCGGTCTTCCATAGGCAGGAACGAGGTGGGGAGATGCATAAACAGCCAGACCATGCCGCCCAGCACCACCACATAAATCATCATCCAGCGCAGGCTGCGGTGAAGCACTCGCCCGACGGCAGATTCATATCGCGCGGCATTGCGGTTGAACATCCGGTTAAACCAGCCGAAGAACCCTTTTTGACCGTGATGCTCTCCTTTGTGCAGCGGCTTCAGGATTGTGGCGCAGAGCGCGGGGGTAAGGATCAGCGCCACCAGCACGGAGAGAACCATCGCCGAGACGATGGTTATTGAGAACTGACGGTAAATCGCCCCGGTTGTGCCGCCAAAGAAGGCCATCGGGATAAAGACGGCCGACAGCACCATCGCAATACCGACCAGCGCCCCCTGAATTTGCCCCATGGATTTGCGCGTCGCCTGGCGCGGCGAGAGTCCTTCTTCGCTCATGATGCGCTCGACGTTTTCAACCACCACGATGGCATCATCCACCAGAAGGCCGATTGCCAGCACCATCGCAAACATCGTCAGGGTATTAATGCTGTACCCGAACGCGTAAAGCACCGCAAAGGTCCCCAGAAGCACCACCGGGACGGCAATGGTGGGGATCAGCGTCGCGCGGAAGTTTTGCAGGAACAGGTACATGACCAGGAACACCAGCGCGATGGCTTCCAGCAGGGTCTTCACCACGTCCTCAATCGATGCTTTTACGAAGGAGGTGGTTTCATAGGCGACTTTGTACTCCAGCCCGTGCGGGAAATACTGTGAAAGTTCGTCCAGGCGGTCCAGCACCAGTTTCGCCGTGGCCATTTCGTTTGCGCCGGATGCCAGTTTAATTCCCAGACCGGAGGCCTGATTGCCGTTAAAGCGGCTCAGGTAGTCGTATTTCTCCGCCCCCATTTCCACCGTGGCGACATCGCCCAGACGCACCTCCGACCCGTCCTGATTCACGCGCAGGGTAATGTTGCGGAACTGGTCCGGCGTCTGCAGCAGAGATTGTGAATTAATGGTGGCGTTCAGGGCTTGCTTATCGACGGACGGCGTTCCCCCCAGCTGCCCCACCGCAATCTGGGCGTTCTGGGCCTTGATGGCATTCGTCACGTCGGTTGCCGTCATCTGGACGCTGTTCAGCTTGTTGGGATCGAGCCAGATGCGCATAGAGTATTGTGAGCCGTAGGCGTCGATATCCCCGACGCCGTTGATACGGCTGATGGGATCCTGAATATTACTGGCGACGTAGTCCGCGATGTCCTGTTTATCCATCGAGCCATCTGTTGAGACAAACGCGATGGTCAAAATGTTGGTATCACCGGTTTTACGCACGGTCACGCCCTGATTCTGCACCGCCTGGGGCAGCTTGCGCATGGCCGACTGCAGCTGGTTTTGCACCTGCTGCACCGCTTCGTCCGGGTCCGTGCCCGCCTTAAAGCTCAGGGTCACCGTCGCCTGGCCCGTGGCGCTACTTTGCGAGGACATGTACATCAGGTTATCCAGACCCGTCATGTTCTGCTCGATAACCTGCGTCACGGTGTTTTCCAGCGTTTGTGCGGAAGCGCCGGGGTAGTTTGCCGTTACGCGCACGTTAGGCGGTGCCAGATCGGGGTATTGCTCAACGGGAAGTGAAGTAATCGCCAGGACACCTGTCAGACACAACAGGATGGCAAGCACCCAGGCAAAAATGGGGCGATCGATGAAAAAATTCGCCATGAAAGAGTGACCTCGTTTTGCTGCACGTCATTATTGTTTATTGCCCGCATAACTTTAGCGGTAAGGCCCAGGCCAAACGTGGAGAAATAAAGGAGATAATGTAAATTATCATGCGCTTTTTCCTGCGCGTCCTCCTTTACCGTTATTTACCCGTTAACGGCGCGTGCGCCGGGAACGTCACGCTGACCAGCGTGCCGCCGTTTTGCGGCTGCGAGAAGTGCAGCATCCCGCCGAGCCGCTGCGCGCGTTCGCGCATAATGTTCAGGCCGTAGTGTCCCGGCGGCTCGCTGGCTTCGCCAATCCCGATGCCGTTGTCACGAATGCTGACGCTGTGCGTACCGTCCATGGCGGTCACGCAGCTGACCGTGATCTCGCTGGCCTGCGCGTGCTTAATGGCGTTCAGCACGGCCTCACGCACGATCTGCAGCAAATGCACCTGCTTTTGCGCGTCCAGCGCCAGCGAGGAGAGACGGCAGTCGAGATGCAGCTTCGCCTGCGTCTGGCTCTGAAGGACGTCGAGAGACTCCTGCAGCGCCGCGGGTAAGTTCGCGTGGTTCAGCGTCAGGCGGAAGGTGGTGAGCAGCCCGCGCAGCTGCTGCCAGGCATTGTTCAGCTCGCGGGAGAAGTCGGTGATGATGGTCTGCGCCGGGATATTTTCCTCGGGCACTGCGCGTTTGAGCAGCGCAAGCTGAATGCGCAGATACGACAGGACCTGCGCCAGCGAATCGTGCAGCTCGCGGGCAATGGTGGCGCGCTCTTCCATCAGCAGCAGCTGCTGGTAATGTTTTTGCGCCTGGTTAAAGTACAGCCCGCGCCCGAGCATGGTCGCCACGCTTCTCATCAGCGGAAGGGGAACGCTGTCCGTCTCGCTTTGCCAGCGCAGCTCGCCATAAAGGGTGTCCTGCATCAGTACCGGCAGGTGCTGCAGAGGAATGCCATGTGACTCCGTCCCTTCAGACAGCCGCCAGTCGTCGCTGGTGCGCAGTTCGAGATAATTCATCTGCGTATAGTCATGGACAATCTGCAGGATATGCCGAAAGCAGTGGCTGTCTATCTGGCCGGTATTCAGCGCCTGAGAGCATTTGAACAGCATGTCGAGCTGCTGGTGGGCTTCATGCAAATGCCGCGTCTTTTCCGCGACCGAGGCTTCGAGCGAACGGTAGAGCGTAGCCAGTTCGGCGGACATGTGGTTGAAGGCGCGGGAGAGTTGGCCCAGCTCGTTCGGCAGGGCGGTATCCGGCGCCGGGGTTGTAAATTCCCCGCGCTCAACCCGTTCGCTGGCCGCCACCAGATTGTTAAGCGGCAACACCACCTGGCGACGGATGCGTCGCAGCGTAAACAGCGTCAGCAGCAGGATCCCGAGAGCGCCCGCCAGCGAGAGCAGGGTCACCGTCTGAATTTTATGTTCGGTGTAGTGCTGAAGGGCGAGCACAAAGGCATCAATGCGGCCGACAAAATCCTCAATGTGGGTTTGATACCACGCGCTGTCGCCGCGGGCGATGCGCGCATCCATTTCCAGCCACGCCACGTGCAGCTGCTGGTAGCGCGCTTTTACATCGTCCGGGACGTACCAGCGGTTCAGCTTCTGCAGGGCAGGCGCGTTCAGCGTCCGTTGCCAGCTGTCGCGATGCGCGGCAAGGGAAGGGCTGTTGCGCTGCATCTCGTAGCCCAGACGATAGCTCTGCATGCGCAGCGAACCCGCGATATTAATGGCTTCGGCGTCACGCTGGCTGCTGGCAAGCGTCAGCAGCGCGACGGTGCTGGTCAGCACGGATAAGGCAATTATCGAAAAGAAAGCCCAGGCAAGGCTCCCGGAAACGGGTCGTTTGACGGTCACAGAACGGCTCTCTGAATAAAATTGATCTGCTACAGGTTCACTGTAAATAATTCGGCATTCCGGGCATTTGAACATTGCCCGATCGTGCCGTGATGCGTAAATACCATATTCATATAAAGAATAAGGTTATTGAACCAAAAACAGGTGTGGTTATGAATCGTTTTATTATGGCTAACAGCCAGCAGTGCATCGGGTGTCGCGCCTGCGAAGTGGCCTGCGTGATGGCGCACAACGATGAGCAGCACGTCCTGAGCGAGCGCCATTTTCATCCCCGTATTACGGTCCTGCGAGCCGGCGAGAAGAGTAGCCCCGTCACCTGCCATCAATGTGAAAAGGCGCCCTGCGCGCAAAGCTGCCCGAACGGCGCCATCAGCAAATGCGATGACAGCGTACAGGTGAATCAACAAAAATGCATCGGCTGTAAGGCCTGCGCGGTGGCCTGCCCGTTTGGCACGATGGAGATTATCGTCACCCCGCTCGACAGCGGCAGCGTGAAGGCTTTGGCGAATAAATGCGATCTCTGTCTGACGCGGCCACGCGGCCCGGCCTGTATCGAAAATTGCCCTGCAGACGTTCTCTCCCTCGCGACGCCTGCTGTCCTTGATAATCTGGCGAAATCGCGCCGCCAGCGCACGGCCTGCCTGGAAGCGCAGCCCTGGCATGCGGAGGCCGTCAGAGAAGACGCTTCGCGCACCAAACTGCAGCAGATGCAAACAACCCCGCCACGCGGCGAGCCCGATAAACTCTCTGCCGCAGAGCGTGTGGGCCATTTTAACGAAATTTACCTGCCGTTCCGGGACGAGCAGGCCGCCCGCGAGGCGTCGCGCTGCCTGAAATGCGGCGAGCACAGCATTTGCGAATGGACCTGCCCGCTGCATAACCACATCCCGCAGTGGATCGAGCGCCTCAACGCGGGGGATATCGCCGGCGCGGTCGAGCTTTCTCATCAGACCAACTGTTTACCTGAAATTACCGGTCGCGTCTGTCCGCAGGACCGATTATGCGAGGGTGCCTGCACAATACGTGAAGAGGCGGGATCCGTGACCATCGGTAACATCGAGCGCTATATCTCCGATCGCGCGCTGGCGATGGGCTGGCGACCGGATATGTCCGCCGTCACGCCGTCAGGTAAACGAGTCGCGATCGTCGGCGCCGGGCCCGCCGGGCTGGCGTGCGCCGACGTGCTGGCGCGCCGCGGAGCGAGTGTGACGGTCTATGACCGGCATCCGGAAATTGGCGGATTGCTGACCTTTGGCATCCCGGCATTCAAGCTGGACAAATCGCTGCTCGCGCGGCGCAGAGAGATATTTACCGCGATGGGGATCCGCTTCGAGCTGAACTGCGAGGTGGGCCAGGACGTGTCGATGTCGCAGTTAAAGCAGGATTACGACGCCCTGTTTATTGGCGTGGGAACCTACCGCTCGATGAAGGCGGGTATCCCGCACGAGGACGCGCCTAGGGTCTATGACGCGCTGCCTTTCCTGGTGGGCAACACGCGACACGTTATGGGGCTGGAGGCGACGGCCAGCGAACCGTTCATCGACACCCATGGCTTAAACGTGGTGGTGCTTGGCGGCGGCGATACCGCGATGGACTGCGTCCGCACCGCGTTACGCCACGGCGCGGCGAAGGTAACCTGCGCCTATCGTCGGGATGAGGCCAATATGCCGGGCTCGAAGAAAGAGGTGAAGAACGCCCGAGAAGAGGGCGCGGCGTTTGAATTTAACGTTCAGCCGGTTGAGCTGACGCTGGATCCGAACGGTAAGGTCAACGGTATCCGGATGCTGCGTACCGAGCTCGGTGAACCGGACGCGCAGGGACGGCGTCGGCCCGTTCCGGTAGCGGGCAGCGAGTTCGAGATGGCGGCAGATGCGGTCATCATGGCGTTTGGTTTTAACCCGCACGCGATGCCGTGGCTGCAGGCGCAGGGTGTCGAAACGGATGACCGGGGGCGGATCGTTGCGTCGGTTGAGAGCCGCTACCGTTATCAGACGACTAACCCACAGATCTTCGCCGGAGGCGATGCGGTACGCGGTGCGGATCTGGTGGTGACCGCAATGGCGGAAGGACGTCATGCGGCGCAGGGGATACTCGACTGGCTTGGAGTTAACGCGCCAAAACATCATTAAACCGGCGGGCGACAAAGCGGGATTCACGGCGTAGTATAGGACGACTCATTGTGTTGTGGAGCCCGTATGACCCTGAAAATTGACGTTATCAAAGACAAAATTCTCTCTGAAAACTACTTTGTCCTGCGTAACATCACCTATGACCTTACGCGTAACAACGGTGAGGTGATCCGCCACAAACGCGAGGTCTACGACCGAGGCAACGGGGCAACCATTCTGCTCTATAACCGTGAAAAGCAGAGCGTGGTGCTGATCCGTCAGTTCAGGGTGGCGACATGGGTTAATGGCAACCCTGACGGACGTCTGATTGAAACCTGCGCGGGCCTGCTCGATGATGATGAGCCGGAAGTTTGTATCCGCAAAGAGGCCGTGGAAGAAACTGGCTTCGAAGTGGGCGAGGTCAAAAAGGTCTTCGAGCTGTTTATGTCGCCGGGCGGCGTAACGGAAATTGTGCATTTCTTCATCGCGGAATACAGCGACGCGCAGCGCACTCACCGCGGCGGTGGCGTGGAGGATGAAGATATCGAAGTGCTGGAGCTTCCTTTTGCCCGGGCGCTGGAGATGATGCGTTCAGGCGAAATCAGGGATGGTAAAGCGGTGATATTACTGCAGTATTTACAGACAACCGGGCTGATGAACACCACTTTCGAACGGATATAGCCTGTTTTTCGGGTATATCTGATAAATCCGATTGAGCAGCCCCGGCGGGAACACGAAGATACTGCCCAGTTAAGCGTTTTCGTTCCGGGATTGTGTCATTCATGCGCTACAGCGTCTTTTTGTTTTACCTGTTTTGTGTGCTCCTCGCGCCGCAGGTGCGGGCTGCACCTGCCCAGCAAGCCTTCTCCGACTGGCAGGTAACCTGCAATAACCAGAATTTTTGCCTCGCACGCAATACCGGTGAACACCGTGGTCTGGTAATGACGCTCACCCGTAGCGCCGGGGCGAAAACGGACGCCACGCTGCGTATCGATCTCGGCGGTCTTGATGCGCCCTCGGTCAAAGAGCCAGAGATTGCCCCCCGGCTGCTGCTGGATAACGTTCCCCTGAAGCTGGACAAACAGCGCTGGCAGCTCACGCCCTGGCATCTGAAAACGGACGATGCGGCCACCATCACCGCCTTTCTGAAAAACATCCAGGAAGGGAAGGCCCTGACCCTGAGCGACGGTAAGCAGGTTATTTCACTGAGCGGTCTGAAAGCCGCGCTGCTGTTCATTGATGCGCAGCAAAAGCGCGTCGGTAGCGAAACCGCGTGGATCAAGAAAGGTGACGATCCGCCGTTAAGCGTTCCGCCTGCTCCTGCCCTTAAAAAGGTGGCGGTCGTCAACCCGACCCCGACGCCGCTCTCCCACGCCGAACTGAACGACCTGCTGGACTATGGCACCGGGCGGATGAACGCCAGCCAGTGCTCGCTGGATCCTAACCGTCGGGAAGTACGCGTCACCGCGTTAACCGATGACAAAGCGCTGCTGATCGTTAGCTGCGAGGCGGGGGCCTATAACACGGTCGATCTGGCGTGGCTGGTATCGCGTAAAAAACCGTTCACCGCACGCAGCGTCAGGCTGCGTCTGCCGTTTACGCCGTCAGGCGACGGGAGCGAAATGGAGTTGATGAACGCCAGCTTCGATGAAAAGACGCGCGAGCTGACAACGCTCGCGCTGGGGCGCGGTTTGGGCGATTGCGGGATCCAGACGCGCTGGCGTTTTGACGGCCAGCGTTTCCGCCTGGTGCGCTACGCCGAGGAGCCCAGCTGCGACAACTGGAACGGGCCAGATGCCTGGCCCACGCTATGGATCACGCGCTAGTTTTATGCCGGGTGGCGCTGTTGCTTACCCGGCCTACGGTTTGGCGGCTTTGTAGGCCGGGTAAGGCGTAGCCGCCACCCGGCAACGCAGACCGCGCTAGATCACGCTCAGCGCCTTCTCCACCACGTTCTCAACGGTAAAGCCGAAGTACGGGAACAGCTTATCGGCAGGGGCGGATTCACCGTAACCCCGCATGCCGACAATCGCCCCTTTGAGCCCGACATACTTGTACCAGTAGTCGGCAATACCGGCTTCCACCGCTACGCGAGCCGCGACGCTGGACGGCAGGACCGATTCACGGTACGCCTCGTCCTGGGCATCAAAAATATCCGTTGAGGGCAGGGACACCACGCGCACCGCGTGTCCTTCGGCAGTCAGTTTCTCCGCCGCTTTTACCGTAATTTCCACCTCGGACCCGGTCGCAATCAGGATCACGTCCGGTTTGCCGCCGCTGTCCTTCAGGATGTAGCCGCCGCGGGCGATGTTCTTCACCTGCTCCGGGGTTCGCTCAATCTGCGCCAGGTTCTGGCGTGACAGAATCAGTGCCGTTGGGCCATTGTGGCGTTCTACCGCCAGCTTCCAGCCCACCGCCGCTTCGACCTGATCGCACGGACGCCAGGTGCTGAAGTTCGGCGTCAGACGCAGGCTTGCCAGCTGTTCAACCGCCTGGTGCGTAGGCCCGTCTTCCCCCAGCCCGATGGAGTCATGGGTGTAGACCATAATCTGCCGCGCCTTCATCAGTGCCGCCATGCGCGCCGCGTTGCGGGCATACTCGACGAACATCAGGAAGGTGGCGGTATACGGCACAAACCCGCCGTGATGGGCGATGCCGTTGGCAATGGCGGTCATCCCGAACTCGCGCACGCCGTAGTGGATGTAGTTCCCGGCAATGTCCTCTTTCAGCGATTTTGAACCCGACCAGATGGTCAGGTTACTCGGTGCCAGGTCCGCCGAGCCGCCGAGCAGTTCGGGCAGAAGAGGGCCGATTGCGTTCAGGGTATTTTGCGACGCCTTGCGGGTGGCGATTTTCGCCGGGTTGGACTGCAGGTTTTCAATCAGCGCCTGGGTTTTATCGTCCCAGTCCTCCGGCAGGCCGCCGCTCATGCGGCGGGAAAACTCGGCAGCGAGATCCGGGTGCGCTTTTTTGTAGGCGGCAAACTTCTCGTTCCAGGACTGCTGGGCCTTTTCACCCGCCTCACGGGCATCCCAGGCTCTGTAGATCTCTTTCGGGATCTCAAACGGCGGATATTTCCAGCCCAGCTTTTGCCGGGTCAGCGCGACTTCCTCCTCGCCCAGCGCCGCGCCGTGCGCCTCCTCTTTGCCCGCCTTGTTCGGTGAGCCGAAGCCGATGACCGTGCGGCAGATAATCAGGGACGGTTTATCCTTCACGCTCTGCGCTTCCTGAATCGCTTTTTTCACCGCCTCAGGGTCGTGGCCATCGATCTCGTGCACCACGTGCCAGTGATAGGCTTCAAAGCGTTTTGCCGTGTCGTCGGTAAACCAGCCTTCGGTCTCCCCGTCGATGGAGATGCCGTTGTGATCGTAGAAGCCAATCAGCTTGCCGAGCCCCAGCGTGCCCGCCAGGGAGCAGACCTCATGGGAAATCCCCTCCATCAGGCAGCCGTCACCCATAAACACGTAGGTATAGTGGTCGACAATTTCGTGGTCCGGCTGGTTAAACTGCGCCGCCAGCGTGCGTTCGGCAATTGCCAGCCCAACCGCATTGGCCAGCCCCTGACCGAGCGGCCCGGTGGTGGTCTCCACCCCAGGCGTATAGCCAATCTCAGGGTGCCCCGGCGTTTTGGAGTGCAGCTGGCGGAAGTTTTTCAGCTCCTCAAGCGGCAGATCGTAGCCGGAAAGGTGCAGCAGGCTGTAGAGCAGCATTGAGGCGTGACCGTTGGAGAGAATAAAGCGGTCGCGATCGTACCAGGTCGGGTCATTGGGGTTGTGCTTCAGAAAGTCGTTCCACAGCACTTCGGCAATATCAGCCATGCCCATCGGCGCGCCGGGGTGGCCGGAATTGGCTTTTTGCACGGCATCCATGCTGAGGGCGCGAATGGCATTGGCTAGCTCTTTACGGGACATAGTTCACTCCGTGGCAAGGTTAAAGTTTGGCGGCGAGAAGATCTTCAAGTTTGCGCTGGTCGACGGCGAACTGGCGGATGCCGTCCGCCAGTTTTTCCACGGCCATGGCGTCCTGATTGTGCTCCCAGCGGAACTCCGCTTCGGTCATGGGTTTTGGTTTTGGCAGAACGGTGGAGGTCGGCACCAGCTTGCGGATCACCGTTTCTTCTTTGTCCTGTAGCTCCTGAAGCAGGTTAGGGGAGATGGTCAGACGGTCGCAGCCTGCCAGGGCGAGGATCTGCTCGGTACGGCGGAAGCTGGCCCCCATCACGATGGTTTCGTAGCGGTGCTGTTTGTAGTAGTCGTAGATATTACGGACCGATTTCACGCCCGGATCCTCATCCACCACGTATGGATCCATCGGCTGTTTCGCCTGATACCAGTCGTAGATGCGCCCGACAAACGGCGAGACGAGGAACACACCCGCCTCAGCGCAGGCGCGCGCCTGGGCAAACGAGAACAGCAGCGTCAGGTTGCAGTGGATGCCTTCTTTCTCCAGCACCTCTGCCGCGCGGATGCCTTCCCAGGTGGAGGCCAGCTTGATCAGAATGCGTGATTTATCGATCCCCTGCTCCTCGTACAGTTCCACCAGGCGACGCGCCTTATTAATGCTCTTTTCTTTATCGAACGAGAGGCGGGCGTCGACTTCGGTCGAGACGCGGCCCGGGATGCTTTTAAGAATTTCCGCACCAAAATTAACCGCCAGCTTATCGCTGGCTTCGGCGACCTGCTGCTCCTGCGTTTTCCCGCGCTGTTTACCGTAGGCAATGGCGTCATCAATCAGATGGCTAAAATGGGCAAGCCCTGCCGCTTTGAGCAGTAGCGAAGGGTTGGTGGTCGCGTCCTCCGGCTGATAGTGGCGAATCGACTCGATATCGCCGCTGTCTGCAACCACGGTGGTGAATTTTTTGATGCCGTCTAGCTGGTTCATAAATGATTACTCCTTGGAAATAAAAGAGTTAGATGAGTGCGTTAGTTCACACTTCTGAAAGAATCATGATGGACTTAACAAAAAAGCATAGCAGACGGGGGAGGCATTGCTTTTGAGACGGGTAACATGGCTGTTATAAATTGATAACAATTTTTAATGTGTGATGGTGAGAGTTTGGCTGCCTTCAAAGTTTAGGAGGCGGCCTGAGGCGATACTAGGCGGCACACCAGGGTGTGCATCAGGATCGCTTACGTCACCCTTTTGACCGATACGTGAAAGGAAAAATAAGATGGATGAGCAGTTGAAACAGAGTGCCCTCGATTTTCACGAGTTTCCTGTCCCGGGGAAAATCCAGGTCTCCCCAACCAAGCCGCTGGCAACCCAGCGCGATCTGGCGCTGGCCTATTCGCCGGGCGTGGCTGCACCGTGTCTGGAAATCGAAAAAGACCCGCTGGCGGCCTACAAATACACCGCGCGTGGCAACCTTGTCGCCGTGATCTCTAACGGCACGGCGGTGCTGGGGCTGGGCAACATCGGCGCGCTGGCTGGTAAGCCGGTGATGGAAGGGAAGGGGGTACTGTTCAAGAAATTCGCCGGTATCGACGTGTTCGATATTGAGGTGGACGAACTCGATCCTGACAAATTCATCAACGTGGTGGCCGCGCTGGAGCCGACCTTCGGCGGGATCAACCTGGAAGACATCAAAGCGCCGGAATGTTTCTATATCGAGCAGAAGCTGCGCGAGCGTATGAATATTCCCGTGTTCCACGATGACCAGCACGGGACCGCGATTATCAGCACCGCCGCGATTCTTAATGGCCTGCGCGTGGTAGAGAAAAATCTCTCCGACGTGCGCATGGTGGTCTCTGGCGCAGGCGCCGCGGCCATCGCCTGTATGAACCTGCTGGTGGCGCTGGGTATGCAGAAACACAATATTGTGGTCTGCGACTCCAAAGGCGTTATCTATAAAGACCGCGAGCCGAACATGGCGGAAACCAAAGCGGCGTACGCGGTCGACGACGACGGTAAACGCACCCTGGACGACGTGATTGACGGCGCGGATATCTTCCTCGGCTGCTCGGGTCCGAAAGTACTGACCCAGGAGATGGTGAAGAAGATGGCGCGTGCGCCAATGATCCTGGCCCTGGCGAACCCTGAACCGGAAATCCTGCCGCCGCTGGCGAAAGCGGTGCGTGAAGACGCCATCATTTGTACCGGCCGTTCGGACTACCCGAACCAGGTCAACAACGTGCTCTGCTTCCCGTTTATCTTCCGCGGCGCGCTGGACGTCGGCGCAACGGCGATCAACGAAGAGATGAAGCTCGCCGCCGTTCACGCCATCGCTGAGCTGGCGCACGCCGAGCAGAGCGAAGTGGTTGCCTCTGCCTACGGCGATCAGGATCTGAGCTTCGGCCCGGACTACATCATTCCAAAACCGTTCGACCCGCGTCTGATTGTTAAAATTGCGCCAGCCGTTGCCAAAGCGGCGATGGACTCCGGCGTGGCGACGCGTCCGATTCACGATTTCGACGCGTACGTCGATAAGCTCACCGAGTTCGTCTATAAAACGAACCTGTTCATGAAGCCGATCTTCTCCCAGGCGCGCGCCGACGCGAAGCGCGTGGTGCTGGCGGAAGGGGAAGAGGCGCGCGTGCTGCACGCCACCCAGGAGCTGATCACCTTAGGCCTGGCGAAGCCGATCCTGATTGGTCGTCCGAGCGTGATTGAGATGCGTATCCAGAAGCTGGGCCTGCAGATTAAGCCGGGCGTCGACTTTGAGATCGTTAACAACGAATCCGATCCGCGCTTCAAAGAGTACTGGAGCGAATACTACGCGATCATGAAGCGCCGGGGGATCACCCAGGAGCAGGCGCAGAAAGCGGTGATCAGCAACACGACGGTGATCGGCGCGATCATGGTGCATCGCGGCGAGGCGGACGCGCTGATCTGCGGCACAATCGGCGATTACCACGAGCACTTTAGCGTGGTGCAGGAGATCTTCGGCTATCGCGACGGCGTCCATACCGCCGGGGCGATGAACGCGCTGCTGCTGCCGAGCGGCAACACCTTTATTGCGGATACTTACGTTAACGACGATCCGACCCCGGACGAGCTGGCGGAAATCACGGTGATGGCCGCCGAGACCGTGCGTCGCTTTGGTATCGAGCCGAAGGTGGCGCTGCTGTCGCACTCTAACTTTGGTTCGTCTAAATCCGCGGCGGCCTGCAAAATGCGTCAGACGCTGGAGCTGGTGCGCGAGCGTGCGCCGGAGCTGATGATTGACGGGGAAATGCACGGCGATGCCGCGCTGGTGGAAAGCATCCGTAACGAACGTATGCCGGACAGCCCGCTGAAGGGATCGGCCAATATACTGATTATGCCGAACGTGGAAGCGGCGCGTATCAGCTATAACCTGCTGCGCGTCTCCAGCTCTGAAGGGGTGACCGTAGGACCGGTACTGATGGGCGTAGCGAAACCGGTGCATGTGTTAACGCCGATTGCCTCTGTGCGCCGTATCGTGAATATGGTGGCGCTGGCGGTGGTTGAGGCGCAGACGCAGCCGCTGTAATTTTTACCCTCACCCTAACCCTCCCCCAAAGGGAGAGGGGATAAGGGCTACACCCAATCCCGAACCTGAATAAACTCACGCAAGGCAGCCTCCGGGCTGCCTTCTTTTGGTTCGTAACAGTACTCCCAGCGCACCAGCGGCGGCATCGACATCAGAATCGACTCCGTGCGCCCGCCGGTCTGCAGGCCGAACAGCGTCCCGCGATCCCACACCAGGTTGAACTCCACGTAGCGCCCGCGGCGGTAAAGCTGGAACTCGCGCTCGCGCACGCCGTAATCGGTATTTTTACGACGCTCGACAATCGGCAGATAGGCGTCGGTGTAGCCTTCGCCTACCGCGCGCATAAAGCTGAACGCGGTATCAAAATCAGGCGCGTTGAGATCGTCAAAGAACAGCCCGCCGATGCCGCGCTGCTCGTCGCGGTGCATCAGGTAAAAGTAGTCATCGCACCACTTTTTGAATTTCGGGTAGACGTCTTCGCCAAACGGCAGGCAAAGGTCCCGCGCGGTGGTGTGCCAGTGCACGGCATCCTCTTCGAAGCCGTAGTAGGGCGTTAAATCGAAACCGCCGCCGAACCACCAGACCGGGTCGGCGCCCGGTTTTTCCGCAATGAAAAAGCGCACGTTGGCATGGCTGGTGGGCACGAACGGGTTGTGCGGGTGCACTACGAGCGAGACGCCCATCGCCTCGAAGCTGCGGCCCGCGAGTTCAGGACGATGCGCCGTCGCAGACGCGGGCATGGCGTCGCCGTGAACGTGGGAAAAATTCACGCCCGCCTGTTCGAAGATGCCGCCGTTACGCAGCACCCGGCTGCGCCCGCCGCCACCGGCCTCGCGTTGCCAGGTATCTTCCTGAAATTCACCGCCGTCTGCGGCGGCGAGTTTCTGGCAGATTTCATCCTGCAGCTGCAGCAGGAAGGTTTTGACCAGTTGAGCATCGGGTTTCATCAACGTTTCCTGGAGTGCGCTTTTTGGTTATCGAACCAGTTGAAGTAACTGATAATGCCGGAGGCGATGGCGTTGGCGATCTTCTGACGAAACGCCGTGGTGCCGAGGAGCCGCTCTTCTTCCGGGTTGGTAATAAAGGACGTTTCCACCAGCACGGACGGGATGGACGGCGATTTCAGGACCACGAACGCCGCCTGCTCGGTGCCTTTGCTGTGCAGACGATGCACCGGCTTAATCTTCTTCAGAATATGCGAGCCGAGCGTCAGGCTGTTTTTGATCGTATCCGTCTGCACGAGGTCGAACAGCACCTGCTGTAGCAGGTGGTCTTTGTCAGTGGCTTTCTTCCCGGCGACTTCATCCGCGCGGTTTTCGCGGTCGGAGAGGTATTTTGCCATGGCGCTACTGGCGCCACGGTTGGAAAGCGCAAACACCGAGGCTCCGGCCGCGGAAGGGTTGGTAAAGCCGTCGGCGTGGATCGACATAAACAGATCCGCACCGTGCTGGTGGGCGATCTCAACGCGGTCATACAGCGGAATAAAGGTGTCGCCAGAGCGCGTCAGACGGGCGTCAATGCCGTTGCTGCGTAAAATTGCGCGCACGTTTTTTGCAATTGCCAGCACGACGTGTTTTTCTTTCGACCCGTTTTTGCCTATAGCGCCGGTATCAATACCGCCGTGGCCCGGGTCGAGCATCACCAGGCGCTTCGCGCCCGGCTTTTTGGTTTTCGGTTTGCTGTGTCCGTTACTGGTTTTGAGCGTGCTCTCGTCTTTTGCCTGAGCCTGCTTTGCGATGCCCGTTAACGTTAAGGCCGCCAGCCCCGCTTTGAGAACCTGACGACGCGATGTGAGTGCTTTTAATGGTTTGAATGTGCTCATGCGGCCTGAATACTAAAAAATGGGGTCCTGGTGTTATATCGTATCGTGTTTCCCGTTACGACAGTCCATATTGATAATTGTTTTACTTTTCATTTCAATACGTGACAAAGTGACATTATGCCAAATTTTGGCGAGATTTTCCCCGGTTATTGGCGAAAGGCGAGCTTCGCGCCATAATCACTGTTTTTAAACCCGAAAAGGCGGTTAATACCATGGAGATACGCGTTTTTCGCCAGGAAGATTTCGAAGAGGTGATCACCCTTTGGGAGCGCTGCGATCTGCTGCGTCCGTGGAACGATCCGGAAATGGATATCGAACGTAAGGTGAATCACGACGTCAGTCTGTTTTTGGTCGCGGAAGTCAACGGCGAGGTTGTGGGGACGGTCATGGGCGGTTATGACGGCCACCGCGGCTCGGCCTATTATCTGGGCGTCCACCCCGAATACCGTGGCCGCGGCATCGCCAATGCGCTGCTGAACCGGCTCGAGAAGAAGCTGATCGCCCGTGGCTGCCCGAAAATCCAGATCATGGTGCGGGAAGATAACGACGTGGTGCTGGGCATGTATGAGCGCCTGGGCTACGAGCATTCCGACGTGCTGAGTTTAGGAAAGCGTCTGATCGAAGATGAAGAGTACTGAGATCCACCCGGCAGACTATGACGCGCAGGGCCGCGTCAGGCTGCCCTTTTTATTCTGGTGCGTTCTGCTGCTCCAGGCCCGGACCTGGGTGCTGTTTGTGATGGCCGCCGCGTCGCGCGGGCAGGGCGACACGCTGCTGAATCTCTTTTATCCCGATCATGACGCCTTCTGGCTCGGCTTGCTGCCGGGCGTACCGGCGGTGGTCGCTTTTTTATGCAGCGGACGACGGCATGCGATCCCCCGTTTTTGGGGCGCGCTTCGCTGGCTGCTGGTCCTCGCCCAGGTTGCGCTGCTCTTCTGGCAGCCGGTACTCTGGTGGTACGGTGAACCGCTGACGGGCACCGGCGTTGCGCTGGTGGTTGCCGATATTGTGGCCCTGCTGTGGCTGCTGACCAACCCGCGTCTTCGCGCCTGTTTTGCGCATCAGGATGATTAATCCGGCACTTTTTGCCGATGTCGCACTCCAACAAGCGTTGATTTAACAAGAAAGGACGTTTCAATGAAATCGCTGCGTTTATTTTTATGCGCTCTCCCGCTGGCGTTGACCGGCTGTTCGACGCTCTCCTCCATTAACTGGTCCGCCGCGTACCCGTGGAACTGGTTTGGCTCATCAACGGAAGTGACCGAGCAGGGCGTGGGGAAAATTACCGCCGCGACGGCGCTGGATCAGGACGCTATTCAGGATGCGCTCAGCGGCGATTACCGCCTGCGCAGCGGCATGAAAACGGAGAATGGCAATATTGTTCGCTATTACGAAGCGCTGAAGGGTGACAAGCTTGCTCTGGTGATCAACGGTGACAAAGGCACCGTAAACCGTATCGCTGTGATGGATGAAGATATTCCGACGGCGAGCGGTGTAAAAGTGGGTACGCCGTTCAGCGAACTTTATAAGCAGGCTTTTGGCAACTGCACCAGCCTGCCGTCTGACGACAAAGTCGCGGTGGAATGTAAGGCTGAAGGCAGCCAGCACATCAGCTATGTCTTCACCGGAACCTGGAGCGGTCCGGAAGGACTGATGCCGTCTGACGACACGCTCAAGAGCTGGAAAGTGAGCAAAATACTCTGGAAGCAGTAATTTGCGCCTGAACAAACCGCCTCGCTGAAATCCGGGTATAATAGCCGCCATCAATGCCACGCTGACGTGGCATCTTTATTTCAGGAGGAGCGATGTCTCAGGTTCAGAGTGGCATTTTGCCAGAACATTGCCGCGCGGCGATTTGGATTGAAGCCAATGTTAAAGGGGACGTGGATGCCCTGCGTGCGGCCAGTAAAGCGTTTGTTGATAAGCTGGCAACCTTCCAGGCCAAATTCCCGGAAGCCCACCTCGGCGCCGTTGTTGCCTTTGGCAATAACGTCTGGCGTCAGCTGAGCGGTGGCGAAGGGGCGGAAGAGCTGAAAGACTTCATCCCTTACGGCAAAGGTCTGGCTCCGGCGACCCAATACGACGTGCTGATCCATATTCTCTCCCTGCGTCACGACGTGAATTTCTCCGTTGCCCAGGAGGCAGTAGCGGCTTTTGGCGACAGCATTGAGGTGCAGGAAGAGGTTCACGGCTTCCGCTGGGTGGAAGAGCGCGATCTGAGCGGCTTCGTCGACGGCACCGAAAACCCGGCGGGTGAAGAGACGCGTCGCGACGTGGCGGTGATCAAAGACGGCGTGGACGCGGGCGGCAGCTACGTGTTCGTGCAGCGCTGGGAGCACAACCTCAAGCAGCTTAACCGCATGAGCGTGCACGATCAGGAGATGATGATTGGCCGCACTAAAGAAGCCAACGAAGAGATCGACGGCGACGACCGTCCAGTAACCTCTCACCTGTCCCGCGTTGATCTCAAAGAAGACGGCAAAGGGCTGAAGATTGTTCGCCAGAGCCTGCCTTACGGCACGGCAAGCGGCACGCACGGCCTCTACTTCTGCGCGTACTGCGCGCGCCTGTATAACATTGAGCAGCAGCTGCTGAGCATGTTCGGTGATACCGACGGCAAGCGCGACGCCATGCTGCGCTTCACCAAACCGGTGACCGGCGGCTATTACTTTGCGCCGTCCGTTGAGCGTCTGCTGGCGCTGTAATTTCCTTTCTCCCTCTCCCTGCGGGAGAGGGCTGGGGTGAAGGCATCAGGCCTCACCCTTATTCCCTTTTCTGCTTCTAAATCACCAAACGGTATATAAAACCGTTACTCCTTTCATCCCCGTTATAAATATTATGACTATAAGATAGTCATCACATTTATAAGGGTGCGCAATGGCCGTTACTGTACTGAAAAAAGGAACTCTGGCGCTGGCAGGTTTACTGCTGGTGGCACAGGCGCAGGCGACTGAACTGTTAAACAGTTCGTATGACGTTTCCCGCGAGCTGTTTGCCGCCCTTAATCCCCCGTTTGAACAGCAGTGGGCTAAAGACAATAACGGCGACAAGCTGACCATCAAGCAGTCCCACGCCGGATCGTCCAAGCAGGCGCTGGCGATTTTGCAGGGCCTGAAAGCGGATGTGGTGACCTACAACCAGGTGACTGACGTGCAGATCCTGCATGACAAAGGCAAGCTCATCCCGGCGGACTGGCAGAGTCGTCTGCCGAACAACAGCTCCCCGTTCTATTCCACCATGGGCTTCCTGGTGCGTAAGGGCAACCCGAAGAATATCCACGACTGGAGCGACCTGGTGCGTTCCGACGTGAAGCTGATTTTCCCGAACCCGAAAACCTCCGGTAACGCGCGCTACACCTATTTAGCCGCGTGGGGCGCGGCCGACAAGGCTGACGGTAATGATAAAGCCAAAACCGAGCAGTTCATGACCCAGTTCCTGAAAAACGTCGAAGTGTTTGATACCGGCGGCCGCGGGGCGACAACGACCTTCGCGGAGCGCGGTCTCGGCGACGTGCTGATCAGCTTTGAATCGGAAGTGAATAACATCCGCAAACAGTATGAAGCGCAGGGCTTCGAGGTCGTTATCCCGAAAACCAACATCCTGGCCGAGTTCCCGGTGGCGTGGGTGGATAAAAACGTGCAGGCAAACGGTACCGAGAAAGCGGCAAAAGCCTATCTCAACTACCTGTACAGCCCGCAGGCGCAGACCATCATTACCGATTACTACTACCGCGTGAACAACCCGGACGTAATGAACAAGCTGAAAGATAAGTTCCCGCAGACCGATTTGTTCCGCGTGGAAGATCATTTCGGCTCCTGGCCTGATGTGATGAAAACGCATTTTGCCAGCGGCGGTGAGTTAGACAAACTGCTGGCGGCGGGGCATAAGTAATGTTTGCAGTTTCGACAAAACGCGTGCTGCCGGGCTTTACCTTAAGCCTCGGGACAAGCCTGCTGTTCGTCTGCCTGATCCTGCTGTTGCCGCTCAGCGCGCTGGTGATGCAGCTTGCTCAGATGAGCTGGGCGCAGTACTGGGACGTGGTCACCAACCCGCAGGTGGTGGCGGCCTACAAGGTGACGCTGCTGTCGGCGTTTGTTGCCTCCATTTTTAACGGCGTGTTTGGCCTGCTGATGGCGTGGATCTTAACCCGCTATCGCTTCCCGGGCCGCACGCTGCTTGACGCCCTGATGGATCTGCCGTTTGCGCTGCCGACGGCGGTGGCGGGCTTAACCCTCGCGTCGCTCTTCTCTGTGAACGGGCTGTACGGCGAGTGGCTGGCGAAATTTGATATCAAAGTGACCTACACCTGGCTCGGTATCGCGGTGGCGATGGCCTTTACCAGCATCCCGTTTGTGGTCCGTACCGTGCAGCCGGTGCTGGAAGAGTTGGGTCCGGAATACGAAGAAGCGGCGGAAACGCTGGGTGCCACGCGCTGGCAGAGCTTCCGCAAGGTGGTTCTGCCGGAGCTCTCTCCGGCGCTGATGGCGGGCGTTGCGCTGTCGTTTACCCGCAGCCTCGGTGAGTTCGGCGCGGTGATTTTTATCGCCGGGAACATCGCCTGGAAAACGGAAGTCACCTCGCTGATGATTTTCATCCGTTTGCAGGAGTTTGATTATCCGGCGGCGAGCGCGATTGCCTCGGTGATCCTGGCGGCCTCGCTGCTGCTGCTGTACTCGATTAACACTCTGCAAAGTCGCTTTGGTCGACGTGTGGTAGGTCACTGATGGCGGAAGTTACGCAATTGAAGCGATACGATGCACCCCGCATCAACTGGGGTAAATGGTTTCTGATTGGGGCGGGCGTGCTGGTTTCCGCCCTCATTCTCGTCGTGCCGACGGTTTATATCTTCGTCCAGGCGTTCAGCAAAGGGCTGATGCCCGCGCTGGAAAATCTGGCGAACCCGGATATGCTGCATGCCATCTGGCTGACGGTGCTGATTGCGCTGATCACCGTGCCGGTGAACCTCGTGTTCGGGACCCTGCTGGCCTGGCTGGTAACCCGCTTTAACTTCCCGGGACGTCAGCTGCTGCTGACCCTGCTGGACATTCCTTTCGCCGTATCGCCGGTGGTGGCGGGTCTGGTGTACCTGCTCTTTTACGGCTCCAACGGTCCGTTGGGCGGCTGGCTGGACGAGCATAACCTGCAGATCATGTTCGCCTGGCCGGGCATGGTGCTGGTCACCATCTTCGTGACCTGTCCGTTTGTGGTGCGTGAGCTGGTGCCGGTGATGTTAAGCCAGGGGAGCAACGAAGACGAAGCGGCGGTGCTGCTGGGGGCTTCGGGCTGGCAAATGTTCCGCCGCGTGACGCTGCCGAACATTCGCTGGGCGCTGCTTTACGGCGTGGTGCTGACCAACGCCCGCGCGATCGGTGAGTTTGGTGCCGTGTCCGTCGTCTCCGGCTCCATCCGGGGTGAAACCCTGTCGCTGCCGCTCCAGATTGAGCTGCTGCAGCAGGACTACAACACCATCGGCTCGTTTACTGCCGCAGCGTTGCTGACGCTGATGGCCATTTTGACCCTGTTTTTGAAGAGTGTGGTGCAGTGGCGTTTAGAAAATCAGGAAAAACGTCAGCATCAGGAGGGAAATCATGAGCATTGAGATTGCCAATATTAAGAAGTCTTTTGGTCGCACCCAGGTGCTGAATGATATCTCGCTGGATATCCCTTCCGGACAAATGGTGGCGCTGCTGGGGCCGTCCGGCTCGGGCAAAACCACGCTGCTGCGTATTATCGCCGGGCTTGAGCATCAGACCAGCGGGCACATCCGCTTTCACGGCACCGACGTGAGCCGCCTGCACGCCCGCGATCGTAAAGTAGGATTTGTATTCCAGCATTACGCGCTGTTCCGCCACATGACCGTGTTCGACAACATTGCGTTTGGCCTGACCGTGCTGCCGCGTCGCGAACGTCCGGATACTGTAACCATTAAGGCCAAAGTGACCAAACTGCTGGAGATGGTGCAGCTGGCTCACCTGGCGGACCGTTTCCCGGCCCAGCTGTCCGGCGGGCAGAAACAGCGCGTGGCGCTGGCGCGCGCGCTGGCCGTTGAGCCGCAAATTCTGCTGCTGGATGAACCCTTCGGCGCGCTGGATGCGCAGGTGCGTAAAGAGCTGCGCCGCTGGCTGCGCCAGCTGCATGAGGAGCTGAAATTCACCAGCGTCTTCGTGACCCACGACCAGGAAGAGGCGATGGAAGTCGCGGATCGCGTGGTGGTCATGAGCCAGGGCAACATTGAGCAGGTTGACGAGCCGGAGCAGCTCTGGCGTGAACCGGCGACCCGCTTCGTGCTGGAGTTTATGGGCGAGGTAAACCGTCTTCAGGGTACTATTCGCGGTGGACAGTTCCACGTGGGCGCGCACCGCTGGCCGCTGGGCTATACCTCCGCGCATCAGGGGCCGGTCGATCTGTTCCTGCGTCCGTGGGAAGTGGACGTGAGCCGCCGAACCAGCCTGGATTCACCGCTGCCGGTGCAGGTGCTGGAAGCTAGCCCTAAAGGTCACTACACCCAATTGGTGGTACAGCCGCTGGGCTGGTATACCGAGCCGCTGACCGTGGTCATGCGCGACGACGTGCCGCCGCACCGGGGTGAGCGCCTGTTTGTCGGGCTGCAGCATGCCCGGATTTATCACGGGAAGGAGCGCATCGAGACGCGCGAGGATATTGCTCTGGCGGAGTCAGCCTGATAGGTTATTAGGATGTTTATCGCCCGGTGGCGCTGCGCTGACCGGGCCTACAGTTATCACTGCGTCTTGTAGGCCGGGATCGCTGCGCGCGCCCCGGCTTTTTTATTGAGTAAAAATCGTGAATACACTCGAACACACCATCGGCAACACTCCTCTGGTCAAGCTTCAGCGCATGGGGCCGGACAACGGCAGCGAAATCTGGGTCAAACTCGAAGGCAATAACCCGGCGGGGTCGGTGAAAGACCGAGCGGCGCTGTCGATGATTGTCCAGGCCGAAAAACGCGGAGAAATTAAGCCAGGCGACGTGCTCATAGAGGCCACCAGCGGCAACACCGGTATCGCCCTGGCGATGATTGCGGCGCTGAAAGGCTACCGCATGAAGCTGCTGATGCCGGACAACATGAGTCAGGAGCGCCGCGCGGCTATGCGAGCTTACGGTGCGGAGCTGATTCTGGTGACCAAAGAGCAGGGGATGGAAGGGGCGCGTGACTTAGCGCTGGAGATGGCTGAACGCGGTGAAGGTAAGTTGCTGGATCAGTTCAACAATCCGGACAACCCGTACGCGCACTACACCACCACCGGCCCGGAAATCTGGCAGCAAACCGACGGGCGTATCACCCATTTTGTCTCCAGCATGGGCACCACCGGCACCATTACCGGGGTATCGCGTTTTCTGCGCGAGCAGGTAAAAGCCGTCACCATCGTTGGCCTCCAGCCGGAAGAGGGGAGCAGCATTCCGGGCATTCGCCGCTGGCCGGCGGAGTATATGCCCGGCATCTTTAATGCGCAGCTGGTGGATCAGGTGCTGGATCTTCACCAGCGCGAGGCGGAAAATACCATGCGTGAGCTGGCCGTGCGCGAAGGTATCTTCTGCGGCGTCAGCTCGGGCGGCGCGGTAGCGGGTGCGATTCGGGTAGCGCAGGCAAACCCGGGTGCCGTAGTGGTGGCGATTATTTGCGATCGCGGCGATCGCTATCTGTCTACCGGCGTCTTTGGTGAAGAGAGTTATTCGCAGGGGGCGGGGATTTAAGCGTCATGGAGATGATTCTATTCCGGGATAACACCCGGGCGCAGCAAACCGACATTGTCGCCGTGCAGTCGCAGGTGGTTTACGGCAGCGTGGGGAACAGCATTGCGGTACCGAATATTCGTACCCACAGGCTGAACGTTACCGCCGTGCCGACGGTACTGTTTAGCAACACGCCGCACTACGACACGTTTTATGGTGGGGTGATCCCCGACGAGTGGTTCAGCGGCTATCTTAAGGCACTGGAAGAGCGCGAGATCCTGCGCGAGCTTAAGGCGGTCACCACCGGCTATATGGGCAGCGCCAGCCAGATCGTCCTGCTGGCTCAATGGCTGAAGGCGGTCAAAGCGCAGCATCCTGACCTGCTGGTGCTGGTCGACCCGGTTATCGGCGATATCGACAGCGGTATGTACGTGAAGCCTGAGATCCCGCAGGCGTATCGGGAGCACCTGCTGCCGCTGGCGCAGGGGATCACGCCAAACGTCTATGAGCTGGAAGTGTTAAGCGGCAAACCGTGCCGTACGCCTGAGAGCGCCATCTCTGCGGCGCAGGGACTGCTCTCCGACAGCCTGAAATGGGTGGCGATCACCAGCGCGCCGGTGGCCGATGACCCGGAAAACATCCACGTAGTGCTGGTGACGAATGAAGGCGTGACCGTCAGCGCGCATCCGCGCGTAGAAACCGATCTGAAAGGGACGGGCGACCTGTTCTGTTCAGAGCTGGTGAGCGGAATTGTAGAGGGGAAAACCGTTGCCGATGCTATCCGCATGGCCGGCGATCGGGTGACTGACGTGATGCTTTATACCCAGTCGAAAGGCTACGACGAGCTTATCCTCCCCGCATAAACAAAAATGGCGCCCGAAGGCGCCATTTTTCTGTGCGGCAAGAATTACTTCTTGATGCGGATAACCGGGGTTTCACCCACGGTGACGCTGCCAGACAGTTTGATCAGTTCTTTGATTTCGTCCATGTTGGAGATAACAACCGGCGTCAGGGTAGACTTGGCTTTTTCTTCCAGCAGTGGCAGATCGAATTCAATTACCGGGTCGCCAACTTTAACACGCTGGCCTTCTTCCGCGATACGTTTGAAGCCTTCGCCTTTCAGTTCAACGGTGTCGATACCGAAGTGAACGAACAGTTCGATACCGCTATCAGATTCGATAGAGAACGCATGGTTGGTTTCAAAAATTTTACCGATGGTGCCGTCAACTGGAGCAACCATTTTGTTGCCAGTTGGTTTGATAGCAATGCCATCACCAACGATTTTCTCAGCAAACACTACATCCGGCACGTCTTCGATGTTGACGATCTCACCGGAGAGCGGAGCAACAATCTCAATAGTTCCGGAGTCTTTCTTATCATCAGAAACCAGAGATTTCAGTTTATCGAACAAACCCATGATCTTCTCCTAAGCAGTAATTTGGGCCGCATCTCGTGGATTAGCAGATTGTTTTTTCTTCAATGAACTTGTTAACCAGCGTCATTAACTCGTCCGTTGTCGGTTGAGCAAGAGCCTGCTCTGCTAACACCTTCGCATCTTCGAAGTTCGTGTTACGGATAATCTTCTTAATGCGCGGGATGGAAATGGCGCTCATAGAGAATTCGTCCAGACCCATACCCAGCAACAGAAGTGTAGCACGTTCGTCGCCTGCAAGCTCACCACACATGCCAGTCCATTTACCTTC
The DNA here is from genome assembly GCF_047530595.1 of Enterobacter sp. 01-M-02-SI-ECC. Lineage (NCBI taxonomy): Bacteria > Pseudomonadati > Pseudomonadota > Gammaproteobacteria > Enterobacterales > Enterobacteriaceae > Enterobacter > Enterobacter sp. 01-M-02-SI-ECC. The sequence continues at coordinate 43,406 of NZ_JBLKCZ010000007.1, read as the reverse complement.
TGCATGAGAAGCATCAATAACTTGCTTGATCAAGTTCAGTACGGACGGTGACATTGGCTGGTAGAGATGTGAAATCATATCATTACCACGGTCAACTGCCAGGGTGTACTGCGTTAAATCATTGGTGCCGATACTAAAGAAATCAACTTCTTTGGCTAAATGACGCGCAATGGTCGCCGCCGCAGGTGTTTCCACCATCACGCCGATCTCGATTGACTCGTCAAACGCTTTACCTTCGTCGCGCAGTTCCTGTTTATAGATTTCGATCTCTTTCTTCAGTGCACGCACTTCTTCAACAGAGATGATCATCGGGAACATGATGCGCAGTTTACCGAAAGCAGACGCACGCAGGATCGCGCGAACCTGGTCACGCAGGATCTCTTTACGATCCATCGCGATACGGATTGCACGCCAGCCCAGGAACGGGTTCTCTTCTTTCGGGAAGTTCATGTACGGCAGCTCTTTGTCGCCACCGATGTCCATGGTACGGACGATAACCGCCTGAGAGCCACACGCTTCAGCCACGGCTTTATAAGCAGCAAACTGCTCTTCTTCCGTTGGCAGCGCGTCGCGGTCCATGAACAGGAATTCTGTACGATAGAGACCGACGCCTTCCGCACCGTTGCGCTCAGCGCCATCAACGTCGCGGACGGTACCGATGTTTGCGCACACTTCTACCTGATGGCCGTCCAGGGTGATGGCTGGCAGGTCTTTCAGCTTAGCGAGTTCCGCTTTTTCAGTCGCAACCTGCTCCTGAACCGCGCGCAGTTTATCGATCTCTTCATTGGTTGGGTTGACGTAAACCAGATTGTTTACGGCATCCAGAATCAGATAGTCGCCGTTTTTCACCTGAGAGGTGACGCTACCGGTACCCACGATGGCTGGCAGTTCCAGAGAGCGCGCCATGATCGAGGTGTGGGAAGTACGGCCACCCGCGTCGGTGATGAAACCGAGGACCTTTTTCAGGTTCAGCTGTGCGGTTTCAGACGGAGTGAGGTCAGCGGCAACCAGGATGACTTCATCCTGAATCGCGCTCAGGTCGATGATGGCCAGACCCAGGATGTTGCGCAGCAGGCGCTTACCGATGTCACGTACGTCAGCCGCACGCTCTTTCAGGTATTCATCATCCAGTTCTTCCAGGGCAGTTGCCTGACCTTCGATAACTTCATGCGCAGCCGCGTCGGCCGTCATGCCTTTATCTTTAATCAGGGCTATGATTTCCTGCTCCAGCTCCTCATCTTCGAGCAGCATGATGTGCCCTTCGAAGATGGCTTCTTTTTCTTCACCGAAAGTTTCGCCAGCTTTAGTTTTGATTGCTTCCAGTTGCGCAGATGCCTTGGCACGACCGCTCAGAAAACGTTCAACTTCCTGATCAACCTTGTCGGCAGAAATTTTTTTCCGGTCGATGACGATCTCGTCTTCTTTCAGCAGCAGTGCTTTGCCGAAAGCGATACCCGGGGATGCTAAAATGCCTGAAATCATAACCCTACCTTACTTGTGACTGATATTTAAAAGAACCCGGAAACTTACTCGAGCTCAGCCATCAGTTTTACCAGATGCTCAACTGCTTTCTGCTCGTCTTCACCTTCTGCAGAGATGGTGACAACGGTGCCCTGAGTCAGGCCCAGAGTCTGCAGTTTGAACAGGCTTTTTGCGCTCGCGCTTTTGCCGTTGGAAGTCACAGTGATTTCAGAAGTGAAGCCTTTTGCTTCTTTAACAAACTGAGCAGCAGGGCGGGTGTGCAGACCGTTCGGAGCGGTAATGGTAACTTCTTGCTGGAACATTGTATTTCCCCAACTTATAGGTTTAGTGTTGTGGAACTAAAGTCTAGCCTGGCGACTGAACTTTAGCCTGTATTGTTAGCGCTGACGTTTCGATCGTCATTAAACATTATGCAGCGAAAGCAAGACTTGAACCAAATCATAAAATCGATTCAGCAAGGCTATTTCATTCACCGATTAATTTCACGCATCAAAATAATTGCTGGTTTAAATACCAGACCCAACGGGGTGAAGCAATGCCAGGAGGGGCAAAAGTTTGAAGCAGGCCACAAAAAAGCACCTGAAAAGGTGCTTTTTTACGCGTTATTAACATGCTGGCACTACTGTTGCAGTTCTTTTTCGGTAAACAGATCGGCAAACAGTGCGGTGCTCAGGTAACGCTCGCCCGAAGAAGGAAGGATAACCACAATATTCTTGTTGGTAAAGGCTTCATCTTCCTGAAGCTTGAGTGCTGCCGCAACGGCTGCACCGGAAGAGATACCCGCCAGAATGCCTTCTTCATCCATCAGGCGACGCGCGGTAGAAATGGCTTCTTCGTTAGTGATGGTCACCACTTTATCGATCAGCTTCAGATCCAGGTTGCCCGGAATGAAGCCTGCGCCAATACCCTGAATTTTATGCGGGCCTGGTTTAAGCTCTTCACCCGCCAGTGCCTGGGTGATAACCGGTGAGTCAGTTGGCTCAACGGCAACGGTGATCAGGTCTTTTTTACCCTTTGTGCCTTTAATATAGCGTGACACGCCGGTCAGCGTACCGCCGGTACCCACGCCGGAGATAAATACGTCAACCTGGCCGTCGGTATCTTCCCAGATTTCCGGACCGGTGGTCTTCTCGTGAATTTCCGGGTTAGCCGGGTTGCTGAACTGCTGCAGCAGCAGATATTTCGCCGGATCGCTGGCCACAATCTCTTCAGCTTTCTGAATGGCGCCCTTCATGCCCTTCGCGCCTTCGGTCAGCACCAGGTTCGCGCCCAGCGCTTTAAGCAGTTTACGACGCTCGATGCTCATGGTTTCTGGCATAGTCAGCGTCAGCTTGTAGCCGCGTGCGGCAGCCACATAGGCCAGAGCAATACCGGTGTTACCGCTGGTCGGTTCCACCAGCTCAACGCCAGGCTTCAGTACGCCACGTTTTTCAGCATCCCAAATCATGTTTGCACCGATACGGCATTTTACGCTGAAGCTCGGGTTACGTGATTCTACCTTCGCCAGAATGCGTCCATTACCGATACGGTTCAGTCGAACCAGGGGCGTATGACCGATAGTCAGCGAGTTGTCTTCATAAATCTTACTCATGGCCTGTCCTTAACTGTATGAAATTGGGATACCGACCCAGCATACCTGTTGAGCAGGTAGGGGGAAGTAAGGAATTCGCATATCTATATACTGCAAGGAAATAATGGGGATCAGTATGGAATAAGGGGCGGCATAAGCCACCCCTGCTTTACACATTTTTGCATTATTTCCATAACGCGTGCTTAGCACGGTAGCAGTCGACCCACATCGCCGTCGCGCCGCAGACGGCGACGGGCATGATGAACAGATTCAGGAAGGGAATCATGGTGAACAGGCTGGTCAGCGCGCCAAACTGCATATTGGCGACCTTCTGACTGCGCAGGGCAGTGCGCATCTCTTTAAACGGCACCTTATGGTTATCGAACGGATAGTCGCAGTACTGGATGGCCAGCATCCAGGCGCTGAACAGAAACCACAGCACCGGCGCCACCGTCTGGCCAATGCCTGGCACAAAGTAGAGGATAAGCAGCACAATCGCGCGGGGCAGGTACCAGGCAAACTTCTGCCACTCGCGCTTCATGATGCGTGGCAGGTCTTTCATGATCCCCAGCACGCCCGTGTCCGGCGGCGTCGCGCCGGTAAGCCGCGCTTCAAGCTGTTCCGCCAGCAGACCGTTAAACGGTGCGGCTATCCAGTTGGCTATCGTCGAAAAGAAGTACCCAAACACCAGCAGCACGGAAATTACCGCCACCGGCCAGAGCAGGTAGTTAAGCCACTGCAGCCAGTCCGGAACGTAACTCATCAGCGACGGGATCCAGTTCTCCAGCTTTGTGAATAGCCACCAGAACGCGCCGCCCATCAGAATAATGTTGATCAACAGCGGCAGAATCACGAAGCGTCGAATCCCCGGCAGGGAGACCAGTTTCCAGCCCTGAGAAAAATACCAGACGCCGCTGCGCGGGGGAGAAGAAGATGTTGAAACCATAGCCAGGCTGTACTCCTTTTTACACAACCAGTGGAATTGCCCGCCTATATTATCCACTTACGGAGCAATGACCAGTTCGGAAATGTTCGAAAAACCAGCAAAAAGCACGATTTCCTTCATCTTTATGCTGTGAATGCTCTGCACACACTTGCACTTGACGTAAACGGCAAATACTCTTAGTGAGTAAATGTTTGCCGTGGTGGCAAGGTGTTAGAACAACAGAGAATATAATGATGCAGGATTTGCGTCTGATATTAATCATTGTTGGCGCGATCGCCATAATCGCTTTACTGGTACATGGTTTCTGGACCAGCCGTAAAGAGCGTTCCTCGATGTTCCGCGATCGCCCACTGAAGCGCATGAAGTCCAGTCGTGACGACGATGACAGTGAAGATGACATCGACGGCAGCGATGACGACGGCGTGGGTGAAGTTCGTGTTCATCGGGTCAATACTGCGCCCGGCGCAGGCCATGGGGAGCATGAAGCGCCTCGTCCTTCGCAGCACCAGTATCAACCGCCGTATGCTTCTGCACAGCCGCGCCAGCCAGCGCCGCAGCCTGTGGAAGAACCGGTGCGCCAGCCGCCGCAACAGCCTGTTTATCAGCAGCCTGCTGCGCCACAGCCGGTTCAACAGCAGCCCGTGCAGCAACAGCCTGCTCAGCCGGTACAACAACCGCAGCAGCCTGTTCACGTACAGCCTGCGCCTCAGCCTGCTCCGGCCCCGCACGTTGAGCCTGAGCCCGTTGTAGAGCCAGAGCCGGTTGTTGAAAAACCACAGCGTAAAGAAGCGGTGATCATCATGAACGTGGCCGCGCATCACGGCAGCCATCTCAACGGTGATGTGCTGCTCAACAGTATTCAACAGGCAGGATTCAAGTTTGGCGATATGAACATTTTCCATCGCCACCTGAGCCCTGACGGTAGCGGCCCGGCGCTTTTCAGCCTGGCCAACATGGTTAACCCTGGTACCTTTGATCCGGAAATGACCGGTGATTTCGTGACCCCGGGCGTCACTATCTTTATGCAGGTACCTTCTTACGGCGACGAACTGCAAAACTTTAAGCTGATGCTGCAGTCCGCTCAGCACATCGCTGACGAAGTCGGTGGCGTGGTGCTTGACGATCAGCGTCGAATGATGACCCCGCAGAAGCTGCGCGAGTATCAGGACCGCATCCGCGAAGTTAAGGAAGCTAACGCGTAATCGTCGCGTTTACTTCAACTCCTCCTCAACCCCCGCCTGTCGGGGGTTTTTTCTCATTGATGGTGCGATATGGACTCAATCGAAAAACAACTCACTGAACTGCGAACCACGCTTCGCCATCATGAATACCTCTATCATGTTATGGACGCGCCGGAAGTCCCGGATGCGGAATATGACCGCCTGATGCGCGAGCTGCGCGAGTTAGAGGCGCAGCATCCAGAGCTCATCACGCCGGATTCCCCCACCCAGCGCGTCGGCGCTGAGCCGCTGGGCGCTTTCAGCCAGGTGCGCCATGAGGTGCCGATGCTGTCGCTGGATAACGTCTTCGATGAAGAGAGCTTCCTCGCGTTTAACAAGCGCGTGCAGGATCGCCTGAAAAGCAGCGACTCCCTCACCTGGTGCTGCGAGCTCAAGCTGGATGGCCTGGCGGTCAGCCTTCTCTACGAAAACGGCGTGCTGGTGCGTGCCGCAACGCGTGGCGACGGTACAACGGGCGAAGACATCACCACCAACGTGCGTACCATCCGCGCGATCCCGCTGAAGCTGCAGGGTGACAACATTCCCGCACGTCTGGAAGTGCGCGGCGAGGTGTTCCTGCCCCAGGCGGGCTTCGAGAAAATTAACGAAGAGGCGCGTCGCACCGGCGGAAAGGTGTTTGCTAACCCGCGTAATGCGGCGGCAGGCTCTCTGCGCCAGCTTGATCCACGTATCACCGCGAAGCGACCGCTTACTTTCTTCTGCTACGGCGTCGGTATTCTGGAGGGCGGCGAGCTGCCGGATACGCACCTCGGACGTCTGCTGCAGTTTAAAGCGTGGGGTCTGCCGGTGAGCAACCGCGTTCAGCTCTGCGACTCGCCGGAAGCGGTGCTGGCGTTCTACCACAAGGTGGAAGAGGACCGCCCGACGCTCGGTTTTGATATTGATGGCGTCGTCATCAAGGTGAATTCACTGGCGCTGCAGGAGCAGCTGGGCTTTGTGGCGCGCGCGCCGCGCTGGGCGGTGGCGTTTAAATTCCCTGCTCAGGAGCAGATGACCTTCGTTCGCGACGTGGAGTTCCAGGTAGGCCGTACGGGGGCGATTACCCCGGTCGCACGTCTGGAGCCCGTGCAGGTCGCGGGCGTGCTGGTGAGTAATGCCACGTTGCATAACGCCGATGAAATCGAACGCCTCGGCCTGCGCATTGGTGACAAAGTGGTGATTCGCCGCGCGGGCGACGTTATTCCGCAGGTGGTTAACGTCGTGGAGTCAGAGCGTCCTGCCGATACGCGCGAGATCGTCTTCCCGACCCACTGCCCGGTGTGCGGCTCCGACGTTGAGCGTGTGGAAGGCGAAGCGGTGGCGCGCTGTACGGGAGGCTTAATCTGTGGTGCGCAGCGTAAAGAGTCGCTGAAGCACTTCGTCTCCCGTCGGGCGATGGACGTCGACGGCATGGGCGACAAGATTATCGATCAGCTGGTTGAGAAAGAGTATGTCCATACGCCAGCGGATCTCTTCAGGCTGACGGCAGGAAAACTGACCGGCCTGGATCGCATGGGGCCAAAGTCAGCCCAGAATGTGGTTAACGCGCTCGAAGCCGCAAAAGAAACGACCTTTGCCCGCTTCCTTTACGCGCTGGGCATTCGTGAAGTGGGTGAGGCGACGGCGGCGGGCCTGGCGGCGTATTTTGGTACGCTGGAGGCGCTGGAAAAGGCAAGCATCGACGAGCTGCAGAAAGTCCCTGACGTTGGCATTGTGGTCGCCACGCACGTTTTTAACTTCTTCGCCGAAGAGAGCAACCGTGAAGTTATCGGCAAGCTGCTGGAAGAGGGCATTAAGTGGCCCGCGCCGGTAGTGGTTAACGCCGAAGAGATCGACAGCCCGTTCGCCGGTAAAACGGTAGTCCTGACCGGCAGCCTGAGCCAGCTTTCACGCGACGATGCGAAAGCGCGCCTGGTGGCGCTGGGGGCCAAAGTGGCGGGCAGCGTGTCGAAGAAAACCGACCTGGTGATCGCCGGGGAAGCGGCGGGCTCGAAGCTGGCGAAAGCCCAGGAGCTCGGCATTGAGGTTATCGACGAAGCGGAAATGATGCGTCTGTTAGGAGAGTAACGTGGAGAAAGAACAGCTCGTTGAGATTGCCAATACGGAGATGCCGTTCGGTAAATACAAGGGCCGTAGGCTGATTGATTTGCCGGAGGAGTATCTGCTGTGGTTTGCCCGCAAGGATGAATTCCCGGCAGGGCGACTGGGCGAGCTGATGGCTATCACGTTACTAATCAAAACCGAGGGGCTGACCCAGCTGGTTCAGCCCCTGAAACGTCCTTAAGCCTTCGCGGCGCGGGTCTCTTTCTGCGCCAGCTTTTCAGTCTGGCGCTTGTAGCGACGCGCCAGCACCGCGCAGACCATCAGCTGGATCTGGTGGAAAATCATCAGCGGCAGCACCATCATCCCAATCACCGAGGTCGGGAACAGAATATTGGCCATCGGAATACCGTTCGCCAGGCTCTTTTTGGAACCGCAGAAGACAATGGTGATTTCATCTGCTTTGCTGAAGCCGCACCTGCGTGCCACAAATACGTTTACCGCAATCACAATCGCCAGCAGAACGAGGCTGACCACCACGATAAACAGCAGCGAGCCTGCGCCCACCTTATGCCAGATCCCGTTAACCACCGCTTCGCTGAAGGCGGAATAGACCACCAGCAGAATCGACGACTGGTCGGTTTTTGAGATCCATTTCTTGTGCTTAGCCACGAACGCCCCGGTCCATGGACGGGATAGATGCCCCAGGACAAACGGCAGCAGCAGCTGCAGGCAAATTTTTCCAACCTGCTCGAGATTGCCTTCCGCGCCGTGCATGTTCATCAGCAGGCCCACCAGCAGCGGGGAAACGAAAATCCCTAACAGGCTGGATGCCGATGCCGAGCAGACCGCGGCCGCAACGTTTCCTCCCGCGAGAGAGGTAAAGGCAATGGCGGACTGCACTGTAGCCGGCAGAATACAGAGATACAGGAAACCGGTGTAGAGCGCCGGGTCGACGTTAACCGGCGCCCACCAGGCAAACAGCACTCCGAGGATTGGGAACAGAATGAACGTGCTGCACATCACCCATAGATGCAGCCGCCAGTGGCTACCGCCGGCAATAATGGCTTCGCGGGAGAGTTTTGCACCGTGCATAAAGAACAGCAGCGCGATGGCGGCCGTCGTCAGCCCTTCAAAGAACGGGACGAAAGCGCCACGAGCCGGGAAAAACGAGGCCAGTAAAACGGTAACCACCAGGGTAAGCGTGAACGGATCAAGAATACGAAATAGTTTCATAATGACTCCTGAAATCAGATGTCGCTATTGTGCTTTTTTCTATTTGAGAAATAAAATTGATTTATTGCATCCATTCATGAATGAAACAGATGAATTATTCCTTACGTCAGCTTCGTATTTTCGTCACCGTCGCTCACGCCCGCAGCTTTAGCCGGGCAGGCGAGAAGATTGGCCTGAGCCAGTCGGCGGTCAGCCACAGCGTGAAAGAGCTGGAGAATCAGACCGGGGTGAAATTGCTTGACCGCACCACGCGCGAAGTGGTGCTGACCGAAGCGGGGCAGCAGCTAGCCCTGCGCCTCGAACGGCTGCTGGATGAGCTAAACAGCACGCTCAGAGACGTGGGGAGGCTGGGGCAGCAGCTTTCGGGGACCGTGCGCGTCGCGGCCAGCCAGACGATCTCAGCGCACCTTATCCCGCAGTGTATTGCCGAGGGAAGCCACCGCTATCCGGATATTGATTTTGTCCTGCATGACAGGCCGCAGCAGTGGGTGCTGGAGAGCATCCGCCAGGGCGATGTGGATTTTGGTATTGTGATCGATCCCGGCCAGGCGAGCGATCTGGCGTGTGAAAGCGTACTTTCCGAGCCATTCTTGCTGCTCTGCCGTGACGACGACCCGCTGGCCACGTTGCCGGAAGTCAGCTGGCAGTGTCTGACGGGCGCGAACCTGGTTTTACAGGATTATGCCTCGGGCAGTCGTCCGCTGATTGATTCCGCGCTGGTGAATCAGGGCGTAAAAGCAACGATCGTGCAGGAGATTGGTCACCCGGCGACGCTGTTTCCCATGGTGGAAGCCGGCATTGGCATCAGCGTGTTGCCCGCCCTGGCGCTTCCCCTGCCGCAGGGAAGCCGGCTGGCCGTCAGGCGATTAGCGCCCGTTGTTGAGCGAAAGCTGATGCTGGTGCGGCGAAAAAATCGCTCACTCTCGGGGGCGGCGCAGGCTATCTGGGAAGTGGTGCGTATCCAGGCACAACGATTAACCGAAGCCCGCATACGCGACCCACTGTTTAACGCATCAGAAGATTAGATGTAGATATCAATCTGATTATTGTCTGAAGGGTTATTCACACCTTCCACTTTGCCCAGCTTTTGATCCTGCTTCTTTTGGGCCTCTTCTGCCTGCTGGCGCTGCAGTGAGGCGAGCTGCGCCTGAAGCACTTTGATCTGGGTCTGAATAAGTTCCTGCTGCTTCTTCTTCTCATCAGCGCTGCCGGTGCTGTTCGCCAGCTCTTTTAACTGCTGAGTCAGCTTTTTGATCTTGTCAATAATACTGCTGATCTGGGAAGCGATGTCGTTACTGCCAGAAGCACCACTCCCACCGCTGCTGGTTTGAATCATCTGGGTTGAAGCCTGAATGGTCGTCATAGTCTTTCCTCGCGTTATAAAACAGAGGTATCGGCACTAACGGGATTAGCTTGAGCAAAACTGCCATATCTGGCGGGGAGTAACATCGATACGCAATCAGTATTAATGATGCGTTACTGGAGGTCGAAAGTAGACAAACTGCGGATAGCAAAAAAGCGCCTTTAGGGCGCTTTTTTACACTGGTGGGTCGTGCAGGATTCGAACCTGCGACCAATTGATTAAAAGTCAACTGCTCTACCAACTGAGCTAACGACCCGAAATGGTGGGCGATGACGGGCTCGAACCGCCGACCCCCTCCGTGTAAAGGAGATGCTCTACCAACTGAGCTAATCGCCCATTTCGGAACTACTGCGATAAGGTGAGAATGGTGGGCGATGACGGGCTCGAACCGCCGACCCCCTCCGTGTAAAGGAGATGCTCTACCAACTGAGCTAATCGCCCAATCTCAATTCTTATCTACACTGCGAGTCTACCGAAGTAGATGGTGGGTGATGACGGGCTCGAACCGCCGACCCCCTCCGTGTAAAGGAGATGCTCTACCAACTGAGCTAATCACCCCCGCTGTGTGGAGTCGCATTATAGGGAGAGTTGAAAATGAGTCAACGCATTTTCTAAAGTTTTTATTCGTTCGTCGTAAAATTAAGCAAAACGATCGCGAAACGGGCAATGGCGCATGATTTCTAAACAAAAATCGCAAACTCGATCACGATAAAGGGATCAACATTGAGGAATCCCCCCACAGTGATAGAATATTGCCCATCGTTTTTTCCCCAGGATTTGCCGATTGCCGGCATCTTTATAACGTAAGGCCATTTCATGAAAATCAAAACTCGCTTCGCGCCGAGCCCGACAGGCTATCTGCACGTCGGTGGTGCACGTACCGCTCTCTATTCCTGGCTTTTCGCACGCCACAACAAAGGTGAGTTCGTGCTGCGTATTGAAGACACCGATCTTGAGCGCTCCACGCCGGAAGCAATTGAAGCCATTATGGATGGGATGAACTGGCTGAATCTGGAATGGGACGAAGGCCCTTATTTCCAGACCAAACGCTTTGACCGCTATAACGCCGTCATTGATGAAATGCTGGTCGCGGGCACGGCGTATAAGTGCTATTGCTCCAAAGAGCGTCTGGATGCGCTGCGCGAAGAGCAGATGGCGAATGGTGAAAAGCCGCGTTATGACGGCCGCTGCCGCCATGACCACAGCGAGCATGCTGCTGATGAGCCTTGCGTTGTGCGTTTTGCTAACCCGCAAGAGGGGTCTGTGATCTTTGACGACCAGATCCGTGGCCCGATCGAATTCAGCAACCAGGAGTTGGACGATCTGATCATCCGCCGCACCGATGGTTCCCCAACCTACAACTTCTGCGTGGTGGTTGACGACTGGGATATGGAAATTACTCACGTTGTCCGTGGTGAAGACCACATCAACAACACGCCACGTCAGATCAACATCCTGAAGGCGCTGAACGCCCCTGTGCCTGTTTATGCGCACGTCTCCATGATCAACGGCGACGACGGGAAAAAGCTGTCTAAACGTCACGGCGCGGTCAGCGTCATGCAGTATCGCGACGACGGTTATCTGCCAGAAGCGCTGCTGAACTATCTGGTGCGTCTGGGCTGGGCTCACGGTGACCAGGAGATCTTCAGCCGCGAAGAGATGATCGAACTGTTCTCTCTGAGCTCTGTAAGCAAATCAGCGAGCGCATTTAATACCGACAAGCTCCTGTGGCTGAACCATCACTACATCAACACCATGCCGCCGGAATATGTGGCGACTTACCTGCAGTGGCACATTGAGCAGGCAAATATTGATACCCGCACTGGCCCTGAGCTGGCTGACCTGGTGAAACTCCTCGGCGAGCGCTGCAAAACGCTGAAAGAGATTGCCGAAAGCTGCCGCTACTTCTATGAAGAGTTTGATACGTTCGACGCGGACGCCGCGAAGAAACACCTCCGTCCGGTTGCGCGTCAGCCGCTGGAAGTGGTGCGTGACAAGCTGGCGGCCCTTTCCGAGTGGACCGCTGAGAATGTGCATCAAGCGATTCAGGCGACGGCAGACGAGCTGGAAGTCGGTATGGGTAAAGTCGGCATGCCACTGCGCGTTGCGGTGACCGGGGCGGGGCAGTCTCCGGCGCTGGATGTGACGGTTCACGCGATCGGCAAATCACGCAGCGTGGCGCGTATTAACAAGGCGCTGGACTTTATCGCTGAACGTGAAAATCAGCAGTAATAACGTCTCAGATAAAAAAACGGCAGGGGAACCTGCCGTTTTTTTATGCCTCTTTTTCCGCGATACCGAGCCGCGTAAGAAAACCGTGTATGCCTTCGCGTTTCAATAAGGCGTCCAGACGCCTCTGTTCTGGCTGAGTCATACTCTCCAGCGTCTCAATAATGCCCGGAGACAGGTTTGAAGAGGGTTCACTGTATGAAGCGGTGACCTCAGCGAGATGGTAAACCGCCTGACGGTTACGGATCGCAGGGAGGCTCATAATATGTTCCTTCACGCGCGCATCAATATGAATGAGCCGCGCGCGACCACCCTTCACGCCGTTGAGGCCTTCGGTTTTCCATCCCTGCTGGCGTATCCAGCGATTAACCGTTTGTCTGGCAACGCCCAAACTCTCCGCCAGCTCTTCCGTGGTCATTTTGCTGCGTAATTTTTTCATATCAGTTCTGATCGCGAATCCCTAAACGTTGCAACAAGCCGGTAATCCCTTCCCGCAGTAGCAGCGATGTCATCTGTTTCTGCTCTTCCGGCGTCATTTCATTGGCCAGCGTCAGGAGCAGCGTGTGAAGCGAACTATCATGACTGCTGCCTCCAGGCAGTTCGGATGTTTCGCTTGCCCGACGTGCGCTGCGAATAAAGTCACGGACTTTGTCGTTCACATGTACCAGGCGCGCTTTCCCGCCCTGGACGCCTGGTTTTGGTGACGTAATCCAACCCTCTTTGCGTACCCATTTATTGATGGTCTGGCGGCTATAGCCAGTGAGAAGGGCTAACTCTTCTGGCGTCATTCGTTCCTTGATCATGCAATTTCCTGAATATCAGTAGGGTTAATTAACGGCTCATTTTATAGCACCGTTTTACGTGAAAACGTGACAGGCTTAACTCCTGGCTGCGAGCAGGCTCGCAAAGTGATTCATTTGCATGATTTTTCGGCGATTGAATGGCTGGGATTGATTTTGCCGTTGACACCCCGCGGCGGAATTCATATTATGCCGCCCGTCAACATGACAGCTTTACGATGGGGCTATAGCTCAGCTGGGAGAGCGCTTGCATGGCATGCAAGAGGTCAGCGGTTCGATCCCGCTTAGCTCCACCAAACTCTGAACCCAACAGAGTGCGGTCAGTAAAGTAACATGTGGGGCTATAGCTCAGCTGGGAGAGCGCTTGCATGGCATGCAAGAGGTCAGCGGTTCGATCCCGCTTAGCTCCACCAAAATTGTAAACCCTCGTCAAAAGACGAGGGTTTTTTTTATGTGTTTGTAACACACTCTCCCGCATTTTGTTATCAAAAAGAAGGTATTCCCATACCTCACCTCAATCGGCATCAATTAACCAGTCTAAAAATAGACTTGAACTTGATTCGCGCAATTAATAAACCTATTATCCATCCGGTCAATAATTCTCTCGGAAAATAACGCCCCGGTTAATGAATAGAAAAGCTTACAATAATGTAAAGATATTTATGATTGCTCTGGCTTTATGCCTGATTGCGGTGCCTGTCTCCCGTTATCTTTCTCCCCGCGCAATTGTTAATGGTCACGACGTTTATTTAGCATGGTTACCTTTAAGCGTGATGCTGGCGGTAATCCTGCTATTTGGGCGCAGGGCTATTCTTCCCATTTTGTTAGGTTTTACTGTCACTAATTTATTCTATGTAAATTTAGTAACGCTACAATATTTAGTATTACTGTTCTGTCAGACCTTTGCGTTGTTCGCGGCGTGCGGCCTTCTGCGTATCATGCTGGGTAAGCGTTGGCGTTACTGCATCCCTAACAAGCACATCGGATTACGGATATTCTGGCTCGGTTTTATGGTGCCAATAGGGATTAAGCTGTCAATGTATTTGGCAGGCTATTTGTTTGATTTTCCGGTGACAATTTCGACCTTTTTCGGCGAAGGAACGGTAATTTATAACGTTGTGGATATACAAAGCCTGATATGTGCGGCATTGATTTTTACCATGATGTTCTATTACCCGTTAAGAATGATAATTAATCCTCGTTATGCAATGAGTTTCTGGCGACGAAGCGTGAAGCCCGTGTTTTTTCACAAGAATTCATTATATATTTTTGCCTGGCTGGTGCTTTTAAGTTTCATTCTCATCATTTTATGTGGTCCTTTTGAATCTCCCGTCATTGCGGGCTATTTGATGCCGCTGATTTTTATTCTTTTTACCTTAGCGATAAGCCGACTGACCTATGCGTTGATTTCTCTGCTCTGGGCTGTATCTGCGCTCCTGCTGTTGACCTACAACTACAACTTCCTTAACGGGGTGGAATCGGGCCATTCGCTCTCTTTTATTCTGTCCGTGCTTATCTCGTTCGCGATCTGCCTGCTCTATATGTCGCGTATTTACCAGCGCAGCGAGTGGCTTAAGCGGGGCTGGCAGGGGAGGGCGCTCACCGATCCGCTGACCGGATTGCCCAATATTCGTGCGCTGGAGGATTATCTTGAGATTCACCCGGATGCAAAAGTGAGCATTCTGCGTATGGATAACCTGGAATTTTTGAGTCGCCACTATGGGATCCTGATGCGGGTCCACTGCAAACGCACGATCGCCACGTCGCTGCAGCCTCTCCTGCAAAAAGATGAGACGCTCTTCCAGCTCCCCGGAAGCGAGCTTGTGCTGGTATTACTGGGCCCGGGAACCGCTGAGCGCTTACAGCATATGGTTGATCGGCTGAACAGCCGTAAGATTTTCTGGAACAACACCGGGCTGGATATTGAATTTGGCGCGTCCTGGGGAATGGTGGAAAACGGCGAAAAGTTGCACCACACGCTGGGGCAACTGAGCTGGCTGGCCGAGCAATCCTGCGGAACAACAAACAACGTGCTTGCGCTCACGAATAGCCTCGAGGCGGCATCAGGGCAAACGACAGAGCGAGTCCTGATGCTTGCGCGGATTAAGCATGCCCTGGAGGCGGGCCAGTTCCATTTGTACGCGCAACCGATCCAGAAGGCGGACGGGAGCGGCTACTACGAAATTCTGGCGCGTATGGAGAGCGAGGGAGAGATCTTCACTCCTGACCGCTTTATTCCGTTGATTGCCCAGTTCAACCTCAGCCACCGGTTTGATATGTGCGTCATGGAGAAATTACTGCTGTGGCTGCGCGATCACCCTTCAACGCAGGCTGGCGCCCGTTTCTCCGTTAATCTGATGCCGCTCACGCTGATGCAAAAAGAGGTGGCGACCGAGATTTGCGCGCTCTTTGAACGCTACGGCGTTGCGCCTCAGTCCGTCGTGATTGAGATTACCGAAGAGCAGGCCTTCTCAAATTCAGGCTGCAGCATCCACAATATTCAGCAGCTGCGGGATTACGGTTTCCGGATTGCCATTGATGATTTTGGTACCGGCTACGCCAACTACGAGCGCCTCAGGCGCCTGCAGGCGGACATCATTAAAATTGACGGCTGCTTTGTTAAAGACATTTGTAACGATGATATGGATGCGATGATCGTGCAATCGATGTGTAATCTGGCGAAGACGAAATCGCTGTGCGTCGTAGCGGAATACGTCGAAACACCGGCGCAGCGGGAGATGCTGCTTCGTTTCGGCGTGGATTATCTGCAGGGCTACCTGATAGGCAAACCCAAGCCGCTGGAAGAATGGCGGGCATAAAAAAACCGGGAGCCAGGCTCCCGGTTTTTGTTTAACGCTAAAGGTTAGAGCACCAGTGCCGCGATAGAAGCAGACAGGACGCTCACCAGCGTAGATCCGTAAACCAGCTTCAGGCCAAAGCGAGAAACCACGTTGCCCTGTTCTTCGTTCAGACCTTTAATCGCGCCCGCGATAATCCCGATGGACGAGAAGTTCGCGAAGGAGACCAGGAACACGGACAGAATGCCTTCCGCGCGCGGAGAAAGCGTGCTGGCAATTTTCTGCAGATCCATCATCGCAACGAATTCGTTAGAAACCAGTTTGGTTGCCATGATACTGCCCACCTGCAGCGCTTCGTGAGCTGGCACACCCATCACCCATGCAACCGGGTAGAAGATGTAGCCCAGAATACCCTGGAAGGAGATACCCAGCACCGCTGCGAACAGGGCGTTCAGCGCAGAAATCAGCGCAATGAAGCCGATCAACATGGCGGCAACGATAATCGCCACTTTGAAGCCCGCCAGAATGTACTCACCCAGCATTTCGAAGAAGCTCTGGCCTTCGTGCAGGTTAGACATCTGGATGTTCTCTTCGCTGGCATCAACGCGGTACGGGTTGATCAGCGACAGAACGATAAAGGTGCTGAACATGTTCAGAACCAGCGCCGCAACAACATACTTTGGCTCCAGCATGGTCATATACGCGCCCACGATAGACATGGAAACGGTAGACATTGCGGTTGCCGCCATGGTGTACATGCGGTTGCGGGACATTTTGCCGAGAATATCTTTATACGCGATGAAGTTCTCAGACTGACCGAGGATCAGGGAACTGACGGCGTTGAAGGATTCCAGCTTGCCCATGCCGTTCACTTTGGACAACAGGAAACCAATTCCACGAATAACGAACGGCAGAACGCGGATGTGCTGCAGAATACCGATCAGCGCGGAGATGAAGACGATAGGGCAGAGAACCTTCAGGAAGAAGAACGCCAGGCCTTCGTCGTTCATTTTACCGAAGACAAAGTTGGTCCCTTCATTAGCGAATCCGAGCAGTTTTTCAAACATTTCGGAGAAGCCTTTCACGAAGCCGAGGCCTACGTTGGAGTTCAGGAAGAACCACGCAAGTAAAACTTCAATGACCAGCAGCTGGACAACATAACGGATACGAATTTTTTTGCGGTCTGTGCTGACCAGCAATGCAAGTGCAGTAACGACAACAAGTGCCAGGACAAAATGAAGGACGCGGTCCATATTTGCTCCAAATATGAGGCAGGTTTAATTTTCGTGCACATTCTATGTAACAAGCGAAAAGAAAACGAGATCGAGGACACACTATAGTTACATCCTGTGACGAGTCTCAAAAATAGTGATCCACAATACATTTTTGTTATGTTAGGTAAATGAGTGAAAAGTTAAGTTTGTGTGCTAGTCTTCACAAAAGCGCGCGCGATTTCAGTTTCTGTTAGATCGCCCCACTTACCCGCCCGTCTATCGTTCAAAGCTATCGGAGAAATCACTGCAAACAGCATAAATGATCTTGATAATCATTCTCATTTTGATAGGATTAAACATAGCAAAGGCTATATTTCAGAGGCAGAAATGACAAACAGTCGCGTAGAGGGTAGCAGTGGCAGAGCCGCGCGCAAGTTGCGGTTCGCATTAATGGGACCTGCGTTCATCGCTGCCATTGGCTATATCGATCCAGGTAACTTTGCGACCAATATTCAGGCCGGGGCCAGCTTCGGCTATAAGCTGCTGTGGGTGGTCGTCTGGGCAAACCTGATGGCGATGCTGATTCAGATGCTCTCCGCAAAGCTGGGGATTGCCACAGGTAAAAACCTGGCAGAGCAAATTCGCGACCATTATCCGCGTCCGGCCGTCTGGCTCTATTGGGTTCAGGCGGAAATCATAGCCATGGCCACTGACCTCGCTGAATTTATTGGCGCAGCGATCGGGTTTAAACTGATTCTGGGCGTGTCGCTGTTGCAGGGGGCGGTACTGACCGGGATTGCCACTTTCCTGATCCTGATGCTGCAGCGTCGAGGTCAAAAGCCGCTGGAGAAGGTTATCGGCGGTCTGCTGCTGTTTGTCGCGGCGGCCTATATCGTGGAGCTGATTTTCTCACAGCCGAATCTGGTGCAGCTCGGTAAAGGTATGGCAATCCCAAGCCTGCCAACCTCGGAAGCGGTGTTCCTGGCTGCCGGGGTATTGGGGGCGACTATCATGCCGCATGTGATTTACCTGCACTCCTCGCTGACTCAGCATCTCCACGGTGGGACGCGCAAAGAGCGTTACTCCGCCACCAAATGGGACGTGGCGATTGCCATGACCATCGCGGGGTTTGTCAATCTGGCGATGATGGCTACCGCTGCCGCCGCTTTCCACTTTAACGGCCACACCGGTATTGCCGATCTCGACCAGGCTTATCTCACGCTGGAGCCCTTACTGAGCCATGCTGCCGCCACGATATTTGGTCTCAGCCTGGTGGCTGCCGGTCTCTCTTCTACGGTGGTGGGCACGCTGGCAGGCCAGGTGGTGATGCAGGGGTTTGTCCGCTTCCATATTCCGCTGTGGGTTCGTCGCTCCGTCACCATGCTACCGTCATTTATCGTGATCCTGATGGGGCTCGATCCTACGCGAATTCTGGTCATGAGCCAGGTGCTGCTGAGTTTTGGTATCGCGCTGGCGCTGGTGCCGCTGCTGATCTTTACCAGCAACAAAAACCTGATGGGCGAACTGGTCAACTCGACCCTGGTGAAACGGACCGGGTGGGCCATCGTGGTGGTGGTAGTGGCGCTGAACCTGTGGCTGCTGGTTGGCACCGCGTTGGGTCTCTAAAAGAAAAAGGAGCCGGGAGGCTCCTTTTTGCATTAATGGTGACCGTGGCCATGACCGTGGCCGCGTCCTTTCCCGCCGCGATCCCAGCCGCCGCGACGGTCGTCACGATCGTTCCAGCCTTCGCGGTAGCCGCGCTCATACGCGTTGTCTTTATACCAGCCGCGGTGTCTGCCGTTATCATGTTTCCACCAGCGGTCTCCGCGCCACTCATAGTGACGGTTCCAGTAGTCACGGTCGCGCCAGTAGCCACCGTCCCAGTATCTGCCGTAGTCGTCACGATCGCCAATTTGTAATTTTACTGATGGCAACAGGGTGATTTCGCCCGCATTGGCGATCAGCGGGGCTGAAGCCAGTAATACCGCTGCAAGAATCAGTGACCTGAACATACTCTTTCTCCTTCACGATCGGGGCCCTTGTGGGGCCTGTTAACGCAATATTACGAGTTGGTAAAGCCTCGTTTCATCGCCTCAACTCCGAATTGCTGAATGAGAGCACTTTTTGCTAAAAGTGATTTTATTTTGAGCTGTTCAGGATTGTATCAATACGGACCAGTTCTTCAGCAGAGAAATGGCGGTTTTCCAGCATCCCCACGGCGTCATCAACCTGAGCCGTTTTACTTGCTCCAATCAGCACTGACGTCACGTTCTCATGGCGTAATACCCAGGCCAGAGCCATCTGGGACAACTTCTGACCGCGCTCTTCCGCCATGGCGTTCAGCTTTCTTACCTTCTCCAGCTTCTCTTCGGTGATCTGGTCAGGGTTCAGGAACTGACTGCCGCTTGCCGCGCGTGAGTCTGCCGGAATGCCGTTCAGATAGCGGTTTGTCAATTGTCCACCGGCCAGCGGCGAGAAGGGAATGCAGCCGACCCCTTTTTCCTGCAACACGTTCAGCAGTTCCTCTTCCGGCGCACGTTCAAAAAGAGAGTATTTCGGCTGGTGGATCAGGCAGGGCGTACCGAGATCGTCAAGGATATCAATCGCCTTGCGGGCCAGTTCTGCAGGGTAGTTGGATAACCCGACATACAGGGCTTTTCCCTGGCGCACCGCATGTTCAAGCGCTTTCATGGTTTCCAGCAGCGGCGTTTGTGGGTCAGGACGGTGATGATAGAAGATATCCACATACTCCAGCCCCATGCGCTTCAGGCTCTGATCCAGGCTTGCCAGCAGATATTTGCGTGACCCCCAGTCGCCGTAAGGGCCATCCCACATGGTATAACCTGCTTTCGTAGAGACGATCAGCTCGTCTCGCCAGGGCAGGAAATCCTCCTGCAAAATACGGCCGAAATTACGTTCGGCCGATCCCGGCGGCGGGCCATAGTTGTTGGCAAGGTCGAAATGCGTAATGCCCAGATCGAACGCGCGCTGTAAAAGTTGACGGCTGTTTTCGATAAGCGTGGTGTCGCCAAAGTTATGCCACAGCCCAAGCGAGATGGCGGGCAACCTGAGTCCGCTTTGCCCGCAGCGGCGATATTCCATTGTCCGATAACGATTTTTGTCCGGCTGATAACCCATTCTCATGACCTCTGGCGCTGAAGAAAAAATCAGTGTATGCGTTTACATTAACGCGAAAAAAAGCAGCATAGCGCAGCCTTTTTTGTAAAGCATTCTTTCCATGCTCTTCTTATCGCCAATTCTGGACAGTCATCACGCTTATTTAATACTCAAAGTGAGGTCAACATTAGAAGGATACCTGTTCATGCGTACCCCATACTGCGTCGCCGATTACCTGCTGGACCGTCTTACAGATTGTGGAGCCGATCATCTGTTTGGCGTGCCGGGCGACTATAACCTGCAGTTTCTCGACCATGTGATAGACAGCCCGGATATCTGTTGGGTGGGCTGTGCCAACGAGTTAAACGCCTCTTATGCCGCGGACGGATACGCCCGATGTAAGGGTTTTGCCGCGCTGCTGACGACATTTGGTGTAGGAGAGTTAAGCGCCATGAACGGCATTGCGGGCAGCTACGCCGAGCACGTTCCGGTGCTGCATATTGTGGGCGCGCCGGGTACGGCGTCACAGCAAAGAGGAGAGTTGCTGCACCATACGCTGGGCGACGGTGAGTTTCGTCATTTTTACCATATGAGCGAACCGATCACCGTTGCACAGGCGATTCTGACCGAACAAAACGCCTGTTACGAGATTGACCGGGTATTGACTACCATGCTCCGGGAGCGTCGTCCCGGCTATCTGATGCTGCCTGCGGATGTGGCAAAAAAAGCCGCCACGCCTCCTGTAAACGCTCTCACTCTCAGGCACGCGCATGCCGATAGCGCCTGCCTGAAAGCGTTTCGGGATGCCGCTGAGAACAGGCTGGCCATGAGCAAGCGTACTGCGCTGCTGGCCGATTTCCTTGTCCTACGCCACGGCCTGAAGCATGCCCTACAGAAATGGGTCAAGGACGTGCCGATGGCACACGCCACTATGCTGATGGGTAAAGGGATATTTGACGAGCGTCACGCCGGGTTTTACGGCACATATAGCGGTTCGGCAAGCGCCGGGGCGGTAAAAGAGGCGATTGAAGGGGCAGACACGGTGCTGTGCATCGGGACGCGATTTACCGATACCCTGACCGCCGGCTTCACGCATCAGCTAACCCCGTCACAAACAATTGAAGTTCAGCCTCATGCATCACGCGTTGGTGACGTCTGGTTTACCGGCATCCCCATGCTTCAGGCAATCGAAACGCTGGTGGAGCTGTGTAAACAGCACGTGCACGATGCGCCGGCACCGTCGTCTCAAAGCGCTATGGCCTATCCGCAGCCGGATGGCTCGCTGACGCAGGACAATTTCTGGAAAACGTTGCAGACGTTTATCCGCCCGGGAGACATCATCCTTGCGGATCAGGGCACCTCGGCCTTCGGCGCGATCGACCTTCGTCTTCCGGCTGATGTGAATTTTATCGTCCAGCCGCTGTGGGGATCGATCGGCTACACCCTGGCCGCAGCGTTTGGCGCGCAAACCGCCTGCCCAAACCGGCGCGTGATTGTGCTGACGGGGGATGGCGCGGCGCAGCTCACCATACAGGAGCTTGGCTCGATGCTGCGGGATAAACAACACCCCATCATTCTGGTCCTTAACAACGAAGGGTACACGGTGGAAAGAGCGATCCACGGGCCGGAACAGCGATATAACGATATTGCGCTATGGAACTGGACGCAAATCCCGCAGGCCCTGAGCCTTGATCCTCAGGCCCAGTGCTGGCGGGTCAGTGAAGCGGAGCAGCTGGCGGACGTCCTTGAAAAAGTGGCGCACCACGAGCGGCTCTCGTTGATTGAGGTGATGCTGCCGAAAGCGGATATCCCGCCGCTGTTGGGGGCGATCACCAAAGCGCTGGAAGCGCGCAATAGCGCCTGATTATTTGTCGTTTCGCCAGGCCATCATCATTGGTTTGCCCGCCAGCAGGAGCCAGGCGGGCAACATCACGATACAAAGCAGGGGGAAAAGCGTTGAATCCGGTACCACCACCGCAGCCATAAACAGGCTGAGCCACGCGTCGCGCGTAACCACCAGAACCAGTCCCAGAATAGAGCAGGAGACGGTAATCGCCGCCGGGACCGCATCGACATGCTCGTGCAGCATCAGCCCCAGCGCGACGCCGACAAAGACCACCGGGAAAATGCGTCCACCGCGGAAACCGCAGGCTGCAGCCACCACCAGCGCGGCCAGCTTGATCGCGGCAAACAGCAGATAGTCTGAGACGCTAAACACCTGGCTGAAGGCCAGCTGCTGCATCTCGTCCAGACCTTTGAACAGCGTCACCGGCCCGCCGATTACCCCTAAAATACCGAGAATCAAACCGCCGGCCCCCAGAACCAACACCGGGTGTTTGAGCTTATGCATCAGCCTGTGCAGGCGAGGAAGACACCATACCGCCACCATTCCCAGCGCAATGGCGATGGCGACGACGATGGCGCCGCTGAAAATATCGGCTATCTGCATCTGGCCGTAGTGGGGGAGGGAGAGTGAGAAGTGGGGATGGAAAAACAGGCTGGTCGTGAGCGCCCCGGCGGCTGCGGCCATCAGCGGGGCAAACAGCTTATCCCACAGCGGGACGTCGTTATTGCTGCTGAGCGTCTGAGAAAAGATCAGTGCTGCAGCGACGGGCGTGCCGAAAAGCGCCCCGATGGTGCCTGCGGAGGCGAGGATGGTCCAGTCCAGCGCGCCGACGCGGGGCAAAATGCGTGAACCGAGGAAAACCGCCAGGCCAATATTCACCGCCATAATTGGATGCTCCGGCCCCAGGCTGACGCCGCCGCCCAGACCGATAATCAACGCAATGAGCAGCCCGGGCAGTGCCGAAGGGGGAACCGGGGCGCCAATCAGCGGTTCCTGCGCCGGATCGGGGCCGGCATGGCCAGGACTGAAGCGGATCACCAGGCCTACCGCAATACCGGTCAACGTCAGCATCACAACGATCCAGGCTGGAGAATCAGCGGTGGCGCCTAGTTTTGTCGGAAGCGCCGTCCATAACATGGCTTGCAGCACCGACGCGACTTTCATCACGACAATGAGCACCAGACTTGAGGCCACGCCAATAATTAGCGCCGGAATTGCCAGCAACAGCATGGTTCTGGCTCGCGGGTGGAGCATGATGATTTCCTTGTACAAAACGGCATTACGTTACTTTGCACATTAAGCTTTATGGCAATAGTGCAAAAGGTGCTGAAACGGTAAAGTTATTCTGTGACGAAGATCGATAATCCATGGGCATTCACCTTATGGCCGTTGTTGTTATCACGCCTTGAATTTACAGTGTCCCAAAGATTTATTCTGACTTTAGCGGAGCAGTAGAAGAATGACAAAGTATGCTTTGGTAGGTGATGTGGGCGGCACCAACGCGCGCCTCGCATTGTGCGATGTTAGTAGCGGTGAGATTTCCCGGGCGAAAACCTATTCCGGGCTGGATTATCCAAGCCTTGAAGCCGTTGTCCGCGTCTACCTGGACGAGCATCAGGTTAGCGTTGAAGACGGCTGCATCGCGATAGCCTGCCCGATAACCGGCGACTGGGTCGCAATGACCAACCATACCTGGGCATTCTCCATCGCCGAGATGAAAAAAAACCTCGGTTTTTCACATCTTGAAATCATCAATGACTTCACCGCGGTGTCTATGGCGATCCCGATGCTGAAGCCTGAGCATCTGATCCAGTTCGGCGGCGCTGAACCGGTCGAAGGCAAACCGATTGCGGTTTACGGAGCCGGTACCGGCCTCGGCGTGTCGCATCTTGTGCATGTTGCTCAGCGCTGGGTAAGCCTGCCGGGTGAAGGCGGCCACGTTGACTTTGCTCCTAACAGCGAAGAAGAGGGCATTATCCTTGAAGAGTTACGCGCTGAGATCGGCCACGTCTCCGCCGAGCGCGTTCTTTCAGGTCCGGGGCTGGTGAATCTGTACCGCGCGATTGTGAAATCAGACGGACGTCTGCCGGAAAACCTGCAGCCGAAAGACGTCACCGAACGCGCGCTGGCGGACAGCTGCATTGACTGTCGTCGTGCCCTGTCGCTGTTTTGCGTGATCATGGGACGTTTCGGCGGCAACCTGGCACTGACTCTGGGCACCTTCGGTGGGGTCTATATCGCGGGCGGGATCGTACCGCGCTTCCTCGACTTCTTTAAAGCCTCGGGCTTCCGCGGCGGGTTTGAAGATAAAGGGCGCTTCAGAAGCTACGTGCAGGACATTCCGGTTTATCTGATCGTGCATGATAACCCAGGCCTGCTGGGCTCGGGTGCTCACCTGCGTCAGGTTCTCGGTCAAATCCTCTGACGCAAAGCCCTCTCCCGCAGGAGAGGGCTTTTTCTTTACAGATGCATGAGCTGGCGGAACTCTTTCACCTTGCTGCGGCTTACCGGCACCTGAAAATCCAGATCTTTCAGACGTAAAATGTAGGTGTTGTTAAACCACGGTTCGATCTCGCGGATCTTATTTAAATTTACGCAAAACGACCGGTGGCAGCGGAAAAAGTGGGCAGCCGGGAGCTTGCTGCAGAATTCGGTAATGTTCATCGCCATCACGTACGATTCCCGCCGGGTATAGACAAACGTCATCTTTTCGTGCGCTTCGGCGTAGTAGATATCGTTGACCGGGGTCACGATGATGCGCTCGTCTTTGACCAGATTTATGGTGTCGTTTTCGCGTACCGTCGGGCTGGCGGGGGCGGTTTGCTGCTGCCAGGCGGCCTCCAGCTTTTGCAGCATGCTGACAATCCGCGACTCCTGATAAGGCTTAAGAATATAGTCAAAAGCCTCCAGCTCGAAGGCCTCTACGGCGTGCTCTTTCCAGGCGGTAACGAAAACGATAAATGGCTTATGGGCAAACTGATTGATGTTTTGCGCCAGCAATACGCCATCCAGCGACGGGATATTGATATCCAGGAAAATGGCGTCTACCCGGTTATGCTGCAAAAATTTCAGCACGTCCAGACCATCATCAAACGTACCCACAATCTCTATCTGGCTGTGGGTTTTGATAAGCCAGGTGAGCTCCTGCTGAGCCAGGAATTCATCTTCTACGATGATAACTTTCATGGGTTACTCCACCTGGGGCAATAGTGATGTCGTCGTATGCGCGCGCGAGCGCTCATTCGGGACGTAAAAAGCAATTTCGGTGCCCGGCTCAAGACGCTGAATATGCAGTCCATCGCCGTAAAGCAGCTTGACCCGGTGGTGCACGTTCAGCAGACCGATTTTATTCCCCGGCATCTCGTTAGACTCCACGCGCTCAATGACTTTTGGATCAATCCCGTGGCCGGTATCGCGCACGGCAATCCGCACCCGGTTGCCGCTTTCGGTAACGCTGATGGTGACGACGCCTTTGCCTTTACAGGGCTGAATACCGTGAACAATTGCGTTTTCGACCAGCGGCTGGATAAGCAGGCTTGGGATCACGCAGTTGACCTCTTCATCAATATCGTAAATGACCGTGAGCTTGTCGCCAAAGCGGGCCTGCTCGATCGCGATGTAGTCCTTGATCTGATAAAGCTCTTTTTTGATGTCGATCTGCTCGTCATCTTTCAGTTCGATGTTGTAGCGCAGATAGCGCGACAGGTTAAAAATCAGCTGGCGCGCGGTGTCCGGATTTAGGCGAATGGACGAGGAGATAGCGTTCAGCGCGTTAAACAGGAAATGGGGATTGATTTTACTCTGCAGCGCGCGCAGTTCTGCCTTATTTGCCATCTCGCGCAGCTGTTCCGCCCGCGAAACCTCAAGCTGGGTGGAGATAATCTGCGACAGGCCGATGGCCATCTCCTGCAGCGTTGAGGTGATCTGATGCGCGTGGCAGTAATAAATTTTCAGCGTGCCCGTCACGACGCCTTTCTCCCACAGCGGGATGACCAGCATCGAGTGAATTTCCGGCGTTCGGTGGGCTTCATCATTGTTTTTAATAATGATTTTACCGTAGTTAATCGCCTGTCTGGTGGTCGGGCTTATGGTGTCATCGTTGTCGCGATAGTTGTGCTCCCCGACGCCAACGTAGGCCAGCACGTGATCAATATTGGTGATGGCGACGGCGTCAGCGTGGATGTCGTGGCGGATAATTTCGCAGACCTGACGCAACGATTCCGCGTTAACGTGGCGGAAGAGCGGCAGCGTTTTGTTGGCGATATCCAGCGCCAGCTTGGCCTGACGGGCGGCACTGGCCTCTTTTTCCCCTTCAACGCTTTGCACCAGCAGCACGATAAAACCGATGCACACGCTGCCCAGGATCATCGGAATACCGATTTTCGAAACGATATCCAGCCCCAGCGCGGTGGTGGGAGCCCAGACGACGACCAGGATCATGGTCAGCGTTTCGCACACCATGCCTGCGACGATCCCGGCGCGCCAGCGCTGTTTTTTCGGTATTTTGCGGCTGATCCAGCCGGAAAGCACCCCGGCGATAATGCTGGTGATAAAGCACGGCACCGCCGTTACGCCACCGATATCAATCAGGTAGCGGTGCGTCCCGGCAATCAGGCCGGTGATGACGCCGACCCACGGACCAAACAAAATTCCGCCGGACATGACGGCGATAATGCGCACGTTTACCAGCGAACCCTCTACCGGCACGCCTGACCAGGTGCTGAACAGGGCGAACAGCGAAAAGATGGCGGTAACGGCCAGCAGCTCTTTTGGCGAGTGGGCCGATTTGTGCAACAGCTCGCGAAACAGGCGAATGCGAATCAGGAAGAACAGGCAAATCAGCATTAATGCCGCACGATCAAAAACCGCCAGCAGCATAGTGAATATTTCGTGCACGAGTAGACCTGGGAAAACGGGAAAGAACCATGATAAAAAACCTGGCGCGTATTGACCAGCTATCCGTCAGGTTTATCAAATGAGGAAAAACCATAATTTACAAAGGGGATTATCTGGCGATGACCGAGGCGTCCTGTTTTTTTCTGAACGGCGCATCATCAGGTAACTGGTTTGATATCATCCTGTTAAATAACAGCTATCAGACAGCCGATCCCGAAACAGGGGCTTCCGCTTTTAGGCGCAGCCGGGTTCCGGTTTTTAGTCGAGCGCTTTTTTTTCATTTCCCTCTCGACAGCATGATTTTTTTCAGGTTATTTTCTAAACATGCCACATCGGTGGCAGCGTCGCTCGGACGGTCCGGGCGCTAACGTTAATCTGAGGAATCTATGGCTGAATTCAGTCCTGAACGCCGTTTTACGCGTATCGATCGTCTCCCCCCTTATGTTTTCAATATCACTGCTGAACTGAAAATGGCTGCGCGTCGGCGTGGCGAAGATATTATCGATTTCAGCATGGGTAACCCAGATGGCCCAACGCCACCGCATATCGTTGAAAAGCTCTGCACGGTTGCCCAGCGCCCGGATACGCACGGCTACTCAACCTCTCGCGGTATTCCCAGGTTACGCCGCGCGATCTCGCGCTGGTATCAGGATCGCTATCAGGTTGATATCGATCCTGAAAGTGAAGCGATTGTCACCATCGGCTCGAAAGAGGGGCTGGCGCACCTGATGCTGGCCACGCTGGATCACGGCGATACGGTGCTGGTGCCGAATCCAAGCTACCCGATCCATATCTACGGCGCGGTGATTGCCGGGGCGCAGGTCCGTTCTGTGCCGCTGGTGGAAGGTGTCGATTTCTTTAACGAACTGGAACGTGCGATTCGCGAAAGCTATCCGAAACCCAAGATGATGATCCTCGGTTTCCCGTCGAACCCAACGGCGCAGTGCGTGGAACTCGATTTCTTCGAGAAAGTGGTAGCCCTGGCCAAGCGTTATGACGTGCTGGTGGTTCACGATTTAGCCTATGCGGATATCGTCTATGACGGCTGGAAAGCCCCGTCGATTATGCAGGTCCCGGGCGCGCGTGACGTGGCGGTAGAGTTCTTTACCCTGTCGAAAAGCTACAACATGGCGGGCTGGCGTATTGGCTTTATGGTGGGTAACAAAACGCTGGTGAGTGCCCTGGCGCGCATTAAGAGTTATCACGACTACGGTACCTTCACGCCGCTGCAGGTCGCGGCTATCGCTGCCCTGGAAGGCGACCAGCAGTGCGTTCACGAGATTGCCGCCCAGTATAAGCGCCGCCGCGACGTGCTGGTAAAAGGGTTGCATGAAGCGGGCTGGATGGTGGAAATGCCGAAAGCGTCCATGTACGTCTGGGCAAAAATTCCGGAGCCCTATGCGGCGATGGGATCGCTGGAGTTTGCTAAAAAGCTGCTTCAGGATGCAAAAGTGTGTGTCTCGCCAGGCATTGGATTCGGTGATTATGGCGACACCCATGTGCGATTTGCCCTTATTGAAAACAGCGACCGTATTCGTCAGGCGGTGAGGGGCATCAAGAGTATGTTCCGGGCCGACGGTCTTCTGACCTCAAAGAGCGTCGCTGAACACCCCGCGTCGTCATGACATAAAAAAACAGGAGCCGATGGCTCCTGTTTTTTTGACAGCATGTTCTTCACTAGATCATCAGGGCAAAGGTTCCGGCCCAGACTAAAACAATCACCGAAATGCCCATAAAGAAATATTTCACGTTTCATCGCTCCGCGTATCTTGTGGTACGCATTTAAAAACAGAGTCCACCTGATTATAGAGAACTGAAATCCGGTTAAAATGGAAATGAGAATTTTCCCGTTACGCCGTTAACTCCAGCTCAGAATTCTGTGCTTTCCTGTTGCCAGACGGCGCTAATGTACGCTTAAAAATGAGAGGTGACAAGAGGGATTTTTTTAAATAATTTCCGTCACTTACGTGTGTCGTGGAACGGCGACAGTTTGATTTCACTTCGCAATAAATTCACTTTGGGCGACGCATTGAAAGACAGTTACTCAGCGGGAAGACAGGTCTTTGAAAAGGTTAGTTTCTTAGCGAAACTAACCTGATGAAGAGCTAAATATAGAGTGAGGCTTCGCCAAGAGGGCGGGTTTTGAAACGACGATGCATCCACAGATACTGCTCGGGCGCACGCATGATTTCAGTTTCGATAACTTTATTGATAAACGCCGCGGCTTCGCACTCATTTTCCGGATAGTTAGCCATTTCAGGAGAGATGTGCAGACGATAGCCTGACTTATCTGCTTTTCTCACCATCGTCACGGTCAGCATGGAGGCGCCCGATAAACGAGAAATGACAAAGGTGCCGTTAGTCGTCGCAACATCTTTCACCGCAAAGAAGGGGGCAAAGCTGCTGCCTTTACGTCCATAATCCTGATCGGGCGCAAACCAGACGGCCTCACCTTTCTTCAGGGCACCGACCATGCCGCGCAGGTTATTACGGCTGATCATCGCCTTATTGGAACGCATGCGGCCTCGCGTCTGCACCCACTCCATCAACGCACTGTTGTGCGGTCTGTAGGTCGCCATCATTGGCTGACAAAGCCCCATCACCCGGCCGCCCAGCTCCAGCGACATAAAGTGAACGCCGACGACCATCACGCCGCGTTTTTGCATCTGCGCGCGTTTAAGGTTATCCAGTCCTTCCACGTCAAACCATTTGCGGACACGCTCATCCGGCCAGAACCAGGCCATTCCGGTTTCAAGCAGCGCCATGCCGATAGACTTGAAGTTTTCCGCGATGAGTTTCTCGCGCTCTTCGGCATTGTACTGCGGAAAACAAAGCTCAATATTTTTACGCGCGATCGATTCGCGACGTTTCAGAAAAACGCGGGAAGCGCTGCCCAGTTTTGACCCCAGCAAGCGCAGGACAGGGTATGGAAGTTGAACCAGCAGCCAGAGCACGCCAAGACCAAACCATGTAAACCAGTAACGTGGGTGTAAAAACGCACGTTGAAATTTGGATTGAGACAAAATAGTAGAACCTATGTGAAGCCTGTAAAGGTAGCGCAGAGTTTGCGATACGACGTGCCGATAAGACCGTTCTTCAAGGTGATGGTTGCAGGCTTTACCGAACTTTACGGCGTTGCCTGGCCACTGCTGATTTGGGTGGGCGGCGTAATGTAGCACCGTTATACGATATGTGCTATTACTCGTTTTTGATTAAAAAAGCGGCGATTCTGGAGGTGTTTGATTTTCCACTGTATAAGCTCAAGAAGTGAGAGCGATTTTCATGCCTGAGGGGAGAACTGAAGCCTTTGCGTAAGCAGGAGTGAGCCGAAAAAAGAGCAGCAGTGTTTATTTTCGGACCTTAATATACGTTTTATTTTCCCTTCGAATAATAGATAAGAATTTTCTTTGTGAAAATTCTTATCTATTATTCATGCCATAAATCAATTCGTCGCTTGTATTTATTCATTAACCTCTGTCTTTTATCTGCTCGCAATAACCTGTCGCTGTTCATTCATCTTTTTTTGATATCATGCCGTGATGTAAATCAAAACAAAATGGTTTTATTAGCATCTCTCTGTTTGTGATCCTTTTTACGATACAAACATTCGCTTTGCATGAAGAAGGCAGTGTCTTTTACTAAGGCTAAAGGATAATTCGCAATAATGTCTTAGTGGAAAATTCTTAAGAAATTTCTCATTGCGGGTAAATGATCTGCATATTTGATTTTGCGTCGATCATTATTCTAATATTGCGCATCAAGAACGATACCGTGAAGTTGGCGTAGCAAAAACACAGAGGGATGATGAAATGGCTGACAGTTTTCAAAATGAGGTGCCTAAGGCACGTATAAACCTGAAGCTTGACCTGCATACGGGCGGGGCAAGTAAGAAAATGGAATTACCGTTGAAATTACTGGTTGCGGGTGATTTCAGTAATGGTCAGGAGTCTGCTCAAATATCTGAGCGTGAGAAGGTTAACATCACGAAAAATAATTTCGACAGCGTTCTTTCTGAATATTCCCCAAAACTTAATCTAACCGTTAAAAATACGCTGTCCGAGGATGGTGGTGAGGACTCTATTCAGCTGACTTTTCAGAGCATGAAAGATTTCACGCCAGAGCAGGTGGCTGCTCAGATACCAGACTGATTTCGACACGGCGGTTAAGCGCACGCCCTTCCGGGGTGTCGTTGGTTGCGACAGGGCGGCTTTCGCCATAGCCCTGCACCGCAAAACAGCTTTCCGGCACGTCGCCGGTGTCACGCATCCAGTTGCGCACCGCTTCGGCACGTTTCAGGGACAGCGTCTGGTTCAGTTGCGGAGTACCGGTGTTATCGGTATGGCCGGACACGACAATCAGCCAGCCGGGCTTCGCTTTGATACCAACCAGTGAATTCACCAGCATTTTGGTGGAACCCGCTTTCAGCACGAACTTGCCGGAATCGAACAGTGACATACTGTCGAGGCGAAGGGTTTTAGGACCCTGAATGATTTTCTTAATGACCGGCGGAGGCGGTGGTGGAGGCGCCCAGTCACTGACGGCGGCTTCAACGAGCGGAATCAGGCGCAGCCCCTGATACAACCCAAGGCGATAGCGCAGTGGCTCCCCGCGGCGCTGCCAGTCGTCCAGCAATGCGCCATCTGCTCTCAGTCGCTGTTGCGCACGCAGTTTCGGTGCCACAGGCTTTCCCGGCAGCTGGTGATACAACGCAAGGTGATCGCCCACATTACGGATGAGACGCTGGTTGTTCATCCAGGATGCCAGCATGGCAAAACGGCCCTGGTCGAAGGCCTGGCACTGCGTATTGCCGAAGGCAACGTCCCCGAATCTCTCAAACCGGTCATCCTGCGCACCCTCGACCTTGGTCTGCTGCAGGCGGGCGCCGGTGTGAAAGGCGAATTTGAACAGCGTCTGAAAAACGTCATCGACGCGGTACAGCAGTCACCGATCCCGATTTTGCTGTTTATCGACGAAGCGCACACCATCATCGGCGCGGGCACGGTCGATATGCCAATGGAGGAAAATGCGCAGTACGTGGCGGTGGCCGGGATGTTTATGTCACCGGACCAGGAGAACAATACCTGGCGTGTAGTAATGAGTCGGGATGACCTTGATCCGGATAAGGCACGCGTCATTGAGGCGGGGAACAACCAGCTGACCATGCAGGCACTGAAAGATGAATGAGACGCCCCGTTCCTCGCTGTACGAGACGCTATTTGGCAATTTTACCGGTGGGTTCGATCTGCATCAGGTCAGTGAAGAAAATCAGGTCATCCTTTCGGTTCTGGACAATATGCAGCGCGTTCTCAACTGTCGCGCCGGCACGCTGGCGCATCTGCCTGATTACGGGCTGCCCGATATGACAAAAATCCTGCAGGGGATGCCCGGAACGGCTCATGAGCTCATGAGCACATTGTCTGCCGTTCTGCTCAAATATGAGCCACGCCTGAAAAAAATAGACGTTGTTCTGCTGGAGCAGAACATTCCCGGCGAGCTGCGCTATGCCATTGACGCTGAGCTTAAAGGGATTGGCCTGGTGCGCTACGGGACTGAGTTTATGCCCGAAGGACGGGTCCTGTTGCGGCATCTCAGGCAACAGCAGTATCTCGACACAATACCTCGTATATAAGGTCAGTTAACACCATGTCAGTAAAATCACAGTTCCTGAAGAAGCTGCAGGCGCGACAACCTTCACCTGTTCCCGCAGTTAGCAAGAGTCAGGCCGATATTGCAGCGTTTCGCATGCGAATGGCTCAGCTTCAGGATCAAATAGACGCGTGGCTGACAGATACCGGACTGAATGCAGAGCCACTGACGGTATATGTTCCGGACCTGCTGGTGGAGGGCGGGGCTTTTGATATTTCCGGTATCGTCCTGCGTTATGGTAACCGGGCGGTTAAGTTTATGCCGATATTCCTGTATGGACAGGGAGTTGCAGGCTGTGTCGAGGTGACTTTTTTTTCCGGGTACAGCGCGATTTCTCAAGGACGCCTGTTCATGCGGGTGGGGAGTGTATATGACTGGATCTTTACTCCCCCTGATACATCACCTCAGTCAGGACAACTATTTGATGAAGGTGTTTTTTTCGGTCTGATTTTAGCGCTGCTGCCCTAGCAATAACATTCATTCCTTTATTAGTCATAGCATTTCTACACGCAAAATTGCTTTACACATCAACTGACGATATTAACCGACACGGATATGCAGGCCCTGCAGAATGATCAAACATATAACGTTAAAAACCGGCGGCGACCCGCGTACGCTGCCAGATTATGCCGCCCTCCGCGATGAACTCAGTAAGCTTACACATCCTGCTCGCCCTGATGTGAACTGGCAATATGTCCAAAGACTCTGTCTCTCAATGTTTGAACAGAACGGTGTGGAGTTGCAGACAGCAGCCTGGTACACCCTTGCCCGTACTCACCAGTCTGGATTAGCTGGCCTGAATGAAGGGCTGGCGATTCTGGAGGCCCTGATTAGCCGCCAGTGGGAAACTTTATGGCCGAAGACACAACACGCTCGTATGGAAATCCTTAGCGGCCTGAGCCAGCGCCTGCAGCAGCGCATGCGTATGCTTCCATTCAACAGCAGCCATCTTAGTGAGCTTTATCGTGCTGAAGCGTTACTTACCAGCCTGAGCGTGGTGCTCCAGCGCCTTGAGCTTAAACACCTAAGCCAGCTCGATACGTTACGAACGTTGATACGTTCAAATGCTGAACGGCTGGAAAGCAGTAATGAGACGTCCGATTTGAATGTGAACATGAAGCCCGATAGCGAATCGCCTCTGGAGAAAGCCGAACCGATCGAAGAGGTGAAATGGGTATATGTTGTGCATCAGGAAAATCAGCCGAATGGGGAGGATCGCACGACAGCCCCCGTGCCTGCCAGACAGTGGAAGCTCTTTTTTGCCGGGATGTGTTCCACGCTGGTGGTTTGTATCGCTGTGGCGTGGGGATGGGTTTCTTTTTCCAGACCCGACCCCCTGGCGACTCAGGCTTTTGCCTCTCTGGCTCCGTTACCCGAAGTGCTCACGCCTGTGCAGCAAAACGCGTTAACACTGCGAGGTACTTTACCGTCCACGTTTATCACAGACACGCAGCAGCAGCTTGCCCGCCTGGATAAACTGCCTCCTGACTGGAATATTTCCTACAGCCTTCAGCTGTTAAAGCAGCTCCAGACATTATGGCCGGAGGAGGCGAAACCGCTCACAATGCATTGGCAGCAAAAATTTAACGCGGCAGCGTTACCTGTCGACGCAATGAACAGCTGGTATCAGGGAATGATGACGCTTCAACAGCTGAGTCATCGGCTGAGTAGCC
Organism: Enterobacter sp. 01-M-02-SI-ECC; assembly: GCF_047530595.1. Classification (NCBI taxonomy): domain Bacteria; kingdom Pseudomonadati; phylum Pseudomonadota; class Gammaproteobacteria; order Enterobacterales; family Enterobacteriaceae; genus Enterobacter; species Enterobacter sp. 01-M-02-SI-ECC. The sequence continues at coordinate 9,330 of NZ_JBLKCZ010000007.1, read as the reverse complement.
TGGACGAGCAAAAAGGAAAATACATCACGGTAAGCGAGCTTAAATCCGTAGTTTTTTCGACTATACAGTCATTTAACCAGACGATACCGGCTGAAGAACAACTCAGGCGCCTGTCGCAGCACCCAGCAGGAGACGCGCTTCCTGAAGCAGAAAAGACTCAACTGGAGTTGCGTCTTAAACAGCTGGCAACGCGTTACGCTCAAATAAAACAGGATTCTTCTGCTCAGTGAATTCTGGCGGTGGGCAAACGAATGTACTGGAAAAAGTGGGAGGGTAAAGTGTCCCCTGCAGACTTCGAATATGTATGGTTTATTTGTTGATAGTTAAGGTTTATTTGTTGTTAATAAAGTTAAGGGGCCCCCAATAAGGCCCCCAAAAGTTATTTTGACAGAATTCATTGAATAATAACTAACCGTCTTTGGTTCGATTCCGCTTAATAGATATCGTACTCGAAAACTTCATCTTACCATATCTCAATGAGATCCTCGTAAAAGACCTATTGCCTGTCTTGCCCTCAGAATATCGACAGCCCGAAGGTAAGGGGATTGTTCCTGCCAGCGAAATCCCTTCCTGTCGATACGGACCAGTTCGTATTTTTCCACCAGAAAATTCACGGCATCTGACAGGGTGATACCGGCATCGATATGTTGCTGTATAACAACTTCATCGCTGAATGGGGTGTCGTTTATTGTCAGACCGTAGTGCTGTTCCAGCAAACGCGCCAGTAACATTTGCCAGACAGCCACGGGTGACAGGCAGGGCTTCGCTGCCCGCTGAGTTGTTGCAGGTAAAGTTTTCATGTTTGCTCTCGTGAAGGTAATTAACGCTGAGTGGGATAAATGGCGATGTATACGTAGCCGCAACTGCCAAGGGTGTCGGCTTCACAGGTAAAACCGTTGTGGTACAGGGTGACGCAGTGGGCATGTTGGGGGCTGAGTTCACCGGTGGTCAGCATCGATTCCATCTGGCGGATAAAGTGTGGGAATGTGTCATCCAGCTTCCGGCATTCGGCGTCACTGAACATACCGGTGATGCTGGCCCGGTCAGCCAGGTAGTGCAGCCGGTTGCCCTCCTGTACCAGACGGGCTCCCAGGCGCGGCGTGATAGCCCGCTGCAGGCCCCAGATGATGTGGGTCATGGGGGCTCTCCTTTTATTGTAAGTTCAGGGTAATACTCATCAGGCAGGCATAAGGCCCGTTGCGGTCCTGGCGGCGTTCGGCGTATACCGCGAGGACTCCGGTGATATCCGGAACGTCCCTGCCGGTGTAATGACAGACGCTGCCGTGCCACTGATATTTTCCGCTGCTGTAGCGAAAGATCCGGGACTCAGGATGCTGGCGGTATATCGTCATTGCCCGGCGTTTACTGATAATTTTCATGTCATACCTCACAACAGACCGTGTTCTGCGAACGAATAGATTTGCCTGCCGCCAACAATCAGGTGGTCAGGGACGCGGATATCCACCAGCTGAAGCACCTGCACCAGTCGCTGCGTGAGGGCTTTGTCAGCCTGGCTGGGTGTTGTCTCACCGGAAGGATGGTTATGCGCCAGTATCACCGCCGCCGCGTTGAAATGCAGAGCACGTTTGACCACTTCCCGGGGATGGACTTCAGTGCGGTTAATCGTGCCGGTGAAGAGCGTTTCATGGGCAATCAACTGATTCTGGTTGTCCAGATACAGCACCCGGAACGCTTCCCGCTCAAGTGCGGCCATATGCAGTCGCAGCCATTCACGGACAGCATGGGTGGAGGTGAAGGCCACGCCGGGCTCATGCAGGTGCCGGTCCAGCGCCCTGAGCGCCCGCTGGATGAGACGCCGGTCGTGTGGCGTCATCTCGCCGGGTAAAAAGGAAAGCTGTTTCATTCGTTGTTCCTCCGGTCAGTCGATGATACGCAGAATGGCGTGGGCTTCAGGATGCTGCAGGGCGTAGTCCCGCAGGCGGTAGAAGTGTGCGGTCATTGCATCGCATTCGGTGCGACAGGCATGGTGGCTGTATTCAATCAGGCAGACCGCGATACCGGCGGCTTCTGCACTCATATCTGCATCGTTGCCATTCAGACAGTTAAACAGATGCCATTTATCGTCACTGTCATACTCGGGGGCCATAAATGCCCCGCTGTTGCTCAGGGTGTGGAACGACCAGATACCACCGCCGTAGGTCGTACAGAAGCGGTCCATCCAGGCGAAGATATGCGGCTCCAAGGTTAGCCACTGCGGTATGCTGCCGAAGTGTTGCGGCCAGAAATCGATACGCTGTTCATCGGGGACTGGCGTGACGGTCAGTTCAAATTCGGGTTGGTTAGCGGGTGCGAGGTCGTACTGCGTCTGCGTTGTCATGGATATGTCTCCGTCAATAAAAAACGCCAGCGGCGAGGGCTGGCGTATGGGGTTAACAAAGCGTGTTCGGGAAGGTGAGATGTCGCGGGTAAATGCTTCGGGGTCAGCGGGTAACGGTGTCTTTGTGGATGCCATACTGCCGGATGTAGCCGTTAAGACCTTCACCGGCATCCGGTTCAAAGTTCCATGCCCGCCAGACCGTCCGGCCTTCGGTGTCGCGAACCACCAGGCGGAAGTGACTGCCCTGGTCGTCTTCAATGGTGATATTACGGTACAGACGGATAAGGGTTTCGGCCTGCTGACGTGAGAACGAACCGGGAGGCAGGGTTAACGATTCAGTCATGGTGACTCCGGATAGTCAGCGTGTCAGGACGCTAGGTGCAGCATATTCTCCGCCATGACCCAGAGCGCCCGGTTGAGCTTCACGTCCCCGTCAATCCCCTTTACCGCACGGGTATGAGCTCGCTTGCCTTTGGTCGTTCTGCCCGGCAGACCGCCCTTAATCAGATTCTCCTGAATGCGCTGGTAGGTGGTCCACAGGTCGTTACTCTCATCCTGCCAGCGGCGTGGGGAAAGTATCTGTGATTCCGTCACCGGCTGGTGGTCTTCGCGAAAGCGGTACGTGAGCGCCGCTTTGGCCAGTGCCTGCTGTGCTGGTGGCGGTAACAAAAGCGATTGCATGGCATCGCGCTTCTCCTCCACACGGTCGAATATCCCCAGTACTTCGTAAGCCCCTTCAATGACTTTCTCCACCACATTGCCTTTATGTGGCACACGTACCTCACCAAAACTCTCACCGCAAATCAGCCCGTTCTGGCAGACTGCACGAAACAGCCCCGGCAGCATCTGGTATGAGCTGGAGCCGTCATGACTGTTAAGCAGGATGATTTCAGGGACCTGTTTGCCAGTGATCTGGCCTTCGCGACGCAGGCGCAGCATGTGTTTGGTGTGCTCTCGCTTGCTCTGGTCCCGAACCCGGGTCTGGCAGGCAAAAAATGGCTGGAAGCCTTCGCGCTGAAGGTTATCGAGAAGGGTAATGGTCGGAATACAGGTATAACGATCACTTCGGGACTCATGCTTGTCTTCGCTGAACACACTCGGTACATAATGCATTAACTCCTCACGGGTTAACGGACGGTCACGGCGAATAAGATTTACCGCACCAAAGCGGCTGGCTAATCGGGTCATGGCGAGACTCCTGTGAGAAAAAAACAAACGAAAACGGCCTGCTCAACTGAGCAGGCCGTGGTAGGGGGTTAAACAGCAAAGTGTGCGGAAGGGGGAATACCCGTCGTTGAGTTTGTCGCGGGAGGCTCAGGCCCGGATACCCAGTATGCTCATGGCGACCATAAATCCGATGAACCAGCCAATAAACTGGGGCAATACCGCCCAGAGCAGACGGGCCTGAATGACGGCACCGGTACTTCCGTAAACCGCATCCGGCATGATCCATTTTCGGATGAGATTACCCAGCCAGACGCCCAGGCCCGGCAGGACACACTGCAGCACGGCGGCCCATGCTGAATACCCGAACCCGACAATACGGGTATCAACAACCGTGATAATCAGCCCCACTAGGGTTGACAGGCTGAGACAAAGGCTCAAAGGCATAGCAGCCCTCCTTAAACATGGCAATTTCCATAAACTCAGTGAGTTAGTTTGTTCTGTCGTAAAACAGCCCGTCGTTCCGGTTGCGAAACATCATGCCTTGGCAGGTATAGGGCATGTCCAACTGGACATATTTTCGGGTGACCATACTCTGATACGTGCAGATTTTCTGTGCCCCGCCCGCGGCGCTGTTCTCCGTTCTGACCAGACGGAATGCCTCGTAATCACTGTATCCAGCCTGGGCTACGGTGGGGATAAAAAGACTGACACTGCTGAGGGCCAGGGCGCTGGCAATCATGCGACGATAACGCGGATGCATACGGTGTTTCCTTATTAAGTAGGTAATAGACAACAATGAAAGGGATGGCCTGATGGTCACCCCGTCGTGTTAGTTGCAGCAGGGCTCTTCTCCTCTGTTAAAGGTGGCGCAGAATGGGATGCAGCCATCACGTCGTGCATGACCGGGAAATGAGGCAGCGCCCGGATGAAGGCCACCTGACGGGTGAGTTGACATACCGTATCACGACGCTCGAAGCCCTCACTCAGGACGGTGATGGCGGTGATCCCGGACAGCGGCAGAACAACGATCCTTCCGTGCTGCTCACCGACCAGATACAACGCTCCCTCAAGGAAAATAAGCCGGTACGGTGCCAGGTGTTCAGCCCGCACACCGTCAGCCAGTTCCCGGATGCACTGCTGCTGAATGATGGTATCGACCAGTCGGGAAAAGAGACCGGGGCGGACGGGGGCGCTTTCGGCGTCCTCCTGCCAGACCAGACAGGATGAGATATCCTCACTGTCCGTTAGCGTGTTTACCAAGCGAAGGTCCGTTTCTGGAAACACCTGCTGAAGCCCAACATTGCGCATAAAGCACAGGGTTCCCGGGGCACGCTGTGCCATACCGGGATCTGACAACAATCGGCAGTGCCCATGACGGTACTCAAGGTTCAGATATATCAGCCGCTCACGAAAATCGCGGCGCAGGGTGCGTACCGAGACACCAAACTCGACTGCCAGTGTCTTCACGCTCAGTGTTTCGCCTGCCAGCAGACGACTGATAATGAGAGACAGTCTGACCGCCAGTCGGTCATAGCGGTGCTCAGTCTGTGACATGGCATGTTCTCCATCGTGATGAACGTATTGAAAAAGATGTGATTACTGTAAACAGGGGGAGGGTCAGGGTATGGACAGGGCGAAAAATATTTTTATCACCCGTCAGTACCGTACGGGCTGCGGCACTGACTGTATTCAGTCTGTTTTTTAACCGGATACACCACACCTAAAATGGACAGGGTGTGTCCGGCAAACGGAGAGCGAATGCAAGGTGCACACATAGTGGTGCATTTGCTCACGGGATAACGGCATTTCAGCCGTCAGAAGAAAAACCGCCAGACACTGCGGGCAACAGAGACCACCGCACTAATCACGGTACTGACCACCGCATTCACTGCGGAGGGAAGGGACAGCTCCGACAGGGTGTGTGTCATCACGTCGCTGACCGTATCGCCAAAATCCTGTTGCGCCTGCGCCTCAATTTTTTGCGTGCGGTATTGTGGTCTGATGACCGAACTGACGGCACTGCTGGCGCGGGCAGGCAGTGAGCGAAACAGCACCTCCACCAGCTCAGGCAGATGCCAGCCAGTGGCTGCTGATACGGTGATCACCGGGAGTGCCGGGTGGTTGAATAACGAGCACACCGCGCGCTGCTTTTCCTTCAGGTGTTTTAACTGTTGCTCTGAAGGTTGATTAAGAAAGCCGCTCCATTCACGGGAAGGCTCGATTTTATCGGCTTGGGTCAGGACAAACAGCACCTTATCCCTCCCAGCACTGCCTGGTGACAGCATCCGAAAATAAAAATCACAGTCGGGGGTCAGTGCCCGGTCATCGGCTTTAATCAGCCAGAGCACCAGGTCCAGCTCCGGCCAGATACGTTGATACAGTGCCTGATACTCTTCATCCCGCTCCGGGCTTTCGCCCACCCCGGGCAGATCAATCAGCGTCACCTGGCGTTCACCTGCCTGCAGCGTAAAACGCTGTGGCTCACGGGTACACGCAGTGGTATGACTGACGGCCGAGACCGTGCTGCGAAACAGTGCGTTACACAAACTCGACTTCCCAGCACCAGTCTTTCCCATTATGCCGATGATGGGCTGGTAATGAATAATGTCGTGCAGACGTTTAGTGACTTCCTCTGCAACATTGCTGGGCAGCAGACTAAGTGGCGAATACAGCTGATTTAATTCTTTATTGCATTTCATTATGTCACCTTATCAATTGATTAAGAAAGCATCGCTTGCCTCTGTCAATCTGGTGATATATATTTAAAGAAAATTTAAATCGTGAATAAAAAAATGAAAAGTCACAATCAAGAAAAAGCAAAAAAAGAAGTTCTGGAATTCATTAAAAAGAACAAAGCACTATACTCCAGGCGTATATCAACCTATAAAAAAGAAGAGTTAATGAATGCATTCTACTGCAGAGAGTTATTCTTTAACTGTGAAAGAGCAATCAAACGCATGGAAATAAACAGCATGGAGTTTGATAATAAAAAGCTTTCTGACAGCCAAAAGAGAACTCTGCGAAACAAATTCATGCAAAACGATTCAAATAAGGAAAAGTTAAAAACGTTGTCAACACGCATCGAAAACCTTGATATTTTAAAGCAAGACAATGTGGATTTAATTATCTGGAAACAAAACCCCAGACAGGCTGTGCAAAAACTTACCTTTGAAAGGATTTTTAATGAATCCAGAAATGCACATCCCAGTATAAAGGAGCACATGCGTTTTCTTGAAGCATGCCATGCATGCTTCCCCTTCACTCCTAATGATTACCCTAATGCCCGAAGCGCCAATCCTGAGTTAAGCTCTGTTTTTAATAAAATCAATCATCTGACCAGCCAAATCATTCCAGATAATTATCCTTACTCAACTGAAATGGCCTCTTTATCTAATTTATGGATTACAATTGATCTTCGTTACTCTGATTATATTCTCTCCAGCCAAATTGCAGGCATCATCAAACTCGAAAGGCAGTCATATCCAAAACAAGTGCAAAATGATATAGATAATTGGCTGAGTTTTGAAACAATAAAAAGGAAATTGCTCACACTTGACACATTCGTTATCATCGATGCTTTAATATTGAGCGCAGCTAAAGGCGTAATCTTAAAAAACACTGAAATAAACAACTCACTTAATTCCTCAGGCACTGAGTTGCGTAATATCAAGAACGCGATCGATTATTTCATGGATATACTTAGCGATGAACTTGATAATAATGAATTCACACCTCACTAGCATTTGCGAATCCACCTCGGATAGCCCTCATCGGAAATGTAGGAGGGTTTAACCGCAAAAAACTTCGCATAAATGTCTAATATACTCTCTTTAGCAGACGCAGGATCGCTAACAGATATTGACAGGTGTTTTTTACAATACCGCCTAAACAGAGATAGTGAAGAAAAAAGCGCACGTACCCTTAACATTGTTTTCTTCCCATTTTCCATTACCCACACGAACCTCTTAATTCTGGATAAAAAGCGTTCAGGATCGCCTCGCAAATAAGCATGAAAGAAAGCAAGTGCAATCATATCAAAGTAGCAGGTAATAAAAGTGACACGCTTACCTTTAAACTTAATTATTTTGTTTCGAAAAAGCTTACATATGTATTTCAGACAATAAAGGATGGTTCTTTCTTTTAAGCGAATCAGTTCCGCATTCAATAGATCAAAAATAAAAACCTGGTTGAAAACTGCGTCAGCATTTAAATATCTGCTTTGTCCATTTTTTATTCTTGGCAGCTTGCCAATTTTACAAAACAATGCATTAACTTCATCGTCTGAATAATTTCTAACGATAGAATTGATGAGACTATGCGGCATATCCTTCCTTTTCTTACTTAGAGAATGACCATTAAACATCTCAAAAGCATCATTTTCAGGGATTTTATCTTTATTCATTTTGTTTATAAATGAAGGTGCAATCATAATGTTCTCTGGTACATTCATCCCTCCTTTTGAATTTGGATACTTATGACTTAAATCCAGCTTAATAAATGGAGTTAGTTTGTGTTCATTTTTTTTGCAGTTGCCTCGTATTTTCTTTTTCAAAAAATGGCTACATGGAATCTGTAATCGGGATTTAATTCGGTATAGTGAAATGATGTTGGCGATATCCTCAAGACCGTTAATTGAATTCAATTGCAATGGATTGTTTTTAATAAACCCCTCTGTGTTAAGCCAGTACGAGTGATTATGGATTTCAGTTTTATCAGAATCCTTAAGGGTTCTCATACCAATCCCTTTGCATTTATTTGAGCAAAATTTATTATTTCTCGTTTCAGAGAAATTAGCACCACAAACTTTACAGCGAATGTCTTTCTTTACATTCCTTTTTCGGCTCAATTCCTTCCGTCTATTAAAGTGGATATAACAAAGCCTGACACCATATTCATAGCTAATAGATGCTATATTCTCTTTGCACCCTTTTCTGCAACATATTGCCATTACATACCGTCCATGTTCACTTCACGCGGTTTTCCAACCATTCGTGTATGTCACTTAGCCTCCAACGAGAACTTCTGCCAAGTTTTATTGGCTTCATAAATTTTCCGTCCTGAATTTGCTTATAAATCCATTTATCAGTGACTTTCAGCGTTGCTGCGATCCACTTCATATCTACAAGTTGCATGTCATTGTTTTCACTTCTTTCCACACTGTTCTCCTGATGTGCCGCCCTTTCGCAAGATACTGGCTGTATAGGGCCACAAAGTGCAGGCAAAAGATCGCTCTAGAAATTGTCTTGACAATTCACTTCAGTTGCGAACTAGAGGGGAGGAAACGATTGATGGTGTAGTCTTTGTAAGATGCTCCGATAAAACCGCCTAAGTTGATCATGCAAAATGATCAAATGAGACCTGCCATTAAAGTAAAAATGGTAAGATTCAGGTTGCTACCCACGCAGCATTTACTAGTATTTAAATCTTACAAACAGATCAAGATTGGAATATAAATTCAAACATTAATTAAAAACCCAGCCAATCAAACCAAATAAATAAAAATTAAAGATATATTTAAAGTCAGCGTAACCGATATATGGACAGCTATATCAAACAACATCTTGCTGCAGATTGCTGAACATTGATTGCATGTTGAATGGAAGGCATCAGCTATACCACCGCAGTAAGTTGCGACAGGTGTTACCTGCTGCTTGTTACAAGGCTGACTAATGTAGTGCTGGAAACATTACAGATTGAGTGCTGTGACCTAAATCGGCTATTGACTCTGACCTGCTCCCCGTTGATTAGTACACCCCGATGTTAGTAATGTCTTCATAAGCCACATGAGGACATCCCCATGAAGAAGCGTTTTTCCGACGAACAGA
>NZ_JBLKCZ010000079.1:0-2381 GCF_047530595.1 Enterobacter sp. 01-M-02-SI-ECC | reverse complement strand
CCCCTGGGCGAAATGCGCCTGGTAAGCAGAGTTTTTGAAATGTAAGGCCTTTGAATAAGACAAAAGGCTGCCTCATCGCTAACTTTGCAACAGTGCCTTTAAGCGTGCATAATAAGCCCTACACAAATTGGGAGTTAGACATCATGAGCAACGCAAAAACAAAGTTAGGCATCACAAAGTACAGCATCGTGACCAACAGCAACGATTCCGTCACACTGCGCCTCATGACTGAGCATGACCTTGCGATGCTCTATGAGTGGCTAAATCGATCTCATATCGTCGAGTGGTGGGGCGGAGAAGAAGCACGCCCGACACTTGCTGACGTACAGGAACAGTACTTGCCAAGCGTTTTAGCGCAAGAGTCCGTCACTCCATACATTGCAATGCTGAATGGAGAGCCGATTGGGTATGCCCAGTCGTACGTTGCTCTTGGAAGCGGGGACGGACGGTGGGAAGAAGAAACCGATCCAGGAGTACGCGGAATAGACCAGTTACTGGCGAATGCATCACAACTGGGCAAAGGCTTGGGAACCAAGCTGGTTCGAGCTCTGGTTGAGTTGCTGTTCAATGATCCCGAGGTCACCAAGATCCAAACGGACCCGTCGCCGAGCAACTTGCGAGCGATCCGATGCTACGAGAAAGCGGGGTTTGAGAGGCAAGGTACCGTAACCACCCCATATGGTCCAGCCGTGTACATGGTTCAAACACGCCAGGCATTCGAGCGAACACGCAGTGATGCCTAACCCTTCCATCGAGGGGGACGTCCAAGGGCTGGCGCCCTTGGCCGCCCCTCATGTCAAACGTTGGGCGAACCCGGAGCCTCATTAATTGTTAGCCGTTAAAATTAAGCCCTTTACCAAACCAATACTTATTATGAAAAACACAATACATATCAACTTCGCTATTTTTTTAATAATTGCAAATATTATCTACAGCAGCGCCAGTGCATCAACAGATATCTCTACTGTTGCATCTCCATTATTTGAAGGAACTGAAGGTTGTTTTTTACTTTACGATGCATCCACAAACGCTGAAATTGCTCAATTCAATAAAGCAAAGTGTGCAACGCAAATGGCACCAGATTCAACTTTCAAGATCGCATTATCACTTATGGCATTTGATGCGGAAATAATAGATCAGAAAACCATATTCAAATGGGATAAAACCCCCAAAGGAATGGAGATCTGGAACAGCAATCATACACCAAAGACGTGGATGCAATTTTCTGTTGTTTGGGTTTCGCAAGAAATAACCCAAAAAATTGGATTAAATAAAATCAAGAATTATCTCAAAGATTTTGATTATGGAAATCAAGACTTCTCTGGAGATAAAGAAAGAAACAACGGATTAACAGAAGCATGGCTCGAAAGTAGCTTAAAAATTTCACCAGAAGAACAAATTCAATTCCTGCGTAAAATTATTAATCACAATCTCCCAGTTAAAAACTCAGCCATAGAAAACACCATAGAGAACATGTATCTACAAGATCTGGATAATAGTACAAAACTGTATGGGAAAACTGGTGCAGGATTCACAGCAAATAGAACCTTACAAAACGGATGGTTTGAAGGGTTTATTATAAGCAAATCAGGACATAAATATGTTTTTGTGTCCGCACTTACAGGAAACTTGGGGTCGAATTTAACATCAAGCATAAAAGCCAAGAAAAATGCGATCACCATTCTAAACACACTAAATTTATAAAAAATCTAATGGCAAAATCGCCCAACCCTTCAATCAAGTCGGGACGGCCAAAAGCAAGCTTTTGGCTCCCCTCGCTGGCGCTCGGCGCCCCTTATTTCAAACGTTAGACGGCAAAGTCACAGACCGCGGGATCTCTTATGACCAACTACTTTGATAGCCCCTTCAAAGGCAAGCTGCTTTCTGAGCAAGTGAAGAACCCCAATATCAAAGTTGGGCGGTACAGCTATTACTCTGGCTACTATCATGGGCACTCATTCGATGACTGCGCACGGTATCTGTTTCCGGACCGTGATGACGTTGATAAGTTGATCATCGGTAGTTTCTGCTCTATCGGGAGTGGGGCTTCCTTTATCATGGCTGGCAATCAGGGGCATCGGTACGACTGGGCATCATCTTTCCCGTTCTTTTATATGCAGGAAGAACCTGCATTCTCAAGCGCACTCGATGCCTTCCAAAAAGCAGGTAATACTGTCATTGGCAATGACGTTTGGATCGGCTCTGAGGCAATGGTCATGCCCGGAATCAAGATCGGGCACGGTGCGGTGATAGGCAGCCGCTCGTTGGTGACAAAAGATGTGGGGCACTGTTGCAAAGTTAGCGATGAGGCAGCCTTTTGTCTTATTCAAAGGCCTTACATTTCAAAAACTCTGCTTACCAGGCGCATTTCGCCCAGGGGA
>NZ_JBLKCZ010000078.1:0-2437 GCF_047530595.1 Enterobacter sp. 01-M-02-SI-ECC | reverse complement strand
GTAAGCGTGCAGTGAGAACCGTATTGACGAAGTGAAGCTGGTCAGGCAGGCAGAGTAACCCGCCACGGGAGCAGAGCACCCACCCGGTTCACAGGCCAGTCGGCGATGACATCAAGTACATAATGCAGATAGCGTTCCGGATCCACGCCGTTTAATTTGCACGTCCCGATAAGACTGTACAGTGACGCACCGCGCTCACCACCATGATCCGAGCCGAAGAACAGCCAGTTTTTTCTCCCCAGACTGACCCGTCGTAGGGCGTTTTCGGCAATGTTATTATCCACCTCCACCCAGCCATCTTCTGCATAGCGGATCAGCGCCGGCCACTGGTTCAGCGCATACCCGAACGCCTTCGCCAGTTCTGAGTGCCTTGAGAGGGTTTTCTGTTTCTCCCGCAGCCACCCCTCCAGTGACGCCAGCAGCGGCAGCACTTTTTGGTGCCGGACTGCCTGCCGTTCCTCTGCTCTTTTACCTCTGATCTCCGACTCGATGGCATACAGCTCGCCGATCCGTTTCAGCGCCTCCTCCGTCAGGACTGACGGGGTACGGACGTGAACATCGTGGATTTTTCGGCGGGCATGGGCCCAGCACGCGGCTTCCTTTATATGGCCGTCGCGGTAGAGCTCGTTGAACCCGGCGTAGGCATCAGCCTGCAGTACGCCACTGAAGCCTGCAAGATGGGTCTGAGGGTGGATACCTTTTCTGTCCGGGCTGTAAGCGAACCACACTGCGGGGGCCAGCGCTGATCCGGCGTTGCGGTCGTCTCGAACGTACGTCCATAAGCGCCCGGTCTTCGTCTTCTTATTGCCCGGCAACAGCACCGGGACAGGCGTATCGTCAGCATGGAGTTTGCCGTCGGTCAGGACATAGTGCTGAAGGGCTTCATCCAGCGGTGCCAGCAGACGACAACACGCATCCACCCAGCCCGACAGTACAGAACGACTCAACACTACACCCTGGCGGGCATAGATCTCCGACTGGCGATACAGCGGTGTGTGCTCTGCATACTTTGAGGTCAGCACTCGGGCCAGCAGCCCCGGTCCGGCGATCCCCCGTTCGATGGGGCGCGAAGGAGCCGGGGCCTGAACGATGCGATCGCACCGACGGCAGGCATGCTTTTCACGGACTGTCCGGATAACCCGGAAGGCGCTGCGCATCAGCTCCAGCTGTTCGGCGGCATCCTCACCCAGGTAACTCAGCGAACCACCGCACTCCGGGCAACACGGCTCAGTCGGCAGCAGCCGCTTCTCATCCCGTGGGAGTGACTCAGGGAACGGTTTGCGGGTGCGGGTCTGACGCAGCGGGCGCTGCACTGCCGGGTCATCCACCCGGCCGGTCAGCGTATCGCTTTCCTGCTGCAGCAGGTTCAGGTCAGCTTCCATTTGCGCGATACGGCGGGATACCTTTTCGGAACGACTGCCGAAGTTCATCCGGCGCAGCTTATCCAGTTGCGCCTGCAGATGGTCTATTTCGCGTTCCCGGTTGCTCAGCTTTTCCTGCAGGGCGTGGATCAACGCTTCCTGTTCGGCCAGGCGCTGTTTCAGCAGAAGGATGTCGTCAGAAGAGGTATCGTTCATAAGCCTGTATTTTACCAGGCTTATTCTGCGACAACCAGGATAAAGAGCGCTACAACATGGTCAGGGATGTCAGTAACCGCTTTGGCTGTCGCCAGTCGATACCTTCCATCAGCATCGCCAGTTGCGCCGGCGTCAGGAACACTTTGCCATCGCGGGCTGAGGGCCAGGCGAAGCGACCACGTTCCAGTCGCTTTGTCAGCAGGCACAGACCATCGCCGGTGGACCAGAGCAGTTTTACCTGACTGCCGCTGCGTCCCCGGAAGATGAAGACGTGGCCGGACATCGGGTCATCTTTCAGCGCGGTCTGCACCTTTGCGGCGAGGCCATTGAAGCCGTTGCGCATATCGGTGATACCGGCAACCAGCCAGATTTTTGTGCCTGCGGGAAGATTTATCATACCGGCCCCCGCATCAGTTCGCGCAGGACAGTGCTCATGAGTTCAGCAGAGGGATGAGTCAGTGTTATTTCTCCTCCCCGACATTTTATGTGGCAGGTAGCGGGAGGAGAGCAGGATGGTAGTTCGAAGGTTGGGAGAGAAGAGCCCGCCTGAAGCTGCACGGGTATCAGGGCAGGAAGCGACGATGAGTTTTTTCGGGGCCGACAGACCCGCCCTTCACGCTGCCAGAGCCTTATCCATTTAAAGAGCAGGTTATCATTGACGTCATGTTTCCGGGCCAGTGCGGCAATACTGCCTTCTTCTTCAAGAGCCAGCCTGACCAGTTCCATTTTGAATTCAGGGGAATAGTGTTTCCGGGGAAGTCTTTCTTTAGCGCGCATGAGGTGTCCACCTGCAAAATAAGTGGGTGCTTAAGTTACAGGATCCTGGATTCGGGACCAGACGGTACTCAGACGACGCTTAC
>NZ_JBLKCZ010000077.1:0-2573 GCF_047530595.1 Enterobacter sp. 01-M-02-SI-ECC | reverse complement strand
TTTCTTTAGCGCGCATGAGGTGTCCACCTGCAAAATAAGTGGGTGCTTAAGTTACAGGATCCTGGATTCGGGACCAGACGGTACTCAGACGACGCTTACGCGTAAATAAAGCCATAAGCTGAACCACGGCGAGGATTAGTCTTGTTCACTAAATGACAGCGAGAGATTAAATGCAAACCCAAAAAGATATTACAGTTGGCCAGATCTGGGAAGAAGTGGATCCAAGACTGATCCGGAAAGTGCGAGTTGTTGAGGTGGCCTCGTTAGAAGGGCCCAAAGGCATCCTAATCGAAAACGTGGAGTCTGGTCGTAAGAACTGGGCGTCGTCATCCCGCTTTAATGGAAAGCGTGGAGGGTATCGTCTTATTTCCTGAAGGTTTTGCCAATATGGGAAACTGAAGAGGTTGAAACCATCCCGGTGAGGGAGCATATCTGGTAAAGAAGAGTCTTTAAAAAGGTTTTACGCGACCTGGGATAATAAACGGGAAAACGATACCCAAAAAAAGAATACAGCGATGATAACGATAAGGAATGGTAAGGGCTTCAATATTTTGAGAAATGACCTGGCTTCCTTTGCATCTGCATTTCTAATCAAACTGTCCACATAGGGATCACAGCTCTTAGGTTCTGAATTTTTCATATGTTCTGTACCTGAAATTGATTCCGTATGAGAAAAGGCCACCGAAGTGGCCTCTATCAAAACTGGTGGCAAAAGTTAGATCAGGAAATCATCAAGACTTTTACCGGCTGCAATTTGTTCTGCCAGAGCTTTGGGGGTACGGCCCTGTCCAGTCCACGTTTTTGTTTCGCCATTTTCATCAGTAAATGAGTATTTGGCCGGGCGTGGTTCACGGCTTTTCTTGGTAGCCGTAGATTTGGCCTGGAATGAGCCAAGCAGCTCTTCCGGGTTGATACCATCTTCTTCCATTAACTTACGCAGGGCGTCAAGTTTCTCCTGACGAGCTTGCAGTTCGGCAGCTTTGGATGATTCTTCCTGACGACGCTCATCAACAATGACATTAAGCTTTTCGAGGATTTCCTCAAGTACTTCTAAAGGCAGCTCGCGGCCCTGGGCGCGAAGAGTACGAATATTGTTTAACGATTTGAGTGCTTCAGACATACGACCTCACTTTCTAATTCTTTGATAAGGATTTACTTAATCATAATACACTCTATAAGGAAAAAGATGCCAGCTTTATGTCTTCAGGTACAAAGATATCTTGCTAAGAATACTCCTTATCTTCCTTGTGCAGACTGTTTCGTGCTTTCGATGTTGTTCATGAGTCTTAAAATCTGCTCACTGTTTAGGGTACTCATGCTGTAAATCATCAAGAAGGAAGCGCAGAACAACATAAGCAATCGGAAAAGGAAACCATGCCAGTGACAGGCCATATATGGCGGAGATAAACATAGGGTAATTTAACTCACTTACAAAATTCGCTTCATTGTATTGTTGAATCGAAATGGCAGAAGCAAAAATTATAATTAAAGTAAGAAAAATCCACTCTAGCCATCTCTTTTTATAACAAGCATAAGCGAAAGCTGTAGGGTAAAAAATAAAGCAAAAAATTCCAGCTGCAATTACGTTCATAAAAGTAACTTTCCTGATAGCGCAGTTATTTTTCGAATGCAGCATCATGAACAACTGCCATAACATTGATGATTGGCTTTCTTTTTCTGAAGAACCTTCCGCGCGGCAAAGTTTCTCCCGCTTTGAGACGATAAAGCCAGAAAACATAAGCCGGAGGAACATTGCTGTCAAAAATATCTGAACAAGTTTGAACTGTGATGCCTACTGTATTGTCTTTCCTCATCTCTTTAAAAGTGCCTTGCAATGCAGCGGATAACGTCATTTTTAAGAAACCTTTTTCTGTTTGAACGGATAGACTTGACTTAGCTGGCTTGACTGTAATGTTTGCCACTAAAGATCCCTCGTTCTGAGGATGCAGGCACTACAAAGTTACCGTCAGGTCTAATCATACGAGTTTGGATGAAATTTTTGCCGGATTTGGTTTTTTCAACCTGGTGCTCGATCTTCCATTCTTCTTTGACGGGACCGGATGACAAATGAACTAGAACCGGTACTTTTTTACGTGTTCTATCCAGAACAATACAATTTGATTTATCCGTATCAACGCTTCCCTGAAGAGTATTCAAAGAGCAATTATCATATCCCTCAACCGGAACTGCATTACCTTGGATATCAATTTTGAATCCTCCAGCTATTACAATTTCGGGTGCATTATCATTTAAAGTCTCGTCATAGGCAGCATCAACTACATCGCAAGCAGTAAGAGTAAGTGACGATGCCACAGCAAGACACAATAAAGAAAATCTGTTTTTGAGCATATTTGAGACCTTTTATAAAAATAAAATAACAGGAGAATTGTATCATTAACAGTCTAGTTCTAACGACTACCACTTTTAAGTATGTATTGAGCCAGTTTTATATTCAGGCACACCATATTGCACTCTAGGGAAGGTGCGAATAAGCAGGTCATTTCTTCCCAAGCTGACTCGCTGATTAAAATTTCGCGGATCTGGGCCGATTTTTTTCCCGCAAACACATCGAA
>NZ_JBLKCZ010000076.1:0-2910 GCF_047530595.1 Enterobacter sp. 01-M-02-SI-ECC | reverse complement strand
CTCAGAGTCATTTAAGATGGCTTAAAGAGAGGTGCCCATGAGCGGTAAGCGTTATCCCGAAGAGTTTAAAATTGAAGCAGTCAAACAGGTTGTTGATCGTGGACATTCTGTTTCCAGCGTTGCAACACGTCTCGATATCACCACCCACAGCCCTATCGCCTATCGCCTATCGCCTATCGCCTATCGCCTATCGCCTATCGCCTATCGCCTATCGCCTATCGCCTATCGCCTATCGCCTATCGCCTGACGCCTGACGTCAGAAGGTCATCAGGCGGACCGGAGACTGGCAGGGTAGAGTAAATATTTCAATCCAGATGCCCCAAATGATAAAAGCTCTGTGAAACGCGGGAAAGAAGTCCATAGCAATTTTTTATTATATAGAATGAATTATAACAGTAAACATCGGCATGGTTCGAGCGATTAGATGTCTTCGAAATAATATTAAAATTAATACGTTCAACGAGTAGGTATTGTCGGGATTATTCGTGGTGATTCACACATCTCCTGCAACTCATTGAATATTCTTGCTACATGGAAACCATCGCACACGGAGTGATGAACCTGAACGGCGAGAGGTAACAAAACTTTTCCATCCTGTTCGTAGTATTTTCCAAACGTGAACATAGGGGCAAAGAAGTTCTTCATGTGAGCAATATTCATATTAAAGTTAGTAAACGTTACCCAGGGAATCGACGATACGAAAAAGATATTTTCCCGGGATTCTTCCTTAGGCCAGTATGAAAGGTTATTGCCATAGCGTGCAATATCTTCTGCGTACGTTTCCTGGAAGTTATTTATATTGCCGTCGAAGTGGCTCCATAATGACGAAAAGGTCTCCGTTTCAGGATGGAAAATGGTATAGCTTGGATGAATTTCATTCCATATGACAAGCTCATTATCCTTCATAGCCATACGGAATTCCGGATGTCGGTTCATGATTTTAGAAAGGAGAAATATAATCGTCGGGTAAAACTTCCAGCCGACCTCTTTGATATGTTTTCGCAGCGCGGTAATGTCGATCAAAACCGTTTGGTTAATAGTACACTCAGCAAATGACTGGAAGACTTCAAAATGCTCCTTTCTGGCCCAACGAGATAAATCAACAGGCGTATATTTCGGGGCTGTTTTTTTCATTTTTTAACCTTTTATTATCAATCACCTGAAGGGTTTTGGGCCAGAAACAACCGGAGAACCATTTCAACCGTATCTAATCTTCCTGTCAATCTCAGCCTGTGGTTTTCCGAACAGGTATCCCTGCACGAGATCGCAGCCAAGAGCCTGAAGACGCTCAAGCTGCGCTTCGGTTTCAACACCTTCCGCAATGACCCGCATATTGAGGCTCTTTGCCATGCCGGTTATCAATTTAACGATATTAAGGGCGTCATCCTGCGTGGATATCGGGTTCACAAAGGATTTGTCGATTTTAATTTTATCAAAATTCAGTTCACTTAGCCGTGAGAGCGACGAATAACCCGTCCCGAAATCATCGATTGAAATTTTTACACCCAGCGTTCTTAGCTTTTTGAGAATAGTGATCGGCGTATTGCTGTCACTGAAGAGCGAAGACTCCGTAACCTCTAATTCAAGACGGTTTGCCGGAAGTCCTGTCTCCTTCAGGATGGACTGTACCATCGCCGTAAAGGATTTCGTGCCCAGCTGAACGGGTGAGACGTTAACAGAGATCCTTGCCGGAACCGTCCAGGAGACCGCTTCCCGGCAGGCAAGCTCAAGCACATTTTTGCCAATCTGATTGATCATCCCCGTTTTTTCAGCGACAGAGATAAAGTAATCAGGTGACAGTATCCCCTTAACCGGGTGTATCCAGCGAATAAGCGCTTCGTAGCCGTAAATTTCATTGCTGAATGAATCGACAATAGGCTGGTAATAAACAACGAATTCATGGTTATCGATCGCCAGTGCCATATCATGTTCAAGGGTTCTGCTTTCCTGTAACTTTTGCAGCATCCACTGACGGAAAACTTTTATCTGCTGTGAACCCTCTTTTTTGGCTTCGTAGAGCGCCAGATCGGCAAATTTATAAAGATAATCAGAGCGCCGTTCATTATCAGATAAAACAATACCCACACAGGTGGCGATTTTTATCAGCTGGTTATTAATCGTATAGGGCTGGCTGATATGTTCGCTGATTTCTTTGGCACGCGAAACGGCTGCTGCTTCAGTGAGGCCGCTGGAAAGCAGGGCAAACTCGTCTCCGCCCAAACGGTAAAACGTATCAGTGGCGCTGCTCATTGAGGTGAGGCGTCTGGATACCTGATTCAACAGCAAATCTCCGGCATCATGGCCATAGGTATCGTTGACCTCCTTGAACCGGTCTAAATCAAATAGCATTACCGTGACAGGGGTGTGGTTTTTATCGGCCTGAAGATTAATTTTGTTAAGATCGTCCCAGAAGAAAAGACGGTTTTTCATGCCGGTGAGGGAGTCATGATAAACATCATACTCCAGCTTTGAGTTCTGAATTTGCAGCGTTTCTTTTGATATCTGAAGCTCGTCAGCAAGGCTTTTAACCTGCATGTGCGCTTTGAGAATGTTTTTATTCTGGTAGATCATTAAGAAACCCAGAATAAAGCTTAATATCACCAGTAATAATGAAAGTACCGAATAAATATAATAAAGAATCTGTATTTTATGGTTGGATTCATTAACCGTGTTAATATCTTTCGTTAGTGCCGTTGCAGAAAGTTGGCTCAGCGGCGCGTCGAGATCGTGCATATTTGTCAGGTATGCCTGTAACTCTGGATGGCTCATTTTTTCAAGATGACTATCCAGATAGCTCAGTATTTTCTCTAAGGAAGGTGCGAACAAGTCCCTGATATGAGATCATGTTTGTCATCAGGAGCCATGGAACAGGGTTCATCATGAGTCATCAACTTACCTTCGCCGACAGTG
>NZ_JBLKCZ010000075.1:0-2925 GCF_047530595.1 Enterobacter sp. 01-M-02-SI-ECC | reverse complement strand
AGGGAGATGGACAACCATCACCACAGGAGAAAACCAGGATGCACACACGAAACGTCAACGTCAAAACCGCCGCTCAAGAATCTTCCAGGAAGATGGGGGGAAAAACCGTGTCGTACACGATCCTCGTCGCTGAGACGAAAAAAAACTCTGAGGAGGAATCGGACGTTCTGGAGTTCAGCAGCCTTGCTGAGCTGAAGAAACTGCGCCGACGTTGCCCCGAAACAATGCGCTGCACCTATTTCTACGCCCTCAGCAGCGGCGTCGATAAACAGTTCCGCCATATCCATGTGGCTGAAGCTGACCACTTCAAACAGTTTGTGCGCCTGATCGAGCGCGCAGGTATCGACATTTAAATCCGGTTCACCCCGTGCGGCACCCGCCGCACGGAACCTCATCAGACAGGAGCCAGAAACATGAGCGTTAACACCCCGACCACAAAGGCCTGTTCCGGAAATGGGCATATGTCAGGCCCGGAGCCTAAAACAGCCTCTCTCATTGCGATTTATGGCAATGAGGCGAGCTATGCATGGAACGTTCTGGAGGATCTGAAAGCTGCAGGTGCTTCTTATACCCGCAGAAACATTATCGCCGATATGTTCCGCCGTCTGGGCGTTCAGTAACCCGGATTTACCTTCGACCCGATGCGGTGCTGTATAGCAGTTACCGCTCGGAACTAAAGCAAACAGGAGCCTGAAAGATGAACGTTAATCCTCCGACCGCTGCACCAATGGCCTTTTTCGTTCCGTCGCATAACGCCGTTTATGACCGCGCAACACAGCTGGACGGGCAGTGGGTGACTCAGCGTGAAGCGAAAACGCTGGAATCCCTTCGCCGTCTCTATCCGGATGCGGAGCTGATCTCCGCGACTCTGGTACAGGAAAAGCTGAATGACGGCTATCGCCGTCCCTGGGCGGAAATCACCGAGGCCCGGTATATCGACCAGCTGGAAACGTTGCCGCCAGTGGACTGGTGCAGGGGGTATGGCGGGGAGTCGTTCAAGTCGATGGAATTTACGGGCGGGGATGTGACCGCGATTTTTGTCCGGTATGGCGCGCGTTTCTTTGAGTGCCATGACCTGCACACCCGCCATCACCGGGAGCTGATTGGCGACGTGATCGCCCGTTTCTGTCTCGATGCGCCGCTGAATTCCGCGCATTAAAAAAGCAGGGTTGCCCCTGCTTTCTCAACGCCGGGTAGCCGCAGCAACGGTGAACCGGCAATCACAACCAAAGTAAGGAGATTGATCGTGAAATTTGACCCGCAAACTGTCGCACAGGCGAAGGCATTTGTAAATGCCCTCCGCGCCGGAAAACGCGCACGCGTACCCGCGCTGCGCTTCTCACAGTGGCAGCCGTTCCTGTCCGTGGTAAATGCCGAAACGGGCTACGCCGCCGATGCTGACTGTGGTCTGGCTGTCAGCGTCTACCCGGCGCTTGGACTGGCATAACAGGAGACGGCCGCCCGCGGGTGGCCGGTAAGGAGAAACCATGTCACAACTGAGTTTTGAATCCCTGTTCCTGGCAGACCAGATTGATCCGCAGCCGCAGGGTTCTGCGCCTGCCCGGATGCTGTCGCCAGCTGAGGCGCGTAAAGAGTTCGCCAGTGTCTTCCGTCAGACGGCGAAAAATATGCGTCGTTCCGAAGTGTTCCGCGACTTCATCACCCTGGCAGCCAGCGAGCTGGATATGGCTCGTATTCGCTCGCCGGAGAACATCGAAAACAGCCGTCGCATCTGCGAACGGTATCAGCTGGACGATCTGGACGCCATGAAGCAGCTGTTCTGCCTGTTGGTGGAGGGGCTGGCGGGTGAAATTCATGATTTCCTCGGCGCTCTGTATATGGAGCAGGAGCTGGGCGCGGACGAAATGGGGCAGTATTTCTCCCCGTCCTGCATCTCCCGCCTGATGGCCGGACTACTCATGCCCGGCGCTCAGGAGACGATAAAGCGTGAGGGGTGGATGACGCTTGATGAGCCTGCCTGTGGTAGCGCCGGAATGGTCATTGCCTTTGCATACTGGATGGCTGAAGCGGGATATAACCCGTCAGAACAGCTGTATGCCACCTGCACAGATATCGATCAGATGGTGGCTGATATGGCCTTTATCCAGCTGTCACTGCTGGGTATACCCGCGAAAGTCGTGACCGGTAATACGCTGACCCTGAAAGCAAATCGCGTGCGTTATACCCCCGTTTATTACTTCAATGACTGGCAGGGACGTCTGGCGTTCCGCAGCCGTTTCGAAGCTATGAAAAACTTTCTGGCCACCGTGGCCGCCTGACTGACAGAGCGGCAGGGCAGACCTGCCGCAGGGAGAGAGAAAATGACAAGCAACACACTGAACGCTGTTCCGGCGACCGTGCTGGAGACGATGGCAGAACGCCTTAATGGTCAGCCTGAACCGCTAAAAATCCGCAGCAACGATGATCACGCCGCGCTGGCTGCCGATGTGCTCTGGAAATTTGCCCGTAAAACCGGGCTGAACAGGGAAAGCGAAAGCGTGCAAACTGTTATCACGGATTTTCTGGCCAATCTGCTGCACCTGTGCGAACAGTGCGAGCCGGACGGGGCTGGCATCGAGGGATTTAATGCCCTGCTGAACATGGCCATGATGCACTATGAGCAGGAAAACGGAGGTGATAGCGAAGAACCGATCTGATCGGAAATCCTTGCCCCGGTGCATATCATCGGGGCAACCGCAAAAAAATGCTTCCCCTTCGGGGAAACGGGGAGGGCGAAAGCGCCTCCGGCGCTCCTGCCTTTCCCCGTTGCAGTGCGTCTCTCCTTACCTGCGATCATAACCGGCGTCCTGCTGGTTAACTTCCTCAGCTGCAGCTCCGTGGCCATAACCCGAAAACAGGGCAGGGCGATGGCCCCCTTCGGCTCCCGGCCAGCACTGCTGTCCGGTCGTCGAGCCCCACTCCGCC
>NZ_JBLKCZ010000074.1:0-2926 GCF_047530595.1 Enterobacter sp. 01-M-02-SI-ECC | reverse complement strand
AGGATATTTTGAAGGGGGAACTGAGAGAACTAAATTTCAATTTAAACAATGAATTAACTTCTTAGCGTACGTTTTCGTTCCATTGGCTCTCAAACCCCTTCAAGCACACCGATCAGGCAGTTAGTCACTAGTTAACTCTTTACTAGAGACTAAATTCCATTGATTTACGTGACAACGTCACGTCATTAAGGTTTGCAAATGCCTAATTTTCATACTATGGGATTTAATTAGGAGTAAATCCCACAGGCATACATAAAGCTGACAATTAAAAACTTTAAATATCAACCAGATAGAATGATTACACCCATTTAATGGGCTCATCACATTATTTCACTGGCTGGGGTTGTTGCTGGCATATCTGAAAGTGCTAATATGTTAGTCATTAGTAATTAGTAAAGACTTTACTAAACGCGTTTCTACGTAAATTCTATAGGTTTTAGAGGGTAACTACCTTTGCTCAATTCAAATTGTTCTAACATACCAAAATGGAGTGTAAAATGACTCATAACCAGGGTTCTGAGCCAGTACCGGCGAGCCGGACAGGGCGGCTCATCAGCGCCCGGGATATGGCCATGCAGAAATTCGAAGAAGGGATGCGGTTAATCTCGGAAGCGTCGGAACTGTGCGGTTTCTCTCTCTTCACCAGCAGAATTATGCAGCCCAACGCATTTGGTCTTCCGTCGTCACTGGATCGCACCATCGAGGAGGGGCGTAAGGAAATTGACCGTAAAACGTGGAAAAGGCTCTTTGAAGAAACAGGTATGGACCGGTACTGGAACCATAAGCAAAAAGAAGCCTTTAACGAATCCCTACGTACGGATCCGCCCGTCGCTTCCCTGGAGATTGTTAAGGGAACATTACAGCATGCACTGGCTAACAGACGAGACACGCTTGCAGAAGGTTTCGTTGATGTTCTCAACAAGCTAGACCGAAGTTTCAAAAGCAATGCCAGGCAATATACAATGCCAAAAAAGCTTGTTCTTCGGGGGATTTTTCCTGGTGTGAAAGTGCTGAGGTACAACGGTTTCTCGCAGGACAATCACTTTTGTTTACGCGACTTTGAGAATATTGTATGCATCTGTTCTGATACTCCAACACCTGCAACCGGCGGTGGGCTGAGTATGGTCGACAGGCTGACGGCCATGAGAAATACAGAATTCACAGGCGAGGTCAGTGATGAGAATGGCTGGCGGTGTCGCCTGTTTGAGAATGGAAACGTTCACATTTGCATCGACAGTATCTCGCTTCTGAATGCTCTGAACGATCTTATCAGCATTTATTTTGCAAACCAGCTTCCGGCCGCAGGAAAAAAATGATGATCGAAAATGATAAAGAAAAAAGCCTGAACGATGCTACCCCGCCAGAGGTGCAGAATGACATCCGCAGCGAATCCACTGAAAAATCAAAGGAAATGGGTCGTTCAAGGCACTCATCTATCGCGATGATCGATTACTTCAATGCAATCGAACGTCTGTGCAAAGAGAAAGAAATTAACCCGGAAAATATCGATCTGAGCTTCAAAGTTCACTGGCTCAGAAACGCTGTTGGCGGCTCGTTTGCAAGGTCACAGGAGATGTTCGCGGAGTACCAGAAGTATGTTAAAGAGGTTCCTGAAGAGGCCCGTTACCTGGATATACCCGATGAGGTAAAGGTTGCACTCGGCGATATTATCTCGTACATCACCTGGCACTACCGTAGAAGCTATACCGCAATACAGAATGATAGTGTTAAAAAAGCTGAAGCACGTAGCATGCAGCTGGAGGAGGAGGTAACGCAGCTGTTACAGCGGCTTGAGCAAAGCGCTACCGATATGGATGAGCTGAAACTTGAGAATCAGGCGCTACAGGGTCGATTAGAGATCCGGGACAGTACCGTCAAGGAGTTAGAAACAAGGCTGAATGTTGCCGAAGCAGAACTCGAAACCTGCCATCACCAGTTAGATAGCACACGGCATGAATTAAGCCTCGCACAGCAGTCTAATGACTCACTCTCCCAGCAACTGGCTGAACGTAAAACAGAGATCGCTGGTCACCTTGAATATCAAAAAAAACTGAACGAAGAGATCAACTCTCAGCGTTCTGATAATGCTGGTCTTTTAAGACAATGCGACCAGTTAAGTCAGACAGTGTCAGATACAAAGGCAGAGAGGGACAGGTTTGAACAGGAATTTATTGCTGCACAGACCCTTTGTTCTGAGCTGAAAAGTGCACTATCCGGGAAGGAGGGTGACCTGGTGGCGGTGAATGCCGAGCTTACTGAACTCCATAAACTAAACGAGTCGCTGAGCGCCGACCTGAATAAAGTAACTTTGGTCAGCCAGGGCTATGAAGCGGAAGTGGCTGAACAAATCAATGAACTCAAAACGCTCCAGGCCAAAGTAATGAAGCTGGAAGCTTCCCTGGAGGCGGAGAAAACAATCTCAGAATCCCTAAAAGGCACCATTGATACATTGACTGGTGCAATGGCAGGGGGAGGTACTGGAAAGTCAAAACAGCCGCGTAGCAGAAAAACATCATGATAAATGAAGCCAGGTTGATACACTTCTCTGTATCCCCTGGCACAGTAGAACTTCTGCGGACATTCAGCCCGTCGGCAGGAGTTTTCGTCCTTCAGTCAACAAATGCACTACCTTTTTTGAGTCTCCACTTTCCAGAGCAGAAAACACGTTACCGATTTTACCAACAGCTTGTATCTGAGTGATAACCCCAGTCTTGTAATCATCTAGGATCCCTGACAGGAAAGCGTTCAGTTTTGTCTGTTCGCTTAGCGAAAGCATGTAGGACATTTTTTCTCCATTTTAAGCAGGTGTGTCAGTTGAAAGAGGTTTGTGATCTTGACCCGCCATTTCCGGACAGCTTTTGTATCTTAAGTTAACGATGCCCGCTGCCGCCGGTATTCTCTCGGAGAGTGATATCCCAGCGCACTA
>NZ_JBLKCZ010000073.1:0-2975 GCF_047530595.1 Enterobacter sp. 01-M-02-SI-ECC | reverse complement strand
GCGAGCTCGGTATCAGCAAGAATACCGTCGCTGACATCGTGCAACGACACAGAGCTAACGCTTAGGGTGTCATTTCGCCCTCAGCCGGAACCGACCCCATGATGCTGTTATGGACGAGTGAGAGTAATCTAATCTAACTTGATTGAGTTCCGGGCGTGCCGCCCGGTTTTTTTTGCTGTTTCCCGGTGTCCGTTCCGGGACAGGATGTGCATTTGTAATACCGCGCACGCGGCGGCATCACAAATACCCTGGTCAGGGCTGCGCCCCGACACCCCGCCATCGCCTCACGGCCGCTCACTGAATTGCGCACCCGTTCACCGATTTTCACGCATTTTCCTCGCCTATCTGTGCGTTCAGCATGGCGTAAAGCGCTTCGGCCTGATCGTGCAGGTGCTCACAGCAGCCGGCAGCCTCATCCAGATCCATCTGCTCGAGCCGCTCAAGGAGGAGAAGTGTCTGTGCGCGGATAAATTTGGCCATATTGAGGGCGGCGGATTCCTGTCTGGTCACTGGTGATTTTCCCCGTCTGGTGATGATTTTTGCGTGAAAAGAGCATGGCGTCATTCTGGTGCATAGTCATGCATGCCGTTAAAATTTAACAGGCGCGTTTCTGACGGGTTCCGGGGTGGTTTGTTGTGGTTTTTGTCATGGTTTCGTCAGGAACGCGCTGAACGCGTCTCAGGCGGTGCGGGCAACGGATGTTATGGTAAATTCTTGGGGGCTTGATTATAAAATACCGCACTTCCTCTTATGTCTTGTGCTTTTTAGACAACCCTGAAAGCTTTTAGCTTTGGTGATGCAATTTGCTGGGATTTTGGCGGAGAACCACAGGTAAAGAAAAAGGCCACATTAGCGGCCTTTTTCGGAGAAGATGCTCAGTGCGGAATTTCGGAGACTTCTTTAACGTCGGTTTTATTGATCTGCTGTTTGACACCATTCGCGTCTGTATAGCCAAGCAGGCCTGAGTCTGATTCTTTAGGTTTGCCGTCGCTGACAATAGTGCGACCGTCATTGGTGTGTATGGCATAGCTTGTGCGCGTGCAGCCGGTGAGGGCTGAAAGCGCAACTGCCGCTGCGAACACTGAAACAAAAATCTTTTTCAAAGCCAGCTCCTTTTATCCATATCAGTTTTGGTCACTAACCATCTAACTATAGGTCATTTTTTATGTGAAAAGAGGCTTGATGGTGGGCTGTATATCGAGTTAGGCGCGAGGTGCTATGGTCAAAGTGTGGTGTCAGGCGGGGAGGAGGCTTATATGAGATGTAATCCGGCCGATACATATACCAAGATGATTTAAGTATTCCTCTTTGTGAGGTTGGATGTCTAATTTATAAAGGATCTTCTTGAGATCCTTTTTTTCCGCGCGTAATCTCTTGCCCTGTAAACGAAAAAACCACCCTGGCAGGTGGTTTTTCGAAGGTTAGGTAATCCTGGCAGATCCCCTAACCGTGGTAACAGTCTTGTGCGAGACATGTCACCAAATTTGTCCTTTCAGTGTAGCCTCACTAAGGCCGCCACTTCAAGAACTCTTGAGACATCTCTCGCACATCCTGTTTGCCAATGGCCGTTGCCAATGGCGATTAGTCGTGTCTTTCCGGGTTGGACTCAAGTTGATAGTTACCGGATAAGGCGCAGCGGTCGGACTGAACGGGGGGTTCGTGCATACAGTCCATCCTGGAGCGAACTGCCTTCCCGGAACTGAGTGTCAGGCGTGGAATGAGAAACCGCGGCCATAACAGCGGAGTGACACCGGTAAACCGAAAGGCAGGAATGCGGGGGAGCACGAGGGAGCCACCAGGGGGAAACGCCTGGTATCTTTAAGCCGCATCGGGTTTCGCCACCACTGATTTGAGCGTCAGATTTCATGATGTTTGTCAGGGGGGCGGAGCCTATGGAAAAACGGCTTCGCCGCGGCCTTATCTCTTCCCTGTTAAGCTCCTTCCTGGTATCTCCCAGGAAATTTCCGCCCCGCCTGTAAGCCGGCACCGCTCGCCGCAGCCGAACGACCGAGCGCAGCGAGTCAGTGAGCGAGGAAGCGGAATATATCCTGTACTACATATCCTGCTGACGCGCTGGTGCCGCCTTTTTTCTCCTGCTACATGAAGCACTTCACTGATTTCCACATCCGTGCCAACATAGTCAGCCAGTATACACTCCGCTAGCGCTACGTGACTGGTTCAGGGCTGCGCCCCGAAACCGGCTAAAAGCTAATGACGCGCCTGCGGCTTGTCCAACGCCTCACGGCACCGGATTAAAATCCGCTCCCGTTCACCGTTTCTGACTGCCTTTCACCGTCGCTGGCGCTTCATCGTTTCTACTGTGTCTGGCAGACTGTGCTGATTTATTCTGACTGGAGAACGTTATGGCCAGACTGACAAACTTGACGCCTGCAGAGAAAAAATTTCTTGATGATGCTGTTGCCGCAGCTGAAAGAGCGTCAGGTAAAAAGCTAAATCAGCCTAACCGGCACATCGTCCTGAACAGAGCGCGTGCGCAAATTGAGTTGCAGCGTTACGCCGACCGCCAGCGTGCATTACGTGAGGATGAGCGGCAGCAGTCCGATTTTGCCTGGTCACGTCCGCGCGCGCCGCGCCGCTGATTTTGGCTTTTGGCGGTTTAGTGGTGCTGACGCTGCGAAATCACCTGCCATTCACCTGCGTGCATAGCCATGCAGTCGCGCAGAAATCATCAGGGGCGTTTTTCCGGGATACTGGTGAGGAAAGGTGCTGGAAACGGCCCTGATGCAGCAGGATTGCGCTGAGGGCGCCTGCGGGGGTGCGGGCAAGGGATGTTATGTTTAATCGGTCTGACCGTCAGGTACAAAAAAAAGCCCTTAGGGGGCTTTTTTTTTGCTATGAGTTAGCCATATTTTCGTTAAGACATGGCTTCATGATTCGGGAGTGGTTATTCGTTGTTCTCGCGAAAATGAATTGGTTAGATATTCATCAAATTCCTGTCCAGAATGCAGCATTAG
>NZ_JBLKCZ010000072.1:0-3187 GCF_047530595.1 Enterobacter sp. 01-M-02-SI-ECC | reverse complement strand
CGCTTCGCTTCATGTCAAGCACAACAGACGGTCGCATGCGCATCCTTTCTTATCGAAACTCGTTGAGATGATATGCAATCAAGAATAGAATTTCAAGAAGAAGGAAACCGCATGCCCCGCCGTTCGATCCTCTCCGCCGCCGAGCGCGAAAGCCTGCTGGCGTTGCCGGACACCAAGGATGAGTTGATCCGTCACTACACGTTCAGCGAAAGCGACCTCTCCATCATCCGGCAGCGGCGCGGCCCGGCCAATCGGCTGGGCTTCGCGGTGCAGCTCTGCTACCTGCGCTTTCCCGGCGTCATCCTTGGCGCTGATGAGCCACCGTTCCCGCCATTGCTGAGACTGGTCGCCAACCAGCTCAAGGTCGGCATCGAAAGCTGGGACGAGTACGGGCAGCGTGAGCAGACCCGACGCGAGCACCTGGTCGAGCTGCAAACGGTGTTCGGCTTCCAGCCGTTCACGATTGGCCACTACCGGCAGGCTGTCCAGTTGCTGACCGAGCTGGCCATGCAAACCGACAAGGGCATCGTGCTGGCCAGAGCCTTGATCGAGCACCTGCGGCGGCAGTCGGTCATTGTGCCCGCCCTCAACGCCGTCGAGCGGGCGAGCGCCGAAGCGATTACCCGCGCCAACCGGCGTCTCTACGACGCCTTGGCTGAGCCGCTGACGGACGTGCATCGCCGTCGCCTCGACGATCTGCTCAAGCGCCGCGACAACGGCAAGACGACGTGGCTGGCCTGGCTGCGGCAATCCCCGGTCAAACCGAACTCGCGGCACATGCTGGAACACATCGAACGCCTCAAGGCGTGGCAGGCGCTCGACCTGCCCTCCGGCATCGAGCGGCTGGTTCACCAGAACCGGCTGCTCAAGATCGCCCGCGAGGGCGGCCAGATGACGCCCGCCGACCTGGCGAAGTTCGAGCCGCAGCGGCGTTACGCGACCCTGGTGGCGCTCGCCATCGAGGGCATGGCCACCGTCACCGACGAAATCATCGACCTGCATGACCGCATCCTGGGCAAGCTGTTCAATGCCGCCAAGAACAAGCATCAGCAGCAGTTCCAGGCATCCGGCAAGGCGATCAATGCCAAGGTGCGGCTGTTCGGGCGCATCGGCCAGGCGCTGATCGAGGCCAAGCAAGCGGGCCGCGATCCGTTCGCCGCCATCGAGGCCGTCATGTCCTGGGATGCTTTCGCCGAGAGCGTCACCGAAGCGCAGCGGCTCGCGCAACCCGAGGACTTCGATTTCCTGCACCGCATCGGCGAGAGCTACGCCACGCTGCGCCGCTACGCGCCGGAATTTCTCGACGTGCTCAAGTTGCGGGCCGCGCCCGCCGCCAAGGACGTACTCGACGCCATCGAGGTGCTGCGCAGCATGAACAGCGACAACGCCCGCAAGGTGCCCACCGACGCGCCGACCGAGTTCATCAAGCCGCGCTGGCAGAAGCTGGTGATGACCGACACCGGCATCGACCGGCGCTACTACGAACTGTGCGCGCTGTCGGAGCTGAAGAACGCGCTGCGCTCCGGCGACATCTGGGTGCAAGGCTCGCGCCAGTTCAAGGACTTCGAGGACTACCTGGTGCCGCCCGCGAAATTCGCCAGCCTCAAGCAGGCCAGCGAATTGCCGCTGGCCGTGGCCACCGATTGCGACCAGTACCTGCATGACCGGCTGACGCTGCTGGAAACGCAGCTCGCCACCGTCAACCGCATGGCGCTGGCCAACGAGCTGCCGGACGCCATCATCACGGAGTCGGGCCTGAAGATCACGCCGCTCGATGCGGCGGTGCCCGATACCGCACAGGCCCTGATCGACCAGACGGCGATGATCCTACCGCACGTCAAGATCACCGAATTGCTGCTGGAGGTAGACGAATGGACGGGCTTCACCCGGCACTTCGCCCACCTGAAGTCAGGCGACCTGGCCAAGGACAAAAACCTGTTGCTGACCACGATCCTCGCCGACGCGATCAACCTGGGCCTGACCAAGATGGCGGAATCGTGCCCCGGCACGACCTACGCCAAGCTGGCCTGGCTGCAAGCCTGGCACATCCGCGACGAAACCTACGGGGCGGCACTGGCCGAGCTGGTCAACGCGCAGTTCCGACATCCCTTCGCCGAGCACTGGGGCGACGGCACCACGTCATCGTCGGACGGCCAGAACTTCCGCACCGGCAGCAAGGCCGAGAGCACCGGCCACATCAATCCGAAATACGGCAGCAGCCCAGGGCGGACGTTCTACACCCATATCTCCGACCAGTACGCGCCGTTCCACACCAAGGTCGTGAACGTCGGCGTGCGCGACTCGACCTACGTGCTCGACGGCCTGCTGTATCACGAATCCGACCTGCGGATCGAGGAGCACTACACCGACACGGCAGGGTTCACGGACCACGTCTTCGCGTTGATGCACCTGCTGGGCTTCCGCTTCGCCCCGCGCATTCGTGACCTGGGCGACACCAAGCTCTACATCCCGAAGGGCGATGCCACCTACGAGGCGTTGAAACCGATGATCGGCGGCACGCTCAACATCAAGCACGTCCGCGCCCATTGGGATGAAATCCTGCGGATGGCCACCTCGATCAAGCAGGGCACGGCGACGGCCTCGCTGATGCTCAGGAAGCTTGGCAGCTACCCGCGCCAGAACGGCCTGGCCGTCGCCCTGCGTGAGCTGGGACGCATCGAGCGCACACTGTTCATCCTGGACTGGCTGCAAAGCGTCGAGCTGCGCCGCCGCGTGCATGCCGGGCTGAACAAAGGCGAGGCGCGCAACGCGCTGGCCCGCGCCGTGTTCTTCAACCGCCTGGGGGAAATCCGCGACCGCAGCTTCGAGCAGCAGCGCTACCGGGCCAGCGGCCTCAACCTGGTGACGGCGGCCATCGTGCTATGGAACACGGTCTATCTGGAGCGGGCCGCGAACGCCTTGCGTGGCCACGGTCAAGCCGTCGATGACGGCCTGTTGCAGTACCTGTCGCCGCTCGGCTGGGAGCACATCAACCTGACCGGCGATTACCTCTGGCGCAGCAGCGCCAAGATCGGCGCGGGCAAGTTCAGGCCGCTACGGCCGCTGCAACCGGCTTAGCGTGCTTTATTTAATGAGATGGTCACTCCCTCCTTCCCAGTACTATGCTGAGGACAGGCTTTCATTCGGAGAACCATCATGGAAAACATTGCGCTTATTGGTATCGATC
>NZ_JBLKCZ010000071.1:0-3239 GCF_047530595.1 Enterobacter sp. 01-M-02-SI-ECC | reverse complement strand
GGGGTTCTAGGGATTTTCCGTCCAAAAACGACAAAGTGCTCTGGAGGCCCCGCCGTCTGTGGCCTCCAGAGGGGTATTACTTTTTTCGAGATCCCTATTTGGGCTCTGTTTGAGTAAGATTTAGTCTTTTTGGGCTAAATCCATGGCATTCGAAGAACGTGTCCAAATCTTGTCCGAGGCAGAACAAGATGAGTTATATGGACCCCCCGCTTTCACCTCCGCCGACCAACGCTTCTTTTTCTCGCTGAACGATAAGGAACTGGCGATCGCTAAAAGCCTCCGTCATCGGGGCCAGCGTTACATGCTGGTGGTACTGCTGGGCTATTTCAAAGCCAAGCCGGTGGTGCTGAATCCCGGCTTTCATCAGATCAAGCAGGACCTCAAATACGTTTATCAAACCGTTCTACCAGGCCCAGGCTGTAGACCCTTTAATCTCACGCCAAAAGAGAACGAACGGATTTACCAACGTGTTTTCCAGCTCTGCAACTACCAGCGCTGGAATGTCAAAGACCATGGAGCGGCGTTGAGAGATTACTTATCCCAGCAAGCCAGAGCCTGGACAGCGCCTAGGCACCTCTTCGATGCGGCCAATGAATATTGTTCGGGGCAGAAGATCGCAATCCCTGCCTACAGCACGCTGCAAAAGATCATCAGTCAGGTGGTGGGAGACGAACAGGAACACATGGCCGCGCACCTTGAGCGTGCAATGTCACGCGGTCTTAAGCAAGCACTGGCGGAGCTCGTGAACGGCACAGGTCCACTGCCGTTCCGACAGTTGC
The DNA here is from genome assembly GCF_047530595.1 of Enterobacter sp. 01-M-02-SI-ECC. Taxonomy (NCBI): domain Bacteria; kingdom Pseudomonadati; phylum Pseudomonadota; class Gammaproteobacteria; order Enterobacterales; family Enterobacteriaceae; genus Enterobacter; species Enterobacter sp. 01-M-02-SI-ECC. Next base: position 2,460 of record NZ_JBLKCZ010000071.1, on the reverse strand, counting down.
GACAATCGGCTCGTAACTTCACCGGAACCGAGTTGGAGAAAGAACTGATTGTCTATCGCCATATCCAGCATTGGATGCCGGAAGTGGATCTGCTGTTGAGCACGCTATCACTGTCGCAGAAAAATCTGCAACACCTGGCAGAGAAAGTCGACTACTACGGTGCCAAACTGAAACGTCAAACCGTAGGCAGCCAATGGCTGTATTTATTGTGCTATCTTCAAACGCGATGGCAGCAAGCGCTGGAACGTATTGCCGATGGCTTTGTGCATCATGTCAGACAGACCAAACAGAAGGCAAAGGATTATGCGCAGGAAGCGGTGTTTAAGGATTGGCAAAAAGCAGCTAAAAATGTCAGCAAGGCAGCTGAAGTACTGCACCTGTTCATTGATGACAGCATTGATCTGCAACTACCGTTTGCAACAGTAAGACAGCAAGCACTGAGCCTGCTGACCAAAAGGGATCTGGAATCTGTATGTCTCTTCCTGAACGAGCAGCGACGATCGGTCGATGAAGCCATGTGGCAGTACTGCGACGAGAAAGAAAGTCTGCGGAAAGGTTTGCTGCGAGAGTTGTTCCTATGTCTGCGCTTCGAAGGCTGCGACGGCACCCAGCACTTAGCGGCCGCCTTGGCGAAAACACAAAACGAACTCAACGGCCAGGACGCTCAGTTGCAAACTGCCGACACCAGACTCCTTTCCAAAAAATCACGTGAATTCCTGCTGGATGGTGAAGGGAATATCCTGATCGATCGTTATGAGTGGTTCCTCTATCAACAGATTCCTGATCGCCTGAATGGCCAGCTGACGCTGCCTGATATCACTAAATACCGGGCACTCGACGCCGACCTGATCGACGGGGAACATTGGCGAAAAAACAAATATACGCTGCTTCAACAGAGCCATTTTACAAAATTAGCGGAGGAGCCTGAAAAGCTGATCAAACAGATGGCCATGGAATTGGATACCCGTTTGTACGAAGTCGGCGAATATCTTGAACAGGAAGACAACCGGAATATCATCTTGCGTAATCCGCAGGGTAAACGCTTCTGGCGCCTGCCTTCGGCCAGCAAACATCATCTGGTCAACAATCCCTTCTTCCAGCAAATTCCCACAACGGGGATTGCGGATGTACTGCGCATGGTTGATCGTGACACCGGTTTCATTGACTGCTTCGCTCATGTGCTGGGTTCCCAATCCAGAAGCCGTTCCCATGAATATGACCTGTTGGCAATTCTGGTCGGCAATGCAACCAATCAAGGCATTTACGGCATGGCACAGATCTCTGATCGTACCTATGATCAGCTCAGCACTATCCAGGCGAACTATCTTCGCCTGGAAACATTGAATGCTGCTAACGACAACATCAATAACGCGACAGCCAAGCTACCCATCTTCCGGTACTACAACATCCAGGAAGATGTGATCCACGCCAGTGCCGATGGTCAAAAGTTCGAAGCCCGGCGCGAGACCTTCAAAACCCGTTATTCGTCGAAGTACTTTGGCACTCAAAAAGGTGTTTCTGCCATGACCTTGATCGCCAATCACGCTGCGATCAACGCCAGAGTGATCGGCGCCAACGAACATGAATCGCACTACATCTTTGATTTGTTGATGAGCAATACGTCAGACATCATTCCGGATGTGCTCTCAACCGATACCCATGGGGTGAACCATGTGAACTTCGCGTTACTGGATCTGTTCGGATACCAGTTTGCCCCACGCTATGCCCAGGTTGGCAAAGTGATCAATGACATGTTTGATGTCAAGGAAGACAAAGAACACCGAATTCAGCTGTGCTTAAAAAAGCCAATCAATACCCATCGTATTGCGCAGCACTGGGATACCATCCAACGGATTGCAGTATCACTTAAGCAGCGGAAAACAACGCAAGCCACCTTGGTGAGAAAGCTCTCGGAGTACAAGCGCAATCACCCGCTGCTGGAAGCCCTGACGGAATACAATCGCCTGGTGAAAGCGAATTATCTACTGTGCTACATCGATGATGCCAGTTTAAGAAACTATGTTCAGCGCGCGCTGAACCGGGGAGAGGCCTATCACCAACTGCGTCGGGCCGTGAGCAGCGTCAATGGGGATCAGTTCCGGGGCAGTTCAGACGAAGAAATCCAGCTATGGAATGAGTGCGCTCGCCTGGTCACCAATGCCATCGTTTACTTCAACTCCAGGATACTCAGCCAGCTGTTGACCAGCTTCGAATACCAAGGAGATACCAAGAGAATAGATATCGTCAAACAGGCATCCCCTGTGGCCTGGCACAACATTAACCTCAAGGGGACTTACCACTTCGAATTGAGCGAAAAATTGCCAGATCTGGAGGAGCTTATGCGCTCAATCGAGGGATATTTACCCGTCAGCGAAAAGTAATACCCCTCTGGAGGCCACGGACGGCGCGGCCTCCAGAGCACTTTGTCGTTTTTGGACGGAAAATCCCTAGAACCCCATT
>NZ_JBLKCZ010000070.1:0-3242 GCF_047530595.1 Enterobacter sp. 01-M-02-SI-ECC | reverse complement strand
CCGGCAGCAGCCCGTCGTTGCCTGATGGATCCAACCCCTCCGCTGCTATAGTGCAGTCGGCTTCTGACGTTCAGTGCAGCCGTCTTCTGAAAACGACAATGGAGGTGGTAGCCGAGGGTGTGGAAACACCCGACTGCCTTGCGTGGTTGCGGCAGGCGGGTTGCGACACGGTGCAGGGTTTCCTGTTCGCCAGGCCGATGCCGGCGGCGGCCTTCGTCGGCTTCGTCAACCAATGGAGGAACACCACCATGAACGCCAATGAACCGAGCACCAGTTGCTGCGTGTGCTGCAAGGAAATCCCGCTCGATGCCGCCTTCACGCCGGAAGGGGCCGAGTACGTGGAGCATTTCTGCGGGCTGGAGTGCTATCAGCGCTTCCAGGCGCGGGCCAGCACTGCGACCGAAACCAGCGTCAAACCGGACGCTTGTGATTCGCCGCCGTCAGGTTGAGGCATACCCTAACTTGATGTCAGGCAGGGCCGCGCCGCTTCGTCAGAATAGAGTCTGCTTTCCCATTTTTTGACACATGCCCGCGAAGGTTATAGATTTCAGCCTGACAGAAATGGGCTTTGAGGCACAACGGAACAGAAAGTGCACTTAAGCCGCCTTCAACCAAGGAGACATCGTGCAGGGGCACCGCATCGGCTACGTCCGGGTCAGCAGCTTTGACCAGAACCCGGAACGCCAGCTGGAACAAACCCAGGTGAGCAAGGTGTTCACCGACAAGGCATCGGGCAAGGACACCCAGCGCCCCCAGCTCGAAGCGCTGCTGAGCTTCGTCCGCGAAGGCGATACAGTGGTGGTGCACAGCATGGATCGGCTGGCCCGCAACCTCGATGACCTGCGTCGCTTGGTACAGAAGCTGACTCAGCGCGGCGTGCGCATCGAGTTCCTGAAGGAGGGCCTGGTGTTCACTGGCGAGGACTCGCCGATGGCCAACCTGATGCTGTCGGTGATGGGGGCCTTCGCTGAGTTCGAGCGCGCCCTGATCCGCGAGCGGCAGCGTGAGGGCATCGCCTTGGCCAAGCAGCGTGGCGCGTACCGGGGCCGCAAGAAAGCCCTGTCCGATGAGCAGGCTGCTACCCTGCGGCAGCGAGCGACGGCCGGCGAGCCCAAGGCGCAGCTTGCCCGCGAGTTCAACATCAGCCGGGAAACCCTCTACCAGTACCTCCGCACGGACGACTGACACATGCCGCGTCGCTTGATCCTCTCGGCCACGGAGCGGGACACCCTGCTTGCGCTGCCGGAAAGCCAGGATGACCTGATCCGCTACTACACCTTCAACGACTCCGACCTGTCGCTGATCCGCCAGCGACGCGGCGACGCCAACCGCCTCGGCTTCGCCGTGCAGCTCTGCCTGCTGCGCTACCCCGGTTACGCGCTGGGAACCGACAGCGAGCTGCCCGAGCCGGTCATCCTGTGGGTGGCGAAGCAAGTCCAGGCCGAGCCGGCGAGCTGGGCAAAGTACGGCGAGCGCGACGTGACCCGTCGCGAGCATGCCCAGGAACTGCGCACCTACCTGCAACTGGCCCCGTTCGGCCTGTCCGACTTCCGCGCCCTGGTGCGCGAGCTAACCGAGCTGGCCCAGCAGACCGACAAAGGCTTGCTGCTGGCCGGTCAGGCCCTGGAGAGCCTACGGCAGAAACGACGCATCCTGCCGGCGCTGAGCGTGATTGACCGGGCCTGCTCGGAAGCCATTGCGCGAGCCAATCGGCGGGTCTACCGCGCCCTGGTCGAACCACTCACGGACTCGCATCGGGCCAAGCTGGACGAGCTGTTGAAGCTCAAGGCCGGCAGCAGCATCACCTGGTTGACCTGGCTGCGCCAGGCACCGCTGAAACCCAACTCTCGGCACATGCTGGAACACATCGAGCGGCTGAAGACATTTCAGTTGGTGGACTTGCCCGAAGGCCTGGGCCGGCACATCCACCAGAACCGCCTGCTCAAGCTGGCCCGCGAGGGTGGGCAGATGACGCCCAAAGACCTCGGTAAGTTCGAGCCGCAGCGCCGCTACGCGACCCTGGCCGCCGTGGTGCTGGAGAGCACCGCGACCGTGATCGATGAGCTGGTCGATCTGCATGACCGCATCCTGGTCAAGCTGTTCAGCGGCGCGAAGCACAAGCATCAGCAGCAGTTCCAGAAGCAGGGCAAGGCGATCAACGACAAGGTGCGCCTGTACTCCAGGATCGGCCAGGCGCTGCTGGAAGCGAAGGAAAGCGGCAGCGACCCCTATGCCGCCATCGAGGCGGTGATTCCCTGGGACGAGTTCACCGAGAGCGTCAGCGAGGCCGAGCTGCTGGCCCGGCCGGAAGGCTTCGACCACCTGCACCTGGTCGGCGAGAACTTCGCCACCCTGCGCCGTTACACGCCGGCCTTGCTGGAGGTGCTGGAACTGCGCGCCGCGCCGGCCGCGCAAGGCGTGCTGGCAGCCGTGCAGACCCTGCGTGAGATGAACGCCGACAACCTGCGCAAGGTGCCGGCCGATGCACCCACGGCCTTCATCAAGCCGCGCTGGAAGCCGCTGGTGATCACCCCGGAAGGCCTCGACCGGAAATTCTACGAAATCTGCGCCCTGTCCGAGCTGAAGAACGCCCTGCGCTCCGGCGACATCTGGGTCAAGGGCTCGCGGCAGTTCCGCGACTTCGACGACTACCTGCTGCCGGCCGAGAAGTTCGCCGCACTCAAGCGCGAGCAGGCCCTGCCCCTGGCGATCAACCCGAACAGCGACCAGTACCTGGAAGAGCGTTTGCAGCTGCTGGACGAGCAGTTGGCCACCGTCACCCGCCTGGCCAAGGACAACGAGCTGCCCGATGCCATCCTCACCGAGTCAGGGCTGAAAATCACCCCGCTGGATGCGGCGGTGCCGGATCGGGCGCAGGCGCTGATCGACCAAACCAGCCAGTTACTGCCGCGCATCAAGATCACCGAACTGCTGATGGACGTGGACGACTGGACGGGCTTCAGCCGCCACTTCACCCACTTGAAGGACGGGGCCGAGGCCAAAGACAGGACGTTGCTGCTGTCCGCAATCCTCGGTGATGCGATCAACCTCGGGCTGACCAAGATGGCCGAGTCGAGCCCCGGCCTGACCTACGCCAAGCTGTCCTGGCTGCAAGCCTGGCACATCCGCGACGAAACCTATTCGGGGTCGGTTCCGGCTGAGGGCGAAATGACACCCTAAGCGTTAGCTCTGTGTCGTTGCACGATGTCAGCGACGGTATTCTTGCTGATACCGAGCTCGCG
>NZ_JBLKCZ010000006.1:0-238602 GCF_047530595.1 Enterobacter sp. 01-M-02-SI-ECC | reverse complement strand
CATTTCAACGCCAGTACAGGTAGACTTCGCAGTCTCTTTGATACCAACGATTTCAACTTCTTCGCCAACTTTGATGATACCGCGCTCTACACGACCGGTGACAACGGTACCACGACCGGAGATGGAGAATACGTCTTCGATTGGCAGCAGGAATGGCTTGTCAATCGCACGCTCTGGTTCTGGGATGTAAGAATCCAGGAAGCCAGCCAGTTCGATGATTTTCGCTTCCCACTCTGCGTCGCCTTCCAGCGCTTTCAGAGCAGAACCACGAACGATTGGAGTATCGTCGCCCGGGAAATCGTACTGAGACAGCAGTTCACGAACTTCCATCTCTACCAGTTCCAGCAGCTCTTCGTCATCAACCATGTCGCATTTGTTCAGGAACACGATGATGAAAGGAACGCCTACCTGACGACCCAGCAGGATGTGCTCACGAGTCTGAGGCATTGGGCCGTCAGTCGCAGCAACAACCAGGATCGCGCCGTCCATCTGCGCAGCACCGGTGATCATGTTTTTAACATAGTCGGCGTGGCCTGGGCAGTCTACGTGTGCGTAGTGGCGAGTCGGGGTGTCGTACTCAACGTGAGAGGTGTTGATGGTGATACCACGAGCTTTTTCTTCTGGCGCGTTATCGATCTGATCGAATGCACGAGCAGAACCACCGTAGGTTTTTGCCAGAACGGTAGTGATTGCAGCGGTCAGCGTTGTTTTACCATGGTCAACGTGGCCGATAGTACCGACGTTAACGTGCGGTTTTGTACGTTCAAACTTTTCTTTAGACATCGATTGTCCCTCTAAGACACGGATAAATCGGTGATATCACCACATCAACCAGGCGAAATGCCTGAATTGTTGAATACAGTAAAATTGAAACAGAGAGAAACGGGAAGGAGAAGTGAAGTGGTGCTGATACCCAGAGTCGAACTGGGGACCTCACCCTTACCAAGGGTGCGCTCTACCAACTGAGCCATATCAGCACGTATTGGAGCGGGCAGCGGGAATCGAACCCGCATCATCAGCTTGGAAGGCTGAGGTAATAGCCATTATACGATGCCCGCATCCTGAAACTCGGCTACCCAGTTCTTTCTGTAACAAAAAAAGAGATTTCTCTCTTTTTCAGTTTGAGCTGGCTAATTTTTCCAACCAGCTCCGGCGGCATTTACGCTGCCAGAAAGTGGTGGTGGGGGAAGGATTCGAACCTTCGAAGTCTGTGACGGCAGATTTACAGTCTGCTCCCTTTGGCCGCTCGGGAACCCCACCGGACTTGATGGTGCCGACTACCGGAATCGAACTGGTGACCTACTGATTACAAGTCAGTTGCTCTACCTACTGAGCTAAGTCGGCATCAAGTAGCGCGCATTCTATGGATACCTGCGCGGTCATGCAACTAAAAATTTGCATAAAACGTTCTTTCGCTCACATTTTATGCGAAGAGCGTGTCGGACGCTGTAAAAGTAGTCATTTGAGGTCAAATATTCAACATATCATCGTGATTTGCACCGTATTCACCGTAGCGTGACGGCTTCCGCGTAACGCAGCGCTTTCCATCTTTTTTCTTATTATTCCCGTCATCTGGTGTTAACCTCCTGCCCATTGTCCAAAATTAACTGTGTGATGAGCCATGATCCGACAGTGTGATACTGGCTCACTGAAGCATGCTTATGAGCAAAAAAGAGCAAACGTTAATGACGCCTTATCTTCACTTTAACCGCAGCCAGTGGGCTGCCCTGCGTGATTCCGTCCCTATGACGCTGACGGAAGGTGAAATCGCACGGTTAAAAGGGATAAACGAAGATCTGTCCCTGGAAGAAGTGGCAGAAATTTATCTCCCCCTCTCTCGCTTGCTTAACTTCTATATCAGCTCGAACCTGCGTCGTCAGGCCGTGCTGGAGCAGTTTCTCGGGACGAACGGTCAACGTATTCCTTATATCATTAGTATCGCAGGCAGCGTGGCCGTGGGTAAAAGTACCACCGCGCGCGTCCTGCAGGCGCTGTTGAGCCGCTGGCCGGAACACCGCAGCGTGGAGCTGATTACCACCGACGGCTTCCTGCACCCGAACGAGGTGTTAAAAGAACGCGGGCTGATGAAGAAGAAGGGCTTCCCGCTCTCTTACGATATGCACCGGCTGGTGAAATTTGTCTCTGACCTGAAATCCGGCGTGCCGCACGTGACTGCACCAGTCTATTCGCACCTGATCTACGATCGCATCCCGGGTGGGGATAAAACCGTGGTCCAGCCGGACATCCTGATTCTGGAAGGTCTGAACGTGCTGCAAAGCGGGATGGACTATCCTCACGACCCGCATCACGTATTCGTCTCGGATTTCGTCGATTTCTCTATTTATGTCGATGCGCCGGAAGACCTGCTGCAAAACTGGTACATCAACCGCTTCCTGAAGTTCCGCGAAGGGGCGTTTACCGACCCGGATTCCTATTTCCACCACTATGCTCAGCTTTCTGAAGAAGAAGCGATCGGCGTGGCCACGGGGCTGTGGAATGAGATCAACTACGTGAACCTCAAAGAGAACATCCTGCCGACGCGCGAGCGTGCGAGCCTGATCCTCACCAAGAGCGAGAAGCACGCCGTCGACCAGATTCGCCTGCGGAAATAATCAAGCAGACATAAAAAAAACCGGCTTAACGCCGGTTTTTTTCGTTATGCCTGTGGCTTCTCGCCATTTTCATCCTGATCGACCGCGAAGCAGGCAACCAGCTGGCCGCCATAATCCTTCAGCTGCGGCTGGAGCTGGGTGCACGGACCGAAGCGGCGACTGCAGCGGGCATTGAATGCACATCCCGGAGGCGGATTCAGCGGGCTTGGCAGTTCACCCGTCAGCTTAATACGCTCACGACGATCGTCCGGGTTCAGACGCGGCGTCGCAGACAGCAGCGCCTGAGTATACGGGTGACGAGGGTTATTAAAGATCTGGTCTTTAGTCCCCTTCTCCACGCAGCGCCCCAGGTACATCACCATCACTTCATCGGCAATATGCTCTACCACCGACAGGTCGTGGGAGATGAACACGTAAGACAGCCCCAGCTCCTGCTGGAGATCCATCATCAGGTTCAGCACCTGCGCACGCACGGATACGTCGAGCGCGGAGACCGGCTCATCGGCAATCACCACGTCCGGATCGAGCATCAGCCCGCGGGCGATCGCAATACGCTGACGCTGGCCGCCGGAGAACATGTGCGGATAGCGATCGTAATGCTCGGTTTTGAGGCCGACCTTCGCCATCATCGCCAGCGCCTTTTCACGGCGCTGCTCTTTACTCAAATTACTGTTGATCAGCAGCGGCTCTTCCAGAATCTGCCCGACTTTTTTACGCGGGTTCAAAGAACCATACGGGTTCTGGAACACAATCTGGATTTTCTGGCGGCGCAGCTTCTGCGCCTGCGGATCGTGCTTGAGCAGATCCTGCCCCTGATAGTAGAGCTCCCCGCCGGTCGGCACTTCAATCATCGTCAGCAGACGGCCCAGCGTGGATTTGCCGCAGCCTGACTCCCCCACCACCGCCAGCGTTTTACCGCGTTCGAGGTTAAAAGAGACGCCGTCCAGCGCTTTCACCAGGCGTTCAGGGGCAAACAGTCCCTTCTTCACCGGGTAGTATTTTTTCAGATCGATGGCCTGCAGCAGCGGCTGTTGCGTGGTGGCCTGTTGCGTACTCATAGTGTTGGCCTCCCGGCATCATCGAGTGGGTAGTGGCATTTCGACTGACGGCCGTCAGCAAGCTGGTTCAGCTCAGGCTCTTCTGCCCGGCATTTGTCCGTTGCATACGGACAGCGCGGATTGAGCAGACAGCCCTGCGGACGGTCATATTTACCCGGTACCACACCCGGCAGCGACGCCAGACGCGCTTTGTCCTGGGCAAACTCCGGCAGCGCGCGTAAAAGCGCCTGGGTATACGGGTGACGCGGCGCGCGGAAAATATCGTGTGAATTCCCGGTCTCGACCACCTGGCCGGCATACATCACGATGATTTTGTGCGCGGCTTCGGCCACCAGCGCCAGATCGTGCGTAATCAGCACCAGCGCCATATTCTCTTTCTGCTGCAGCTCCAGCAGCAGCTCGATGATTTGCGCCTGAATGGTCACATCCAGCGCCGTCGTCGGTTCATCCGCAATCAGCAGTTTTGGTCGACAGGCAATCGCCATCGCGATCATCACGCGCTGACTCATCCCACCGGAGAGCTGGTGCGGGTAAACGTCCAGGCGTGATGCCGGGTCAGGAATACCCACCTGGTTCAGCAGGTCGATCGCGCGCTGGCGACGGGTTTTCTTATTCCCGCCCTGATGCACCTTAATCGCTTCCATAATCTGGAAACCAACGGTGTAGCAGGGGTTCAGGCTGGTCATGGGATCCTGGAAAATCATCGCCACTTCGGCGCCCACCAGCTGGCGGCGCTGTTTCTCAGAAATGCGCTTCAGATCCTGACCGTTGAACTGCAGGTTTTCCGCCATCACGCGGCCCGGGTAATCAATCAGCCCCATGATCGCCAGCGAGCTCACTGACTTACCGGAGCCGGACTCCCCGACGATACCAACCACTTCGCCCTGATTTACGCTGTAGCTGATGCGGTCCACGGCGCGAAACGGGGTGCCTTCGTCGCCGAAGTGCACCGATAATTTATCTACATTTAATAACGCCATCTCGTGCCTCTTACTGCTTCAGTTTGGGATCAAGCGCATCACGCAGGCCATCACCCATCAGGTTAAATGCCAGCACCGTCAGCAGGATTGCCAGACCCGGGAAGGTGACAACCCACCAGGCGCTTTGTGCGAACTGCAACACGTCGGAGAGCATGGTGCCCCACTCCGGTGTTGGCGGCTGCGCACCCATGCCCAGGAAGCCAAGAGCGGCCATATCAAGAATGGCGTTAGAGAAACCGAGCGACGCCTGAACAATCAGCGGCGCAAGGCAGTTTGGGAAGATATTCACGAACATCTGGCGCATCGCACCGGCACCCGCCACGCGAGAGGCGGTGACGTAATCGCGGTTCACTTCCACCAGCACCGCCGCACGGGTTAAACGCACGTAGTGAGGGAGCGCCACGAAGGTCAACGCCAGCGCGGCATTGCCTATCGACGGGCCGAAGATCGCCACCAGCACCAGCGCCAGCAGCAGGCTTGGCAGCGCCAGCATGATGTCAACGATACGCATGATGATATTATCAACGATACCGCCGAAGTAACCGGCAATCAGACCCAGCACGATCCCCATAATCAGGGATAACACCACCACCAGGCAGCCGACCAGCAGCGACAGGCGCGCGCCGTACATCAGACGCGACAGCACGTCGCGGCCCACGTCATCGGTACCAAGCAGGTGCGCCAGGCTGCCGCCGTCCTGCCACGCAGGCGGCGCGAGCAGCGCATCGCGGAACTGGTCCGCCGGGTTATACGGTGCGAGGAAATTCGCAAACACCGCAATCAGGATCATGATTACGACATACACCAGCCCTACCACCGCGCCTTTATTGCGCTTGAAGTAGTGCCAGAATTCCTGCAGCGGCGTCATAGGAACCGGTGCAGCGACCACTTTATTTTGAGTGACTTGTGACATGATGGTCCCTTACTTCTTATGACGAATACGCGGGTTCACCACGCCGTACAGCAAATCGACCAGCAGGTTGACGAGGATAATCATCGTCGCGACCAGCAGTACACCGCCCTGCACAACCGGATAGTCACGGCGTTGCAGCGCGTCAATCAGCCAGCGTCCAAGGCCCGGCCAGGAGAAGATGGTTTCGGTCAGGATCGCCCCCGCCAGCAACGTCCCAACCTGGAGACCGATAACGGTCACCACCGGCAGCATGGCATTACGCAGCGCATGAACGATGATGACGCGCATACGCGTCAGGCCCTTTGCGCGCGCGGTGCGGATATAATCCTCACCCAGCACTTCCAGCATCGATGAACGGGTCATTCGCACGATCACCGCCAGAGGAATGGTGCCCAGCACCATGGCAGGCAGGATCATGTGCGCCACGGCATCAATGAAGTTGCCCTCTTCGCCCCAGATAGCCGTATCAATCAGCATAAAGCCGGTGAGCGGGTTGGAGTCATCCAGGAAGACCATATCGCTGACGCGCCCGGAGACCGGCGTCAGGTTAAGCTGCACCGATACCAGCATGATCAGCATCATGCCCCACCAGAAGATAGGCATGGAGTAGCCGGTCAGCGCCAGGCCCACGGCGGTATGGTCAAAAATAGAGCCACGCTTGACGGCAGCCAGTACCCCGACAGGAATACCCACCGCAGTGGCGAAAATCATGGCGCAGACGCCAAGCTCCAGCGTCGCTTTAAAACGCGGCACGAACTCGTCCCACACCGGAAGGCGGCTTTTCAGCGAAATCCCTAAATCACCGTGCAACACGCCCCAGATATAGTGGAGGTACTGCTGCCACATCGGCTTATCGAGACCGAGTTCCGCCAGCAGCTGTGCATGGCGCTCAGGGGAAATACCACGCTCGCCCGCCATAATCATTACCGGGTCGCCGGGGATCATATGGACGAAGGCAAAAGTGAGAAGGGTGATACCGATAAACGTGGGGATGACAAGTCCCAGACGTCGGAGGATGAACTGCAACATAACCCGGATTCTCTCTGATGACGCACGACCAGTGGCGTGACGTCTGTATTGCTCACAAATGTAAATTCCCTCTCCCAGCGGGAGAGAGTTAGGGTGAGGGGATGCATGCACGCCCCTCACCCCTGCCCTCTCCAGAGGGAGAGGGAGAACACCCTACTTATTATTCAACCGATACGTTTTCGAAGTGGTGTTTGCCCAGTGGATCTACCACGTAGCCCTTCACTTCTTTACGCACTGGCTCGTACACGGTGGAGTGAGCAACAATCAGCGCCGGAGCCTGATCGTGCATAACAACCTGAGCCTGCTTGTACAGTTCAATACGTTTGTTGTGATCGTCGGTCGCACGCGCCGGCTGGATCAGATCTTCAAACGGCTTGTAGCACCAGCGAGAGTAGTTAGAACCGTCTTTCGCCGCCGCGCAGCTGAACAGGGTGGCGAAGAAGTTGTCCGGATCCCCGTTGTCACCGGTCCAGCCCATCATTACCGCCTGGTGCTCACCCGCTTTGGCGCGCTTCAGGTACTCGCCCCACTCGTAGGTCACAATCTTGGCCTGAACGCCAACCTTAGCCCAGTCAGCCTGAACCATTTCCGCCATACGGCGTGCGTTCGGGTTGTAAGGACGCTGTACCGGCATCGCCCACAGCTCAACGGTAAAGCCTTTATCCTGGCCCGCTTCTTTCAGCAGCGCTTTCGCTTTCTCAGGATCGTAGGTGTAGTCTTTAACGTCGTCGTTATAACCCCACATGGTTGGTGGGATCAGGTTTTTGGCAGCAACGCCAGCGCCCTGGTAAACCGCCTTGATAATCGCTTCTTTGTTCACCGCGTAGGTCAGCGCCTGACGCACTTTCACGTCATCAAACGGTTTCTTCTCGGTGTTAAAGGAGAGATAGCCCACGTTCAGGCCGGCCTGCTCCAGCAGGTTGATGTTCTTGTCCTGCTTCATACGGGCGATATCAGCCGGGTTCGGGTACGGCATCACCTGGCATTCGTTTTTCTGCAGTTTTGCGTAACGCACGGAAGCATCAGGCGTGATGGAGAAGACCAGACGGTCGATCTGCGGCTTGGTGCCCCAATAGCCTTCGAACGCTTTATACAGAATGCGGGAGTCTTTCTGGTACTGCAGCAGCTGGAATGGACCGGTACCGATTGGATTCAGGTCAACTTTCTCCGGCGTACCGGCTTTCAGCATGTTGTCCGCGTACTCTTTGGACAGAATTGAGGCGAAGTCCATGGCCAGGTCAGCCAGGAATGGCGCTTCCGGACGCGTCAGCACGAACTGAACCGTTTTATCGTCCACTTTTTTCACTTCAGCAATCAGGTCAGGCAGACCCATCCCTTCGAAGTATTCATAGCTGCCGCCAGACACTTTATGGTACGGGTTCTGAGCGTTTTTCTGACGGTCGAAAGAGAACACAACGTCGTCGGCGTTAAAGTCGCGCGTTGGTTTGAAATCTTTGCTGTCCTGCCACTTCACGCCCTGGCGCAGGTGGAAGGTATAGGTTTTGCCGTCTTCGCTGACGTCCCACTTCTCGGCCAGACCCGGAATTACTTCCGTGGTACCGGTTTTGAATTCAACCAGACGGTTATAGATCGGTACAGAGCTTGCGTCGTAAGTCGTACCAGAGGTAAAGAGCTGTGGGTTAAAGCCTTCCGGCGAGCCTTCAGAACAGTAAACCAGGGTTTTTGCCTGTACGCTTGCTGCCACGGTCATAGCCACCAGGCTCAGACCAAGCTTCAGCATCCCTGACTTCTTCAAGGAAATACTCATTATTCTGCTCCAATGTGATGTTTTGCTTTGTTGTGTTACGCCGCCAGACCTTTATTTATTTTTTACCCGGTCCGGTCGGTGATGCCCGAAGGCTTTAAAGGGATGGAGAATCCTTTCAGAAGAGCGTTTGAGTTGCAGCGCAGATCGTCCCTGAAATGCCCCTCATGCCCTACAATCTGTCAACAGAATGTGAAAACGTCAATACAGGTGACGGGGATTTACGCTGAGTGTGAGAAACCGCAAACAAAGATTAAAAAAACTATGCATGCCAGTTTTCAGCAGGGAAATTTATGCTACTCGCTATCTTGCAGCACAAGTCTCTTCATATTTCACAACAATCAGTGATTAACTTTTATTCAGAATGGGTAAATTTTCTTGCAGAATGGTGATTATCTGAGCACTAAATACCGCGAACGTTAAAACGCACAGCGAAAAATGCTGAGGTTATCCATAAGCAACGCGAAAAAAGATCAATCTATATATAAAAAAATACAATGGATTATGTCACAAAATCGTTAACAGGCAGGGAGAAGCAGGCCTAAGGGGCGTTTTGGATACTCTGACGGGATAAGATCATAATGCAAAAAGGGCTAACCTTGCGGTTAGCCCTTTTCAGAATGTGGTCGGCGAGAGAGGATTCGAACCTCCGACCCACTGGTCCCAAACCAGTTGCGCTACCAAGCTGCGCTACTCGCCGAATGCGGAGCGCATCTTACTGCTGAGGTGCGCCCCCGTCAATCCCTTATTTTCAAAAAGCCATTCAACTGGCGATATTCTCGCCAGGGCAGCTACTGCGCGGCTTTTACGCTGTTATCAGGGAGTTTACACCAGTTGTTGTTTTCGTTAATCCCACCGTTCGGTGAGGTATAACCGAGACAACCCATAATGGTGTCGTACAGCTCAACGTGACGACGCGGCACCTTCATATCCGCCTCTTTTTTCAGCTGAGCAAACATCTTCGCCTTCTCCGGATTTTCAAGATACTTATCCGACATCCACATGATCATCGGCACGCGGAACTGTTCCGGCGGTGCCAGCTTGCGCGGCGTACCGTGCAGATGCTCTTTCTCATTGATGGATTCACCGTGATCTGCCGCGTAAATCACAATCGCTTTTTTATCGCGCAGCTGGTCGATCACCCGGCTCAGGAAGGTATCCACGTACAGCACCGAGTTGTCGTAGGCGTTGATCAGCTCCTGCTTGCTGCAGTCTTTATTAATGCCCACGCACTCAGGCTGCCACTTCGCGAAGTCACGCGTGTAGCGCTGGTAGTAGCTGTAATGCGACCCTTTGGTATGCAGAATAACCAGATGCTTACCCTGCGGATGGTTCTTGAGGGACTGGGACATCTCTTCCAGCAGCAGCATGTCGTCGACGTTTTTGCCGCGGTTACGCGGTTCGGCGCCAATCTGCTCGCGGTACGCGATGTTATCTGCCAGCGTGTTGGTGTAGAACCACATCTCACTTTGCATGGCGAACAGGTCAGAGCTAAATCCAAGCTGCTTCAGCACGGCAAACACGTTCTGCTCTTTCAGCGTGCGTTGCGGGTTATCACTTGCACCGCCTTCACGCACAAACATGCAGCGCAGCGAGAGCTTGGTTGCGGTATCGCAGGAGTAGCCACGGTAGGCCACCAGGTTTTTCTCCTGCGCCAGCTTTGGCGTGGTGTCCCGGTTATAGCCGAGAATGCCCATATGATCCCAGCGCGTCGTTTCGCCGATGACGAAGACGACGTAAGTATCATCAATCCCGTCGGCTGGCGGCTGGTAGGTGAATTTTTTCGTTGGATTGATCAGAGATTTCACATCACTGGATTCGTCCGCCTGCGCCCAGGCATACAGCCCTAACGCTGACAGCCAGTTAGATGGCAAATACGAGTTTGCCACCACGCCGCCATAGCTTGGCATATCCACGCCCGTCGCTTTTTCGACGCGTTTTTGCTGCGTTTCCATCAGGCGGATAGGCGCCCACACCAGCAGACCGGCCAGCAGGACGACGACGATATTGCGGATCCGCTGTCCACGGGTGCGCAGCTGGCGTAACAGCGTATAGCGGCACGTATTGCTCCAGATAAAGAACAGCGGGATCAGACAGGCTAAAACCGTCCAGACGATAAAGCCTTTCCCTACCACCTCTTTCGAGAGGTCGATATCCGTGGTCATCACCGAGGCAACGATACCGTAACCAATGACCACGTTCATAAAGGTCATGTAATAGCTTGCGGCGGCGGAAATAATCACCACCAGCGAGGCCAAAATTTGCCAGGTACGTCGACCAAAAAGGGACAGGAGGCGTAAGAGGAAGAAGGTCGCGAGAACGGAGCCGAATACTTCTATTGCGGCCAATATACCATTACTTAGGGTAAGGTTTTCAACATACCCTTCCACTCTTCTGAACAGTACCGCGCCATTCAGAAATAATCCGATATAGACAGCCAGCATCAGACACAATCTTTGCTGGGTAAGAGACCTAATGTATTTCATGCAAACAACCCTGGGGGAAGGGGTATAAAGACCCGTCGAATCTCAAAGAGAAAGCGGACAGAGTAAGTAAATGCGTAAGGAAGCGTTATGAGAAACGTCTACAAGCGCGGTAAGTAGACCACAGCGGGAGAGAAAAGTGGCAGCAGAGAGTGTGATCGGTGTAAATTTTTACAAAATATCGAGACGGGAAGCGTCTCGCATAAAGAAAAAAGAGGCCACGGAGGCCTCTTTCATACAGCTTACGCGTGCGCTTCTTTGAATACTTCGCGCTGCGGCTGGCGAATCGTGGTCGAGAGCGCCAGCGAGATAATCAGCAGGGCAAATATGACGCAGAAGGTCACGTAGAAGCCGCCGAACAGGGAGGCAATCAGCGAGCCGCAGATACTGCCGATCCCGAAGCCCAGATAGATAACGCCGTAGTTTTTCGCCAGATTGTTCAGGCCAAAGAACTCGCTCACCAGTGACGGGAAGACGGTAATAGTGCCACCGAAGTTAAAGGCCACGCAGGCAATCGCCGCGAAGAAGGTGGCTTCATTCAGCGGAGCGAACAGCAGCGCCGCCATACCGACCAGCGAAACCACCTGCCCAATCGTAATCACACGGATGCGGGCAATTTTGTCAGACAGAATACCGAGCACCAGACGACCGGAGAGGTTGGCAATGGAGATGACCGTCACCGCATTCGCCGCCGTAGCCGCATCCAGCTTCACCATCCCCTGCGCGATATCCTTCGCCACGCCGATGACATACAGACCGCTCATGCAGGCCGTCAGGAACATCACCGCCAGCATCCAGTACTGCGGCTTACGCATGGACTGCGCGAGGGTGAAGTCGTTCTCCACCACGCCGTTAACGGATTTCACTTCCTGCTGCGGCGCATCTTTCATCAGCGTGGCGCCGAACAAAATCATCACCAGCACGATTGCGCCCCAGATCATAAAGGTTTTTTCGAGGCCAACGGACGCCAGCAGGTGGGCGTCGATAAATTTGAACCCGAGGCTGCCCAGGCCATAAGAGCCGATGGCGAACGCGGAGATTAAGCCTTTACGTTCCGGGAACCACTTCACGCAGTTCGACAGAGTCAGCAGGTAACCTGCGCCATCGGCCAGACCCACCAGCACGCCGGCGCTCAGCCACAGCATCATCAGGTTGCTGGAATGCGCCGTCAGGAAAAAGCCCAACCCCAGCAGAATGCCGGACGCCATGGTCACACGCTTCACGCCAAAACGCTCCTGCAGCTTGCCCGCGACGGAAGACGAAATCGCCAGACCCAGGCTCAGCAGACCAAAGGAGAACGCAACCTGGCTGACCGGCGCGCCGAGTTTGTCGGAAAGCGCGCTGTTAAACAGGCTCCAGGTATAGACCGACCCCAGCGCAAACTGGGTGACGATGGTGCCAAAGAGCGTAAGCCAGCGCGTGCGGTTATAGGTTGATGTGTTCATGGCAGTTGTCCTGCAAGAGAAATTAAGGAAGTTCGCTGAGGACAACGATAAACAAAACCTTAAAACGCCTGGGGTAAAACGGCATGAAATGCAGGCGGAACGGAATGAAATGCCTGGAATCGGGAATGAATGGCCTGGCCCGGGAATAAAGCGACAGCATGTTAGTATCTGCTATCGCTGTAAAGCCCGTGGTTATTGTATTCGAGATGTTATCGTAACGTTTAAAAAAGTAACAACTCTAGAATTTCGCGCTAACGCCGAGAGTGTATAAAAACTCCTCACCGGTGGTGGTGTGCTCCCCCTGAGCCAGCGACGCATAGGCCGCCATGTACGTGTTAAAGGGAATATCCGTTCCCACGGTGACATCCATCCAGCTACCGCTTTGGGCAGGGGCTGGCGTTTGCGGCATTCCAAACTGCGATTTCCACTGGTTTTCACCAAACTGCTGGTTATAGCTAATCTGCGCCCATGGACGAAGATCGCCGTACTGGGTATTCACGCGCCATCCAAGCGTGCTGACGCTGGCATGCCAGAGCGGGTCGGTGATTGCCTGCGTCGACGCGCTATCACCAAACTCGTTGATCATCATGGGCGCCGTGCCGTCGTATCGCCACGCCACCACCGGGCCGGTGGTGATACGTGCTGAAACGGGAAAATTCCAGCCCACGCTCATTGCCCCCTCCGTCGTTCTGCCAGACGGTATATTCAGGGCAAGTCCCGGTGCGTTCTGCGAAGACTGAATACGCTCAGCCAGAATATCCTCATAACGCGGTTGGTGATCCGCATCCCATGTATAGCGTTCCGCCGTATTATTTTGGGCATCTGAAACGATATATTCCTGTTGCCAGGCAGACGCTGTATTACAAAAAAACAGGCAGGCTGAAATTCCCACCAGGCCAGAAGCAGCATGGCGACCACTGATTTTTTTTATCATCATCAACGCGACCCCAGAGAGAGCCGAATTCGGCGATATTTGTCGTTATTCAGGAAGAACTTATAGACCTTGTATTAACTATTGTCTTTATAGTAAACACGTCAAGCCAGTCAGAATGAAAATTTTGCGAAATCAGTAGTAATAAGGGAGATGACGGATGGAACGTTGCGGTTGGGTAAGCCAGGATCAGCTTTATATCGACTATCACGATCGGGAATGGGGCGTGCCGGAAACGGATGGCAAAAAACTCTTTGAGATGATCTGCCTGGAGGGCCAGCAGGCGGGGCTGTCGTGGATTACGGTACTGAAGAAACGCGAAAACTACCGCAACGCCTTCCACCAGTTCGATCCTGTTGCCGTCGCCGCCATGACCGATGAGGACGTGGAACGACTGGTGCAGGACGCGGGCATCATCCGCCATCGCGGTAAGATCCAGGCCATCATCGGTAACGCACGCGCTTATCTGGCAATGGAACAAAACGGTGAATCGTTCTCAGAGTTTGTCTGGACGTTTGTGAACAACGATCCGCAGGTCACCCAGGCCGCCACGCTTGCGGAAATCCCGGCCTCCACCCCGGCCTCGGATGCACTCTCGAAAGCCCTGAAAAAACGCGGCTTTAAGTTTGTCGGTTCCACCATCTGCTACGCCTTTATGCAGGCCTGTGGCCTGGTCAACGACCATGTTACCGGCTGCTTCTGTCATCCGGGAGGCCATCATGATCCGCAAATGGCAAAGTGAGAATACCGCGCCGCTTCTGAGCCTGTGGCTTGAAAGCACCACGGAAGCGCATCCGTTTATCGAGCCGGGTTACTGGAAAGAGAACGAGGCCATGGTGCGGGACGTTTACCTTCCGTCGGCGGAAACCTGGGTCTGGGAAGAGGATGGCGAACCTTGCGGATTTATCAGCGTGATGCAGTCTCAGTTTGTCGGCGCGCTGTTTGTCGCACCGTCATGCATAGGGAAAGGCATCGGGCGCGCGCTGCTGAACCATGTTCAACAGCGCTTCCCGCATTTAACGCTGGAGGTATATCAGAAAAATGTGCGGGCGGTGAATTTCTACCATGCTCAGGGCTTTCGCATTGAAGACAGCGCCTGGCAGGATGATACCCAGCACCCGACATGGATCATGAGCTGGCAGGCGGATCAAACGCCGTTAAGGTAAGCTCGGGTCCCTGATATTTCTCTACCCAGGCCAGCGCCGTGTTCCCTGCGCAGCCATTCCCCAGTTTCGAGCTGGGGAGATCTTTGGTCAGCACGTTAACCGCCCCGTTTTTACAGATCCCTCCCTCGGCGGGCTCAAGGTCGGGCCATGCGCCCTGATGAATGCAGATCACGCCCGGTTTAATCCCGTCGCTCACCACTGCCCCTGCCAGCACCTGCCCGCGCGAGTTCCAGACGCGCACCACGTCGCCGTCCGCGATCCCGCGGGCTTTCGCATCAAGGGTATTCAGCGTGATCGGCTCTCGCCCGGCGACCGCATACTGCTCGCGCAGGGAGGTATAGTTAAGCTGGCTGTGCAGACGGTGAGCGGGATGCGCAGACAACACCTGCAGCTGTTCCGGCTGGGCGTTGCCGTGCCACTCGTCCGGCTCGAGCCACATAGGGTGTGGCGGGCAGTCGGCATAGCCAAAGCTGGAGATACGCTCGCTATAGATCACGATCTTTCCACTCTCGGTTTTCAGCGGGTGGCTCTCCGGGTCGCGGCGGAAATCGGCAAAACGGACAAACTTCGCGTTCTGTTCGCTCTCCGGCATCTCGACGAGCTGGTTCGCCTCCCAGAATTCAGCAAATGGCGGAAGCGTCACGCCCTGCGCCGCGCCGCGCTGTCCGGCAATCTGGTAGAAGCTCTCCAGCCATTGCAGATCGCTTTTCCCCTCGGTAAAACGCTCGCGACCGCCCGCTTCCCACAGCTCGCTCAGTTCAGCAAACACGTCAAAATCATCACGCGCCTCATCGCGCGGGGCCAGAACGCGCTTCATCGGGACCATATGCTGGTTGCTGTAGTCGCCGGTCATGGTGAGATCGTTACGCTCAAACGAGGTGGTCGCCGGCAGCACGATATCTGCATGCTTAGCCGAACCGGTCCAGAAGCACTCGGAAATCACCACCAGCTCCGGCTTTTGCCAGGCGCGTATCAGCCGGTTGGTATCCTGATGGTGCGTGAAGTTCGATCCGCCCGCCCACCAGACAAATTTAATGTCCGGGAAGTGGCGGTCCAGACCGTTGTGCTGATAAAAACCGCCGGGGTTTTCCAGAGCTTCAACGATCCGCGCCACCGGGATTTTATCCACGGCATCCACGCCGCCCTGCACCGAGCCTTGCAGTGACGCCAGCACCGCCGCTTTACGCGTTGGATTACCGCCGTTCGCAAAGTGATAGGAGAGACCAAAACCCCCGCCCGGCGTGCCTATCTGCCCAAGCATTGCGGCAAGGGTGACCAGCATCCAGTGTTTTTGCTCGCCAAACTGCTGGCGCTGCATTCCCCAGCCGGACATTAACATGGTGGTATTTTTATGGAACAACGCCGCCAGTTCGCGGAGTTTGTCCGCAGGAACGCCACAAATTTCTGCGGCCCACTCTGCCGTTTTTGCTACCCCATCGGATTGGCCCGTCAGGTAGTGGGCGAATTTATCGAAACCGGTGGTACAGCGCGTCAGGAATTCAACATCGTGCCAGCCGTTTTCGACCAGCGTATGGGCAATCCCTAGCATCATCGCCACGTCGGTGCCCATATGCGGGGCAATCCACTCGGCGCTGTCGCCGAAGAAATCCATGGTTTCAGAGCGCATAGGGTCAATGCAGATGATGCGCTTGCCGCTTTTGCGCAGCGCGTCGAAATACCCGATGCCCTGCTCGTCGCTGGCGTTCCAGGCAATTTTCAGCGTGTTGAGGGGGTTAGCGCTCCAGAGCACCACCACGTCGGTATGTGCCAGCACCAGCGGCCAGCTGGTCTGCTGCTGGTACACTTCGTTCCCCCCCACGACGTACGGCATGATCGCCTGCGCCGCGCCGGTGGAGTAATCCCCCAGATGGCCGGTATAGCCTCCCGCCAGGCTCATGTAACGCTGCAGCAGCGTCGAGGCCTTGTGCAGCACGCCGTTAGAACGCCAGCCGTACGACCCGGCGAAAATGGACGACGGACCGTAGCTGTCGCGAATGCGCTTGTGCTGGGCGTGGATCAGCGCCAGCGCGTCATCCCAGCTCACGCGAACAAACTCATCCTGACCGCGAATCCCCTGTGGCTTATCCGGCGAGGCCAGAAAACCTTTACGCACCATCGGCCAGCGCACGCGCGTTTTGCTATGCACCTGATCGCGAACGACGGTCTGTAACGAGTTGGAATGTTGGGTTGGCAGTGCCCCGCGGGACGACAGAACATTTTCGCCATCGGTTTCGACCAGCATCGGCCCCCAGTGGGCGGCGGTCAGAATGGTTTTCGTTGAGGTGCTCAAGCGTGCGCTCCTGGTTGCGTGCAGGTTTACGGCCTTCTTTCTGAGGCAGTTTATGGTTTGTCACAAATTTCAGAGTTATACCCGGAATTTTCTCCGTATTTGGACGTCATAATCAACTGCCACGCTCGCCGTGGCAAAGAATAAAAAGGATTAAGGAAAGAAGATGAAAAAACGCGTACTCGTTATTGCCGCTCTGGTGAGCGGTGCCCTGGCTGTTTCTGGCTGCACAACTAACCCTTACACCGGTGAGCGTGAAGCGGGTAAATCCGGCATTGGCGCGGGTATCGGCTCGCTGGTCGGCGCAGGCGTGGGGGCGCTATCCTCCTCCAAGAAAGACCGCGGCAAAGGCGCGCTGATTGGCGCAGCGGCGGGCGCGGCGCTGGGTGGCGGCGTTGGCTATTACATGGACGTGCAGGAAGCGAAGCTGCGCGACAAAATGAAGGGAACCGGCGTGAGCGTGACGCGCAGCGGCGATAACATCATCCTGAATATGCCGAACAACGTGACCTTCGACAGCAGCAGCGCAACGCTGAAACCAGCAGGCGCAAACACCCTGACCGGCGTGGCGATGGTGCTGAAAGAGTACAATAAAACCGCCGTTAACGTGATTGGCTATACCGACAGTACCGGCAGCCAGGATCTGAACATGCGTCTGTCTCAGCAGCGCGCCGATTCCGTGGCCAGCTCGCTGATTACCCAGGGTGTTGAAGCGAACCGTATCCGCACCAGCGGCATGGGCCCTGCCAACCCTATCGCCAGCAACAGCACGGCGGAAGGCAAAGCGCAGAACCGCCGCGTTGAGATTACGTTAAGCCCAATTCAGTAGGTAAAAGCAAAACGGCAACGCTCGTTGCCGTTTTTAGTGGTTGCACCCTCTCCCGTGGGAGAGGGTTGGGGTGAGGGCACCAGACCGCAACCTCCGGTAAGCGCAGCGCCACCCGGCAAATTACTTGATTCGTCCGATTTTCCCGTTAAGGTATTCTCACTAAATTCAGGGAAATCAGCGATGAGCAAACCAGCCCGGGCCACCATCAGCGACGTGGCGAAAGCCGCCAAAACCGGTAAAACCAGCATTTCGCGCTACCTTAACGGCGAGAAACACCTGCTGTCCGACGCATTGCTGGCGCGTATTGAACAGGCCATTGCCGATCTCGACTACCGTCCCAGCCTCATGGCGCGCGGGCTCAAACGCGGCCGCACCCGTCTTATCGGGCTTATCATCGCCGATATCACCAACCCCTATTCCGTTAACGTGCTCAGCGGTATTGAAGCCGCCTGTCGCGAGAAAGGTTTCACGCCGCTGGTCTGTAATACCAACAACGAAGTTGACCAGGAGCTGCATTACCTCGATCTGCTGCGCAGCTATCAGGTCGAAGGGATTGTGGTGAACGCGGTGGGCATGCGGGAAGAGGGTTTAAACCGCCTGCAGCAGTCCTCTCTGCCTATGGTCCTCATCGACCGTAAAATCCCGGAATTTGCCTGCGATGTGGTCGGTCTGGATAACACCCAGGCCGCCACTACCGCCACCGAACATCTGATCGAACAGGGCTTCGAGGCCATTCTGTTTCTGAGTGAACCGTTAGGGATGGTCAATACCCGTCGCGAGCGCCTGAGCGCATTTCGCACCACGCTGGAGCGATATCCCGGCGTGATCGCCGAAAATGCCGAAACGCCGCTTCACGAAGCTGACCAGCTCGATAACACCCTGCGCCAGTTCCACACGCGCCATCGCGGCATGCGCAAAGCCGTTATTTCCGCCAACGGGGCGCTGACGCTTCAGGTCGCCCGCTCGCTCAAGCGCATTGGCCTGCACTGGGGCAGCGATATCGGTCTGCTGGGGTTTGATGAACTGGAGTGGGCGGAGCTGGCGGGCGTCGGCATTACGACCCTCAAACAGCCCACATGGCAGATTGGCTATGCTGCTGTTGAACAAGTGGTTCGTCGCATTGAAGGCACCAGCGATGCCGTTCGCGAGCAGGTCTTCTCCGGAGAGCTGATCGTTCGCGGCTCCACGGCGCGTTAATTTTCCCTTGTGATACCGATCATAAATTCGACATCCTGACCTTTTCTTTGGAACCGGTTCCATCTAGCGTAGTAGTATTGATATGTTGCGATGGAGTCCGAAGATGGGCAGGAAAATTATGGTGGTCACCGCCGCGTACGGTGCGGAACAGGTGCGACAGGCAGGCGGCCAGCGGGCAATGCTTCCCGTTATTGCAGGCGCGGGGGCAGACGGCGTGGAGATCCGCCGGGAACTGTTCAGCAGCGAAGAGCTGCTGACGCTGCCTGCGCTGGGCGAATCCATTGAGCTGCTCGGCCTGCTGGCGTGCTACTCCGCCCCCGCCGCCCTGTTTATGCCTGACGGCACCCTCAACCCGGACCTGACCCGCTATCTCTCTGAGGCCAGCACCCTGAACGCCCTGTGGCTGAAGGTTTCCCTGGGCCATTTCCGCGACGCGCAGCCTCTCGACGCCCTGCGTACCCTGCTGAACGCAAGCGGCATGGCGCTGGTCGTGGAGAACGATCAGACCGACTGCGGACAGCTCGCGCCCATGCAGCGCTTCCAGGCCGCCTGTCGGGAAATGGCCTTACCCGTCACGCTGACCTTCGATATGGGCAACTGGCTGTGGGTTGGCGATTCGCCTGAAGAGGCCGCGCGTCATCTGGCCCCTGCGGTGAGCTATATCCACGTGAAAGCGGCCGTGCCGCACAAAGATAACTTCCGTGCCGTGGCGCCAGACCACGCCGATGCGCGCTGGCTGGATCTGCTCGGCCAGCTGCCTGCCGATGCCCCGCGCGGTATCGAGTTCCCGCTGGAAGGGACGGATTTAACCGCCGTTACCCGCCATTACGTCAACCTGCTGCGCGAGGAGTAAACCATGCACAAGACGCTGGATGTCATCACGATCGGCGAAGCCATGGCGATGTTTGTCGCCACTGAAACGGGCGAACTGAGCGCGGTGGAGCACTTTATCAAGCGCGTGGCAGGCGCAGAGCTGAACGTCGCAACTGGCCTGGCGCGTCTCGGCCTTAACGTCGGCTGGGTCAGCCGCGTGGGGGACGACAGCTTTGGCCATTTCGTTCTCGACTCGCTGAAAAAAGAGGGAATTGATGCCGCAGGCGTCACCCTCGATGGACGCTTCCCTACCGGCTTTCAGCTTAAATCTAAGGTCGAAAATGGAACCGATCCCATCGTGGAATATTTCCGTAAGGGATCGGCCGCAAGCCACCTCTCAGTGGCAGATTACCACGCCGACTATTTCGCCTCCGCGCGCCATCTGCACCTGAGCGGCGTCGCGGCAGCGCTGTCCGCCAGCTCGTATGA
This sequence comes from Enterobacter sp. 01-M-02-SI-ECC, assembly GCF_047530595.1. Lineage (NCBI taxonomy): Bacteria > Pseudomonadati > Pseudomonadota > Gammaproteobacteria > Enterobacterales > Enterobacteriaceae > Enterobacter > Enterobacter sp. 01-M-02-SI-ECC. The sequence continues at coordinate 218,605 of NZ_JBLKCZ010000006.1, read as the reverse complement.
ACTGCTGGATCACGCGGCAGCCACTCTGAAAGCCCAGGGAAAAACGATCTCTTTCGATCCGAACCTGCGCCCGGTGCTGTGGAAAAGCGAAGCGGAAATGGTCGAGAAGCTCAACCGCCTGGCGTTCAGAGCGGACTGGGTTCTGCCGGGCCTGAAAGAAGGGATGATCCTGACCGGCGAAAGCACGCCGGAAGGCATTGCCGATTTCTACCTGAATAAAGGGGTAAAAGCGGTGGTGCTGAAGACCGGCGCCGATGGCGCATGGTTTAAGACGGCCGACGGCCAACAGGGCGCGGTCGCGGCGGTGAAGGTTGAGAACGTTGTCGACACCGTCGGCGCGGGCGACGGTTTTGCCGTGGGCGTGATTAGCGCCCTGCTGGAAGGCAAAACGCTGCCGAAGGCCGTGGCGCGGGGCAACAAGATTGGCTCGCTGGCCATTCAGGTGCAGGGCGACAGCGAAGGATTACCCACTCGAGCAGAGCTCGGCATTTAAATTCCCTCTCCCTGTGAGAGATGGCCAGGGTGAGGGCAGCAAGCCACACCAAATAATTAAGCCACCGTGTACCCTACAGACAACGGCGGTAACAACCTCAACAACAGAGGCAAGCCTATGAACAGTTCGACCAATCCAGTAAAACGCTGGTGGTACATCATGCCAATCGTGTTTATCACGTACAGCCTGGCGTACCTTGACCGTGCCAACTTCAGCTTCGCGTCCGCAGCGGGGATCACAGAGGACCTTGGGATCACCAAAGGTATCTCCTCCCTGCTGGGTGCCCTTTTCTTCCTGGGCTACTTCTTCTTCCAGATCCCGGGCGCGATTTATGCAGAACGCCGCAGCGTGCGTAAGCTGATCTTCGTCTGTCTGATCCTGTGGGGCGCCTGCGCATCACTGACCGGCGTGGTGAACAATATTCCTGCCCTGGCCGCCATTCGCTTTATCCTCGGCGTCGTTGAGGCGGCGGTCATGCCGGCGATGCTGATCTACATCAGCAACTGGTTTACCAAATCTGAACGCTCGCGCGCGAATACCTTCCTGATCCTCGGTAACCCGGTGACGGTGCTGTGGATGTCGGTGGTGTCTGGCTACCTGATCCAGTCCTTCGGCTGGCGCGAGATGTTTATCATCGAAGGGGTTCCGGCAGTGATCTGGGCATTCTGCTGGTGGGTACTGGTAAAAGATAAACCAGCCCAGGCGAAATGGCTTTCCGAAGACGAAAAAGCGGCGCTGCAGGCGCAGTTGGATAAAGAACAGCAAGGTCTGAAGGCGGTACGCAACTACGGTGAAGCCTTCCGCTCGCGCAACGTGATCCTGCTCTGCGCGCAGTATTTTACCTGGAGCATTGGCGTATACGGTTTTGTGCTGTGGCTGCCGTCGATTATCCGCAGCGGCGGCGAGAACCTCGGCATGGTAGAAGTGGGCTGGCTCTCTTCCGTACCGTATCTGGCCGCGACCATCGCCATGATCGTCGTCTCCTGGGCGTCGGACAAGCTGCAGAACCGAAAATTGTTTGTCTGGCCGCTGCTGCTGATCGCTGCTTTTGCCTTTATCGGCTCGTGGGCCGTGGGTGCAAATCACTTCTGGGCCTCTTATACCCTGCTGGTGGTCGCCGGTGCCGCCATGTATGCCCCGTATGGTCCATTCTTTGCCATCATCCCGGAAATGCTGCCGCGTAACGTCGCGGGTGGCGCGATGGCGCTGATTAACAGCATGGGTGCGCTGGGGTCGTTCTGCGGCTCATGGTTCGTCGGCTACCTGAACGGTGCCACCGGCAGCCCGTCCGCATCGTACATCTTTATGGGGGTGGCGCTTTTCGCCTCCGTGTGGCTTACTCTGATTGTTAAGCCTGCTAATAATCAACAACACCCTGTCGGCGCACGCCACGCCTGAATCCTTAAAAATTAACGGAGATTAGCATGAAGCCGTCCGTCATTTTGTACAAAGCACTGCCGGAAGATCTGCAGAAACGCCTTGAAGAACACTTCACCGTCACGCAGGTGAAGAACCTGAGCCCGGAAACCGTGGCGCAGCACGCCGAAGCGTTCGCCAGCGCCGAAGGCCTGCTGGGTTCAAGCGAGAAAGTGGATGTCGCCCTGCTGGAGAAAATGCCGAAGCTTCGTGCTACCTCTACCGTTTCCGTGGGTTACGACAATTTCGCTGTGGATGCCCTTAACGCCCGCAAGATCCTGCTGATGCATACGCCACATGCCCTGACGGAAACCGTGGCCGATACGCTGATGGCGCTGGTACTCACCACGGCACGTCGCGTGGTGGAAGTAGCCGAGCGCGTCAAAGCGGGCGAATGGACAAAAAGCATTGGACCGGACTGGTTCGGCGTGGACGTTAACGGCAAAACGCTGGGCATTGTTGGCATGGGGCGTATCGGGCTGGCACTGGCGCAGCGCGCGCATTTTGGTTTTAACATGCCGATTCTGTATAACGCGCGTCGCCATCACAGTGAAGCCGAAGAACGCTTCAACGCCCGCTACTGCGAGCTGGATACCCTGCTGGAGGAAGCCGACTTTGTTTGTCTGGTTCTGCCGCTGACGGACGAAACCCGTCATCTGATTGGCAAATCCGCATTTGAAAAAATGAAGAAATCCGCCATTTTCATCAACGCGGGTCGCGGCCCGGTGGTGGATGAGAAGGCGCTGATTGAAGCTCTGCAGAACGGTGAGATCCATGCCGCAGGTCTGGACGTATTTGAACAGGAGCCGCTGCCGGTGGATTCCCCGCTGCTGGCAATGCCAAACGTCGTCGCCCTGCCCCACATCGGCTCAGCCACCCATGAGACGCGCTACAACATGGCGGCCACTGCGGTCGATAACCTTATCGCCGCCCTAAGCGGAAAGGTGGAGATAAACTGCGTGAACCCGCAGGTGCAACGATAGAAACGAAAAAACCCGCCAGAAGGCGGGTTTTTGAATTTTGTGCTACTGGGTTGGAAGCTTACAGGCTTACAACGTTACCAGCTGCTGGGCCTTTAGCGCCGCTTTCGATGGTGAAGGAAACTTTCTGACCTTCGTCCAGAGATTTGTAGCCATCGTTCTGGATAGCAGAGAAGTGTACGAACACGTCTTTAGAGCCATCGTCAGGAGTGATGAAGCCGAAACCTTTATCAGCGTTGAACCATTTTACCAGACCAGTCATTTTAGCAGACATAGAAATTACCTTATTAACAAATATATTGAGCCTTCCGGCTTGATGGATTGCGTTACAGATTTTTAAGCGATGAAGGAAGGGTCACAACGAAGGGTATCTATGGATAACAATCTGGACTGCTTTACTAAACTGCTTTAGGTCTGTGTAACAAACCGACGGGGATAGTTATACCGATGTGGTAGAAGAATGACAAGCGTTATTTTCCATAAGCATAAAAAAACCCCGCCGGGAGCGGGGTTTTTTCGGTTTATTCTGTGGCCGTGACAGCGGCACTCCAGGCCTGGCTAAAGGCCTGATGCTGGGAGGCCAGCGGCCCAATCAGCGTATTGTACTGGCTTGCCTGCTGCGAGGTCGGGAACTGAATGCCGTTAGCAACGAAGCTCACCTGAGTATCCTGCTGGGCAATAAAGTCGCCCACCTGAACCAGCTGCTGCGTGAAGATTTGCGCGGCCGGAATCAGCGGTTGCAGCGCTTCAGACGGTTTCGTCACCACTTTCTCATACACTTTGTCGAAGACAGGTTTGAGATCGTCACCCTGCTTCAGCGCAGAACGTGACGCGTCAGCCTGCATTTTCGCATTCTGCAACTGCTGGCTCAGCACGCCAAGCGCACCGTTGGACTGGCGCAGCGGTTCACGCTGCGTCACATAATCCTGTGGAACGCGGATGGCGTTCACGCTATCCACTACCGGGCGGATACCGGAATCCATCGCCTGGCTCACCTGCTGTGAATAACCATAAAGAATGGCGTAATCGGACACGAAGGGGCCAAACTGTTTTTTCTGATCCGCAGTCAGCGTCGGCAACCGCTCGCCGCTGCGCATCACTGTATTCTGCAGAAAATCGATAAACGCTTTGCGCTGATCGCCTTCTTTATCAAAACACCCACTCAGGCTAACAACCATCAACAACGCCGCAATAGGCGCAAACCAGCGAGAGCAGGACTTTCCTGTCGCCATTTTATTACTCCTTTCACCCAAAAAAGCGCACACCGGCACACGCGTGCCCGACGCTGACAAGGATAGTCCAGGTCAGCCTTGCAAGATACTCTTTTCATGCAAAACGGCTAGTGCCGATTTATTTCTTACCATTTACAAAAAAATACCTGCCGAAGCCGACATATGAGTAATCAGGTAATTAGCATAACTATCCATATCGCTGAATCGGGTAAAGCGATCGTTATCGCACGATTAATCACACCCGTGACGATCCTGGGTTCGTATTAGGGACTATTCTTAACTGGCTCTCTGATGTTCTTGATCACGATGTGAGATTTAAGAGGAGTCCTCAATGGAATATAAAGATCCTGAGTTTGAGCTGCTGAGCAGTCTGGAACAGATCATTTTTAAAGACGTACCGCAGACGATTAGCCTGCAACAAAAATCCAATCCCTTTACAGAATATGAGCAATTGCGCAAAGGGACAGGACTGAAAACCGAAGAATTCGCCAGAGCGATGGGTGTCAGCGTGGCTATGGTGCAGGAGTGGGAGTCAAAACGTGAGAAACCCACCCCAACCGAGTTAAGGCTGATGCGCCTGATTCAGGCCAACCCTGCACTCAGCAAACAGATAGCGTAGTGAAGATTGAATGCCCCCGCCTCTGCGGGGGCTTGTGTTTTAAAGGCTCTCGCAACGCCAGCCCGCCTCTTCCCATACCCACTCATGCGTTAACGTTAAGCCTCTTAAAAAAGCCTCGTCGTGTGATACCACCAGCAGAGCTCCAGGGAAACCGGCCAACGCCGCTTCAATGGCCTGGATCGAGGCCAAATCCAGATGGTTGGTCGGTTCATCCAGCAGCAGAAGCTGCGTGGCCTCCGCGCGCCACAGCACGCAGGCCAGGGCGGCCTTAAGACGCTCGCCGCCGCTGAGCTCCGCCAACGGGAGTGTAACTTTGTCGGCACCCAGTTGAAGCTGCGCCAGACGAGTTCGCAATATCCCCTCTTCCAGAGGCGTATGACTCAGGTTGAGATGCGTCATGACTGACTGCGAAAGATCGAGCCGGGACAGATGCTGGTCGAGATAAGCACAGCTGACGGAAACCTTACAGGTACCCGAACGAGGAGCAATCTCGCCGAGGAGGGTTTTTAACAGCGTCGATTTGCCGCAGCCGTTCGGTCCCTTAAACGCCACGCGCATCGGTCCGTCCATTCGCAAGTTGAGCGGAGGAACAGGCACATGCGGCAGCACCAGATCCTCCAGTACCAGCACCTGCTTCCCCTCCGGGATCTGACTCCCCGGCAGGGTGAACATTACCGGGTTATCTTCCTCAACGCGTTCACGCGCCTTATTTACCGCGGCGTTCAGGGCTTCATTTTGCTCGCTGTGCTGTTTTTTCCAGGAGCCGATCCGCTCCTTTGCCGCGCCTTTATATTTGACCCGCTCGAACGACGCGATATTCAGGGTATCGACGGTGCGCAATGTCTTTGCCGAACGCCGCTGGCTGTCGTCATGCTCTTTTTGCATGCGTACCCGGGTGCGTTTGCGCTCGGTTGCCGCATGTTCCAGCGCCGCGCGGGCCGCCTGCTGTTCGGTATCGCGCTGGGTTTGATAATCCGCATAATTCCCGCCGTAGCTGCGCAGACCCGAGGCGCTCAGCTCAAGGATACGCGGCACCTGCTCCAGAAGTTCGCGGTCATGGGAGGCTAGCAGCACGCCGCCCTGAAAACGGTGGAGCTGGTCGTAGAACCACGCCCGGCCCTGTCGGTCCAGATGGTTAGTGGGCTCGTCCAGCAGCATGAAATCGGCTTCAGCCGTAAACGCCCCGCACAGCAGGGCGCGAATGCGCTCGCCGCCGCTGAGTTCGCCGGCGGGTTTATCCGGATCAAACGGTGGGAGCTGCGCATTGATAAACGCCTCGCTCAGGCGCTCGGCGACATCCCAGCGGCCGTCAAGCAGCTCCAGATCGTCAGGCTGGTAATCGCCGCTGTCGATGCGCTTACGCGCCGCAAAAATCGCGTCATACCCGAGCAGTTCAGCAAGCGTCGTCTGCGACGAAATGACGTGCTGCTGCGCCACCCAGGCATGCGAGCCAAAGCGTTCAATATGACCGGAAGCCGGTTCGTCCAGCCCCGCAAGCAGACGCAGCAGACGCGTTTTCCCGCTGCCGTTGCGGCCAACCAGCGCGCACAGGGAGGGTTCCAGCGTGAGATTCAGCGGACCAAAAAGGGTATCGCCCGTCGGAAACTGACAGGTGACCTGATGCAAAATAAAAGAAGGGGACTGCGCAAAATGAGCCATAAGCACTCCTGAATGAAATCAAAACATCCCCTGCCGACGCGGTGGCGTTTAGCAAGGATCGAAATTCATCAGTCGTGTTTGTTCATTTTTGGGGGGGCGCTCCAGCGCGAGAAAGTTAACACGTTAAGGATAGCGGTAATGCGTTGAAGGTTTCAAGGTTAAATTTTGGGCGAAACGGTATAAAAAAACCCGCCGAAGCGGGTTTTTCTCACCTGTAGGCCCGTGCAAGCGAAGCGCCGCCGGGCAGCGGGCACATTACTGCAGCAGCGAAATATCCGCTACGCGCAGGAACAGCTCGCGCAGTTTCTCGAGCATAGAGAGACGGTTAATACGCAGTTCTTTATCTTCTACGTTCACCATCACTTTCTCGAAGAAGGCGTCGATAACGTCACGCAGCTCGGCCAGCTCCACCAGCGCTTCCTGGTAGCGACCTTCCGCGAAGTACGGCTCGAGCTTGTCGCGCAGCACCACAACCTGCATCGCCAGGGCGATCTCTTCCGGCTCTTTCAGGGTTGCAGCGTTCACGCGCTCGTTCAGCGTCTCGTCGGATTTCGCGAGGATGTTGGATACACGCTTGTTGGCCGCGGCCAGGGCAGATGCCGCTTCCAGCGTACGGAAGTGGGAAACCGCCTTCATACGCGCATCGAAATCAGCCGGACGGGTTGGACGACGCGCCAGCACCGCCTGAATGGTGTCAACGGTGTAACCTTCGTCCTGATACCACGCGCGGAAACGACCGAGCATAAAGTCGATCACATCATCCACAACCTTCGCGTTGGTCAGCTTGTCGCCGTACAGACGCACCGCTTCTTCGGTCAGGGTCTGCAGATCGAGGTTCAGGTTCTTCTCAACGATGATGCGCAGCACGCCCAGCGCGGCACGACGCAGCGCGAACGGGTCTTTATCGCCTTTAGGATGCTGACCGATACCGAAGATACCCGCCAGGGTGTCCATCTTATCGGCAATCGCCACAGCGCACGCAACCGGGTTGGACGGCAGGTCGTCACCCGCGAAGCGCGGCTGATACTGCTCGTTCAGGGCCACGGCCACGTCTTCCGCTTCGCCATCGTGACGCGCGTAGTGCATGCCCATCACGCCCTGGGTGTCGGTAAATTCGAACACCATGTTGGTCATCAGGTCGCACTTGGACAGCAGGCCTGCACGCGTCGCGTGGTTGACGTCAGCACCGATTTCACGGGCAATCCAGCCTGACAGCTCCGCAATGCGGTCGGTCTTGTCGCGCAGCGTGCCCAGCTGCTGCTGGAACAGTACGGTCTGCAGGCGCGGCAGGTTATCTTCCAGACGCTTTTTACGGTCGGTGTTGAAGAAGAACTCCGCATCCGCCAGACGCGGACGAACGACTTTCTCGTTACCGGAGATAATCTGGATCGGATCTTTCGATTCGATGTTTGCCACGAAGATGAAGTTTGGCAGCAGCTTGCCGTCGTTGGCGTAAACCGGGAAGTACTTCTGGTCACCCTTCATGGTGTACACCAGCGCTTCAGCCGGAACGGCCAGGAATTTCTCCTCGAACTTCGCGGTCAGCACAACCGGCCATTCAACCAGAGAGGTCACTTCTTCCAGCAGGCTTTCGCTCAGGTCGGCGTTACCGCCAATCTGGCGCGCCGCTTCTTCAGCGTCCGCTTTGATTTTGGCTTTACGCTGTTCGTAGTCGGCAATGACCTTACCGCGCTCCAGCAGGATCTGCGGATACTGGTCGGCATTGTCGATGGTGAACTCTGGCTCGCCCATAAAGCGGTGGCCGCGGATCACGCGATCGGACGCCACGCCCAGAATGGTCGCCGGGATAACGGTATCGCCCAGCAGCAGGGTCACGGTGTGAACCGGACGCACGAAATGCACGTCGGACGCGCCCCAGCGCATCAGCTTAGGAATCGGCAGCTTTGCCAGAGACGTGGCAATCATGTCCGGCAGCAGCGCTTCCGCGCTTTCGCCTTTCACGTGCGCACGGTACAGCAGCCACTCGCCTTTATCCGTGGTCAGACGCTCGGCCTGATCGACGGTGATGCCGCAACCGCGCGCCCAGCCTTCAGCCGCTTTGCTCGGCTTGCCTTCCGCGTCAAACGCCTGGGCAATCGCCGGGCCACGTTTTTCGACTTCGCGATCCGGCTGAGACGCCGCCAGATTTGCCACTTTCAGCGCCAGACGGCGAGGTGCGGCAAACCACTCAATTTTACCGTGTGCCAGGCCAGCGTTATCCAGCTCGGCGGTTACGTTCGCAGCGAAAGATTCAGCCAGGCTGCGCAGGGCTTTTGGTGGCAGCTCTTCGGTGCCGATTTCCACCAGGAAAGTTTTCTCAGACATGGCCGCCTCTTATTTGTTTCGGTTGCACATCGGGAAGCCAAGGGCTTCACGGGACGCGTAGTAAGCTTCTGCAACGGCTTTGGTCAGGGTACGAATACGCAGAATGTAGCGCTGACGTTCAGTCACGGAGATGGCTTTGCGGGCGTCCAGCAGGTTGAAGCTGTGGGCGGCCTTCAGAATACGCTCGTAGGCAGGCAGAGGCAGCGGAGTCTCCAGCGCCAGCAGCTGCTGCGCTTCTTTCTCGTACTGCTCGAAGCAGGTGAACAGGAAGTCCACGTCCGCGTATTCGAAGTTATAGGTGGATTGCTCCACTTCGTTCTGATGGAACACGTCGCCGTAGGTGGTTTTACCCAGCGGGCCGTCGCTCCAGACCAGGTCGTAAACGCTGTCTACGCCCTGAATGTACATCGCCAGACGTTCCAGACCGTAGGTGATTTCACCGGTGATTGGCTTACACTCCAGACCACCCACCTGCTGGAAGTAGGTGAACTGGGTCACTTCCATGCCGTTCAGCCACACTTCCCAACCCAGCCCCCAGGCACCCAGCGTTGGGTTTTCCCAGTTATCTTCCACGAAGCGAATGTCGTGGATGGTTGGATCCATACCCAGCTCTTTCAGCGACCCGAGGTACAGTTCCTGAATGTTGTCGGGTGATGGCTTAATTACCACCTGGAACTGATAGTAATGCTGCAGACGGTTCGGGTTCTCACCGTAACGACCATCGGTCGGACGACGGGAAGGCTGCACATACGCGGTCGCCATTGGCTCTGGCCCCAACGCGCGCAGGCTGGTCATCGGGTGTGAAGTGCCGGCGCCGACTTCCATGTCCAAAGGTTGAACAATGGTACAGCCCTGACGAGCCCAGTAATCCTGTAAGGTCAGGATCAGGCCCTGGAAGGTCTTGGTATCAAACTTTTGCATAGTATTTCGTGCTGGATACGTGTGGTTTTAAATGGAAGGGACCAGTATACCCGCTGGCTGCAAGATATACAGTACGAAACGGGGTTGTTTAGGGAAAATTGGGAAATAAGCCTTCCGGCCAGAACGCTGACGGCGTCTGGCTGCTGATTATACGAGCAGGCTAGCGCATGGAGAGGTGTAAAAACTGACCGTCCGCATCAAACGAGCAGACAAAGCCCTCTTTACGCGCCGTATATCCTCTTAGTTCATAGCTGCCCTGAAAGCGCTCGAATCCGATGATGTTAATTTTCTGAATGTCCGAGTTATAGCGGCGGGCGGCCTTGTCCTTGCAGAGAGACTCCATATTCAACGAACGTTCCGGGCTCATTTTACCCTGCTGCGCTTTTTGCACAGGTGCTTCTTGCGACGCGCTGCATCCCGCCAGGATCACCAGCAGAAAGAGTGACGCCACACGCTTCATCATCATTTTTATTACCGCCCTGGTCAGTGGCTGTTATTTTTAGTATCAAAGCTTTTATAGATTAAGGTCCGGCATTCTGCGAATCTCGCGGCCTCCCTACAAGCCTGCTGAATAAAACTCAGAATTTTCCAAGCGAAGACTTTTGGACAATGGCAGTCACACTCAATTTACAGGGAATATGAGGAACTGATGCAGTCAAAAATTAACTGGATTGATAACCTGCGAGGAATAGCGTGTCTGATGGTGGTCATGATCCACACGACGACCTGGTACGTCACGAATGCCCACAGCATCAGCCCCGTTAACTGGGATATCGCCAATATTCTCAACTCTGCGTCACGCGTCAGCGTGCCGCTGTTCTTTATGATTTCCGGCTTTCTCTTTTTTGGCGAGCGTAGCGCGCAGCCGCGGCACTTCATCCGCATCGCGGCCTGTCTGGGGTTCTACAGCGCCGTTGCCCTGCTCTATATCACGCTGTTCACCTCCATTAACGCCGGGCTATCGCTGAAATACTTGCTGCAAAAACCGGTGTTCTACCACCTGTGGTTCTTCTTCGCCATTATCGTTATCTATCTGGTCTCCCCGCTCATCCAGGTAAAAAACGTCAGCGGTAAAATGCTTCTGGCCCTGATGGTGGTTATCGGTATTGTCGCCAACCCGAATACGCTCTCACAGAAAATCGACGGATTTGAGTGGTTGCCGGTGAACCTTTATATCAATGGCGATACTTTTTACTACGTGCTTTACGGCATGCTGGGGCGCGCCATCGGGATGATGGACACGCAAAAACGCGGTCTGAACTGGCTCTGCGGGGCGCTGTTTATCGCTGGGGTGGCGGTGATTTCACGCGGGACGCTGCACGAGCTGCAGTGGCGCGGCAATTTTGCCGATACCTGGTATTTGTATTGCGGGCCGATGGTCTTTATCTGTGCCGTTTCGCTGCTCACGCTCGCCAAAAATACCCTGAACGCGCGCGCCCTGCCCATGCTGAGTCTTATCTCGCGGCACTCTCTTGGGATTTACGGTTTTCATGCGCTGGTGATCCACGCGCTGCGCACGAGAGGCGTTGAGCTTAAAAGCTGGCCGGTGCTGGATATCGTCTGGATTTTTGCCGCCACGCTGGCGATCAGCCTGCTGCTGTCGATGCTGCTGCAAAAAATAGACGTTCGCCGCTTCGTCAGTTAACGCTGCGCTGCCGGGCACGATGATACTGGCGCGGGGAGGAAAACCCTGCCGCCAGTGAGGCCTGTTCCACGCCGCGCCCCTGCAATAGCCACTGTTCCGCCACCGCCAGACGCAGCTGCTCCAGATAATCGCGAACGCTAATCCCTAAATGTGACTGAAAAAGCCGGGTGAGGTGACGCGGGCTGACGTGCGCCAGCGCAGCAATGTCAGGCAAGCTCCACGTTTTTTGCGGCTCGGCGGTGAGCGCATCCTGCGCCCGATGAATCGCCGGGTGAAGATGATTGCGGTAGCGCAGCCACGGAGATAGCTGGGGATCGTCGCCGGAACGGCGGAACCAGATCACCATCTCACGCGCCACGGTCAGTGCCTTTTCAGGGCCGCACAGGCGGTTAATCATGTGCAGCGCCAGATCGATGCCCGACGTGATCCCGGCGCTGGTCCAGATATTCTCATCCTGCACAAATATGCGGTTTTCTTTAATCGTCGCCGTGGGCGCCGCAGTGCGTAAACGGCTAATAACGTCATGGTGAGTTGTGCACTGTCGATTGTTCAGCAGGCCCGATTTTGCCGCCAGCAGCGCGCCAGAACAGACGCACATCACCGTGATATCCCGGCGCTGTATCTGCGGCTGCAGGCGCATCAGCCAGTGCTGTATCTGTAACGCCTGTGGTGTCGAAAACTGAGCGCGGGAGTCGCTCACGCCGGGCAATACCAGCAGGCTTCCCTCTGGAAGACGCTCCGGCAACGGCTGGATGCCGCCCATCGTCAGGCCAATCGACGTCGGAACCTCCGGCTGAGGGCCAATGTAATGCAGACGAAACGCGTCGCCTGCCAGCACAAAGGTTTCTGCCGGGCCGGTCATGTCTAATGACAGCACCCCGGGCAACATCACGAACCAGACGTCGATGCTCATTACAGGGACTCCAGCGTCTCCGCTACCGTTTTAATCTCGGCAAAACGCCCGGACAGTACCGTTTCGGTACGGTGGCGAATTTCCGCTGCGCTAAGGGTAATGCCCCTGTACGTCATGGGGAACGTCAGCGTGGCCTCGCTAACAAAGGACACAGCATAACCCAGATCGGATGCCACCCGGGCGGTGGTTTCACAGCATTGTTCAGTGCGAATGCCGCAGATAATCACACTGTTGATATCACGCTCGCGCAGCCAGCGGTCAAGCCCGGTATCCGTGAAGGCATTATGGACGTGTTTCTGGAAAACCACATCCGGCTGATGGCGTAAAAAGGCCATCGGTTTGACGTAGCCGCTTTGTAGCGTGAAGGGGCCATCTTCATCCACATGAAAAATATCAACGACCGGAATACCGCGCGCCTGGCAGCCTTCAATCAGCCCCAGCATCGCCTGCTGAAAGGCAGGAATGTCGTCCTCCTGCCAGTAATTGCGATGATGGAACGACTGCTGAGTATCGATGTTGATTAATGCAGTGCGTGACATGTTGGATCTCCTCGCCAGTGGGTGTAACACCATACTGGCAAGGAAATGAAGGCACGCACAGACCAAAAAAGGACATCCTCGTGCCTCTCCAGGACAAGCGTATTTACGACATCAGAGGCAGCAGCTGCTGGTAGATTTTGCGGAACACGTCGCGCCTTTCCGCGTACCGCGCATGGCGCGTTGCATCAGGCAAATGCGCCTGTTCAAGCTTCAGCTGCGGCAACAGTTGCGAAAGCAGCTGTTCCGGATGAATGGCTATCTGCGCCAGACGCGCGGCACCGAGCGCGGGCCCGACATCCCCGCCGGTGCGGAAATCCAGCTGCAAACCGCTGATATCCGACAGCATCTGTCGCCAGTAAGGGCTTCGCGCACCGCCGCCAATCAGGGTGACGCTCGTCGGTTTCAGGCCGCAGTCGTGCACCACGTCCATCCCGTCGGCCAGCGCATAGCCCACGCCTTCCAGAACCGCACGCGCCAGTTCTGCCGGGCCATGTTGATGAGTTAAGCCAAAGAACACCCCTTTCGCTTCCGGGTTGTTGTGCGGCGTACGCTCGCCGGAAAGATACGGTAAAAACCAGACGGTACCCGCAGCGTCATCCGCCTGCTGGGCTGCGGAAATGAGCGCCGGAACGTCGGCCATGCCGGTGAGTTTTGCCGCCCAGTCCAGGCAGGATGCCGCGCTGAGCATCACCGACATCAAATGCCATTTCCCGGGAAGGGCATGACAGAAACTGTGCACAGCGCTTTCAGGATTACTGCGATACCCGTCGCTGACGGCAAAATAGACGCCAGACGTTCCCAGTGACAGCATCGCCTGGCCCGCCTCAACCATCCCTACACCGACTGCGCCCGCCGCGTTATCGCCGCCCCCGGCTACCACCGGTACGGCAGGCATATTCCAGCGTTCAGCAACGGCTGGCAGCAGTGCGCCTGTCACCTCACAGCCTTCGTACAGCGCGGGCATATGTTCCCGGGTCAAATGGCAGGCATCCAGCATCGCCTCGCTCCAGTCGCGCTTCGCCACGTCGAGCCACATGGTGCCCGCGGCATCCGACATGTCGCTGGCGAAATCGCCCGTCATGCGAAAACGCAGATAGTCTTTCGGCAGCAGGACTTTCGCCACCTGACGGAAAATCTCCGGTTCATGGCGCTGCACCCACAGCAATTTGGGCGCAGTAAAGCCGGGCATCATCAGGTTATCGGTAATCTCGCGGGAATTGGGTACGCGTTCCTCAAGAAGCGCACACTCTTCCGCACAGCGGCCATCGTTCCAGAGGATCGCAGGACGCAACACACGATGCTGGCTATCGAGCAGCGTAGCGCCGTGCATTTGTCCGGCAATCCCCAGCGCTTTCACGTCGCGCAGGCTGTGCTGCTCACCTAAGGCTTTGATTGCGCGATCCGTCGCCTGCCACCACTGTTCCGGATCCTGTTCCGACCATAGCGAATGCGGACGTGAAACCTGCAGCGTTTCCGTCTGCGTTGCTAACACGTCGCCCTGCTCGCTCAACAGGATAGCTTTCACACCCGATGTGCCAAGATCGATCCCGATATACATTACGGTGACTCCTTTAACAGAAATGCCCGGTGGCGCTAACGCTTACCGGGCCTACGTGCATCTTCAGCTCAATCACTTATCAAACAGATAGTGGTTTACGAGATTTTCCAGCAGTTCCTGGTGCCCGCTCTGGTGCTGCGGCGCCAGCTGCTGTTGTTCAGCGTACTTCGCAATTTCCGCCAGCGATAACTGACCTTTCAAGATTTGCTGGCCCAGCTCACTGTTCCAGCCGCTGTAACGCTTCGCTACGCGCTTATCCAGCTCGCCGTCTTCAATCATGCGCGCGGCCACTTTCAGCGCCAGCGCCATGGTGTCCATCGCGCCAATGTGGCCGTAGAACAGATCGTATTTGTCGGTGCTCTGACGACGTACCTTGGCGTCAAAGTTCAGGCCGCCGGTGGTGAAACCGCCCGCTTTGACGATCTCGTACATCACCAGCGCATTCTCTTCCACGCTGTTCGGGAACTGATCGGTGTCCCAGCCCAGCTGTGCATCGCCACGGTTCGCATCGACAGAGCCGAAAATGCCCAGCGCAATGGCAGACGCGATCTCGTGATGGAAAGAGTGGCCCGCCAGCGTGGCGTGGTTGGCTTCAATGTTCACTTTGATCTCTTTTTCCAGACCGAACTGCTTCAGGAAGCCATACACTGTCGCCACGTCGTAGTCATACTGGTGCTTGGTCGGTTCCTGCGGTTTCGGCTCGATCAGCAGCGTGCCGCGGAAGCCGATTTTGTGCTTATGGTCGACAACCATCTGCATAAAGCGGCCAATCTGCTCGCGCTCCTGACGCAGGTCGGTGTTCAGCAGCGTTTCATAACCTTCACGGCCACCCCACAGGACATAGTTCTCGCCACCCAGCTGATGCGTAGCGTTCATTGCCGTCACCACCTGCGTGGCTGCCCAGCTAAACACTTCCGGATCCGGATTGGTTGCCGCGCCCGCGCCGTAGCGTGGGTTGGTGAAGCAGTTTGCCGTGCCCCAGAGCAGCTTCACGCCGCTTTGCTGCTGTTTCGCCGCCAGTACATCCACCATCTGCGCAAAATTGTTCAGATACTCTTTCAGCGACGCCCCTTCCGGCGACACGTCCACGTCATGGAAGCAGTAGTACGGCACGTTCAGCTTGTGGAAGAACTCAAACGCCACATCGGCTTTGCGCTTTGCCAGCTCAATGGCCTCACCCGGCTGCTGCCACGGGCGGTCAAAGGAACCCACGCCGAACATATCGGCGCCGTTCCAGCAGAAGGTATGCCAGTAACAGGCGGCAAAGCGCAGATGATCTTCCATGCGCTTACCCAGCACCAGCTCATCCGGGTTGTAGTGACGAAATGCTAAAGGATTGGTCGTTTTTGGGCCTTCGTAACGAACACGATCGAGTTGGTCGAAATAAGCTTGCATATTGAGCTCCATAATCAGGGTATGCGGCGAGTCGTTGATACAGGAGTAATAGTGAATAGACATTTTGGGTTGCTCAATTACGTTATTTCACACTGCTATTGAGAGAATGCACAACTGTGCGCTGGCTCGCAAAATAATGCGCAGACAAACTATTTTTCGGCGCGTATTCCAGAATCAAATGTAATTAAGACGTTACGTATTTTAAAATCCGATCGCGGTCATAAATTCAGAAATAAACCAAATATCATAATGAGAAGATAAAAATCTGTAATTGCCAGCCCGCCTTTCCGCGTTAAAAATTTGCTGCGTCTCAGCAGTGAATGTTTCTTTTATCTCAGCAACACATACCCCTACAAAAAGGCCTAATAATTATGAAGATAAAGAACCTGACTCTAACGCTCTGCACTACGCTCCTCCTTGCAAGCTTTGCAGGACATGCCAAAGAGGTCAAAATTGGTATGGCGATTGACGACCTCCGCCTGGAGCGCTGGCAAAAAGATCGCGATATTTTTGTGAAGAAAGCAGAATCCCTCGGCGCCAGCGTGTTTGTTCAGTCGGCTAATGGCAATGAAGAAACACAAATGTCGCAGATCGAGAATATGATCAACCGTGGCGTCGATGTTCTGGTCATTATCCCCTATAACGGCCAGGTATTAAGTAACGTGGTGAAAGAAGCCAAACAGGAAGGCATAAAAGTCCTGGCCTATGACCGCATGATTAATAATGCGGATATTGATTATTATATTTCGTTCGACAATGAAAAAGTCGGGGAATTACAGGCGCAAAGCCTGATCGACAAAGTGCCTCAGGGCAATTATTTTCTGATGGGCGGCTCTCCGGTAGATAACAACGCCAAACTGTTCCGCGAAGGGCAAATGAAAGTCCTTAAGCCGTACATCGATAACGGGAAAATTAAAGTGGTTGGCGATCAGTGGGCCGACGGCTGGCTGCCAGAAAACGCGCTGAAAATTATGGAAAACGCGCTGACGGCCAACAACAACAAAATTGATGCGGTTGTGGCCTCCAACGATGCCACTGCAGGCGGTGCTATCCAGGCCCTGACCGCACAGGGGCTGGCCGGAAAAGTCGCCATTTCAGGACAGGATGCCGATCTGGCTGGCGTAAAACGCATTATCGCAGGCACCCAAACCATGACGGTCTACAAACCGATTACCCAGCTGGCCAATACGGCGGCGGAAATCGCCGTGGAGCTGGGCAATGGCAAACAACCTAAAGCAGATGCAACGCTGAATAACGGCCTGAAAGACGTTCCAGCTCGCCTGCTCACGCCGATTGAAGTCAACAAAGAGAACATTGACGCCACCGTGGTTAAAGACGGTTTCCACAAGAAGAGCGAACTGTAATCCGGCGCAGCCCCTGCTCTGCGGGGGCGCATCACGTTGTACTGTTCTTCCCTCGGGTTATGTGGAGCGGTTATGCCCTATTTACTTGAAATGAAAAGCATCACCAAGCGCTTCGGCACGGTGAAAGCCGTCGACAACGTTAGCCTCCGGTTGAACCCCGGCGAAGTGGTTTCGCTGTGCGGCGAGAACGGCTCGGGCAAGTCGACGCTGATGAAAGTGTTGTGCGGGATTTACCCCCACGGCAGCTACGAAGGCGAAATCGTCTTTGCCGGCGAAGTGATTCAGGCGACACACATCCGCGATACCGAGCGCAAAGGCATCGCCATTATTCACCAGGAGCTGGCGCTGGTGAAGCATCTCACCGTGCTGGAGAACATTTTCCTCGGGGCCGAAATTTCCCACCGCGGCGTGCTGGATTACGACACCATGACGCTCCGCTGCGAAAAGCTGCTGGCGCAGGTGAGCCTCAACATTTCACCGGATACCCGCGTGGGGGATCTGGGCCTCGGGCAACAGCAGCTGGTCGAAATAGCGAAAGCGCTTAATAAGCAGGTCAGGCTGCTGATCCTTGATGAGCCCACGGCCTCGCTCACCGAACAGGAAACCGCGGTTCTGCTCAACATCATTCGCGATCTGCAAAACCACGGCATCGCCTGTATCTACATTTCGCACAAGCTGAACGAGGTTAAAGCTATTTCGGACGCCATCTGCGTGATCCGCGACGGGCAGCACATCGGCACGCGTGAAGCCGCAGGCATGAGTGAAGATGACATCATCACCATGATGGTGGGCCGCGAGCTGACGGCGCTCTACCCGAATGAACCCCACGCAACGGGCGATGAAGTGCTGCGCGTGGAAAACCTGACCGCGTGGCACCCCGTTAACCGCCACATCAAGCGCGTCAATAACGTCTCGTTTTCCCTTCACAGCGGTGAAATTCTTGGGATTGCTGGCCTCGTCGGTGCCGGGCGCACCGAAGCCGTACAGTGCCTGTTTGGCGTGTGGCCTGGGCGCTGGGAGGGCACGGTTTATATCGACGGTCAGCCGGTGAAAATCGACAACTGCCAGCAGGCGATTGCCCACGGCATTGCCATGGTGCCGGAAGATCGTAAGAAAGACGGCATCGTACCGGTGATGGCTGTGGGTAAAAACATTACGCTTGCGGCACTCGATCGGTTCTCCGGCGCGCTGAGCAGCCTGGACGACGCCGCCGAGCAGCAGTGCATCCTCCAGTCGCTTGCCCGGCTGAAGGTCAAAACCTCCTCGCCGGAACTGGCGATTGGCCGTCTGAGCGGGGGAAACCAGCAGAAGGCGATTCTGGCACGCTGCCTGCTTCTCAATCCACGCATATTAATCCTTGATGAGCCGACGCGCGGGATTGATATCGGTGCCAAATATGAAATCTACAAACTGATTAATCAGCTTGTACAGCAAGGGATTGCCGTCATTGTCATTTCGTCTGAGTTACCCGAAGTGCTCGGCCTGAGCGACCGCGTGCTGGTCATGCACGAGGGAAAACTGAAAGCCAACCTGATTAACCAGAACCTGACGCAGGAGCAGGTGATGGAAGCCGCTTTAAGGAGCGAACGTCATGTCGAAAAGCAATCCGTCTGATATCAAAGTCGCTGTTCCGACGCCCGGTGCGTTCGCGGGGCTAAAAGCGCTTAACCTGCAGGTTTTCGTGATGATCGCGGCCATTATCGTCATCATGCTGTTCTTTACCTGGATGACCGATGGCTCGTACTTAAGCGCGCGTAACGTCTCCAACCTGCTCCGCCAGACCGCTATTACCGGCATTCTGGCCGTGGGCATGGTGTTCGTGATTATCTCCGCGGAGATCGACCTGTCGGTCGGGTCGATGATGGGTCTACTCGGCGGCGTGGCGGCGATTTTTGACGTCTGGCTCGGGTGGCCGCTGCCGCTGACCGTGGCGGTCACGCTGGTGCTGGGTCTGGTTCTGGGTGCCTGGAACGGCTGGTGGGTTGCCTACCGTAAGGTGCCATCGTTCATTGTCACCCTGGCGGGGATGCTGGCCTTTCGCGGAATTTTAATCGGTATTACTAACGGTACCACGGTCTCCCCCACCAGCGCGGCCATGTCGCAAATTGGCCAGAGTTACCTCTCAGATAGCGTGGGCTTTACCCTCGGTGTGGTTGGGTTGCTGGGGTTTGTCGCGTGGCAATGGCGTGGACGCATGCGTCGTCAGGCGCTGGGGCTGGCATCGCCTGCATCAACGTCCGTGGTGGGGCGCCAGGCGCTCACGGCGGTCATTGTGCTCGGCGCCATCTGGCTTTTAAACGACTATCGCGGCGTTCCGACCCCCGTCCTGCTGCTGGCGCTTCTGCTGCTGGGCGGCATGTTTATGGCCACGCGCACCGCGTTTGGTCGCCGTATTTATGCCATTGGCGGCAACCTTGAAGCGGCCCGCCTCTCGGGTATCAATGTCGAGCGTACCAAGCTGGCGGTCTTCGCCATTAACGGCCTGATGGTCGCTATCGCCGGGTTGATCCTCAGCTCGCGTCTGGGTGCTGGCTCTCCCTCCGCCGGTAACATCGCCGAGCTGGATGCTATCGCCGCCTGCGTCATTGGCGGCACCAGCCTCGCAGGGGGTATCGGGAGCGTGGCGGGCGCGGTCATGGGGGCATTTATCATGGCGTCGTTGGATAACGGGATGAGTATGATGGACGTCCCGACGTTTTGGCAGTATATCGTCAAGGGGGCCATTCTTTTACTGGCAGTCTGGATGGACTCGGCCACCAAGCGACGGGCCTGATAACCGTATTGTGACTTAATTGGGAAGTGAGCCATGTTTGAAAAGCGTCACCGCATTACGTTGTTATTCAATGCCAATAAAGCCTACGACCGTCAGGTGGTGGAAGGTGTTGGTGAATATTTGCAGGCGTCGCAATCTGAATGGGACATTTTTATTGAAGAAGATTTTCGCACCCGTCTGGAGAACATTAAAGACTGGCTGGGCGATGGCGTCATTGCCGACTATGACGATCCCGTCATTGAGCAGCTGTTGACCGACGTCGACGTCCCGATTGTGGGCGTCGGCGGCTCCTATCATGCGCCCGAACACTATCCGCCGGTCCACTATATTGCCACCGATAACCATGCCCTGGTCGAGGCCGCCTTTCTCCATTTAAAAGAGAAAGGCGTCCATCGCTTCGCGTTTTATGGGTTACCGGCCACCAGCGGCAAGCGCTGGGCCGTTGAGCGAGAACACGCGTTTTGCCAGCTGGTCGCACAGGAGAAGTATCGCGGCGTGGTGTACCAGGGGCTGGAGACCGCGCCGGAAAACTGGCAGCACGCGCAAAACCGCCTGGCGGACTGGCTGCAAACGCTGCCGCCGCAAACCGGTATTATCGCCGTGACGGACGCTCGCGCGCGGCACGTGCTGCAGGTCTGCGAACACTTACACATTCCGGTGCCCGAAAAGCTGTGTGTGATTGGCATAGATAACGAAGAACTGACCCGCTATCTGTCTCGCGTGGCGCTCTCCTCCGTTGCTCAGGGCACGCGTCAGATGGGCTATCAGGCGGCGAAGCTGCTGCATCGTCTGCTGGATAAAGAATCTCTGCCGCTTCAGCGTTTGCTCGTGCCTCCTGTCCGCGTGGTGGAGCGTCGCTCAACCGATTATCGCTCCTTAAGCGACCCGGCCGTCATTCAGGCCATGCACTACATTCGCAACCACGCCTGCAAAGGAATTAAGGTCGATCAGGTGCTGGATTCGGTGGGCATTTCGCGTTCGAATCTGGAGAAGCGTTTTAAAGAAGAGGTGGGCGAAACCATTCATGCCGTCATTCATGCTGAAAAGCTGGAGAAAGCACGCAGCCTGCTCATTTCCACGTCGCTGTCGATTAACGAAATCTCGCAGATGTGCGGTTACCCGTCTCTGCAATATTTCTATTCGGTGTTCCGCAAAGAGTATGACACCACGCCGAAGGAGTATCGGGATCGCCACAGCGAGGTGCTGATCTAGAAAAGAAAACGCCTTCCGGTGGAAGGCGTTTTTTTGAGATTACATATGGGCGGCGATTAAGCGCTGGTTATCCTGGTACATGGCGAACAGATAGTTGTTATAGCTCTGTCCCTTTGTCGAATAACCTTTCAGCTTGTGGATCATCGTACTGGCCGTCACTTCCTGGTCCGCTTTACGCAGCTGAGCGCGTGATTTACGGAAAGATGAGTAGGCCGGGTGCGTGTTCAGATTCACTACGTAAGCGCTGACGGAATCTTTCACAGATTCAAACTGCGAATAGCCTTTCACCTTGCCAGGGGCATTATTACAACGACCTTTCACACATTTCATGCCGAAAAGGTTGTTGTTGCTACGCGCAAGCTTAGACGTCCCCCAGCCGCTTTCGGCAGCAGCCATGGTCGCAACCATGCTTCCCGGGATGATATCAACACGCTCAAGGAGAGCATTCCACGGCACACGACGGGTGTTACCGTTCCAGCTCAGCTTGTAGCGCTTCGTGATATCTTTCAGACGCGCGCGCTCTGATGGCGACCAGCGGCTATCGTACTGTTTGGAAATCAGCCAGTTACGATCCGCAGTAATCGCGGCATTTTGACTCGTGATGTAAGGCATTACCGTCCGGAGAAACGCTTTTTTCCTTGGTGTTCCGGAAGGGTATTTTCGCAAATCAGGAAGTGAACTACTCTTTGCACTATTGCGAGAATACTCTTGTTTACTGCTAACCTTACTACTTGTCGTCTTTATTACGTGGGCTTTCTTACTCGTTGTATCCGTGTGCGTCTTCGCAAGCACCTCACCCGAAAATGCCGTGGTGAGTAACATGAGTATCGCAGCCCCATATCGTCGAATGGGAGTCGATATCATTAGGTCTCCTGGTCGGATGTAATCATCCCAACACCTTATTTTTTTCACAAATTTGAGAGCGGAATCTCAAATCATATCAAAAATAGACTTCAAGAGCACGTATAGAAATAGTCCAATTCCGAAACTATGTCACCTGAAACTTGCTCATAAAAACATCATTCCACAAAAACTGTGTGCGCTATCGCAGATAACTGCCTAATTTTGCGCGAGATCACTCATCCTCACGCATCCTCCTGGCAGAAAGCGACAGGGGATGAGTTTCATCCCCCCGCCTGATGGCACACTGGTCAAAAATGCCGCGACAGGAAAAAGGAATGAAACGTACCGCATTAGCCTTTCTGATGTTACCCGCACTGGCACATGCCGACTGGTCATCGCCGGGGTTTAACGCATTTACCGCCGAAGGCACCGGTGTCTTCACCAGCCAGGCAAAGCTTGCGAAGGGTACGCGTCCTCTGACGCTGAGTTTTGACAAGACGTGCTGGCAGCCTGCGGATGCGATAAAACTCAATGAGATGCTGTCGCTCAAGCCCTGTGACGGCACGCCGCCGCAGTGGCGCCTTTTCCGCGACGGTGACTACCAGATGCGGATTGATACCCGCTCCGGCACGCCCACCCTCATGCTGACGATTCAGAGTACCGCAGAACAGCCGGTTGCAAACGTTATCCGCCAGTGTCCGAAGTGGGACGGCAAACCGCTGACGCTGGACATCAGCAGTACCTTCCCGGAAGGCTCCGTGGTGCGCGACTACTACAGTAAACAGACGGCGACGGTGCAGAATGGAAAAATCACCCTGCAGCCAGCCGCTAACAGTAACGGCCTGCTGCTGCTTGAGCGCGCCGAAACCGACAGGCCGGCGCCGTTTAGCTGGCAAAACGCCACCGTCTATTTTGTGCTGACCGACCGTTATGTGAATGGTGACCCGGGCAACGACAACAGCTACGGTCGTCATAAAGACGGTATGCAAGAGATTGGCACCTTCCACGGCGGGGATCTCAAAGGACTTGCCGGCAAGCTCGATTATTTACAGCAGTTGGGGGTGAACGCGCTCTGGATAAGCTCCCCGCTTGAGCAGATCCACGGCTGGGTAGGCGGTGGCACCAAAGGAGATTTCCCCCACTACGCCTATCACGGCTACTACACCCAGGACTGGACCAGGCTCGACGCCAACATGGGCACCGAAGATGATTTACGCCATCTTGTCGACGAAGCGCACAAGCGCGGGATCCGCGTTCTGTTTGATATCGTTATGAACCACGTTGGCTATGCCACGCTGGCAGACATGCAGGAATTTCAGTTTGGTGCCCTGTACCTTCAGGGTGATGAGCTGAAAAAGACGCTGGGAGAACGCTGGACGGACTGGAAGCCGGGCGCGGGCCAAAGCTGGCACAGCTTTAACGACTACATCAACTTTAGCGACAAAGCCGCATGGGAGAAATGGTGGGGCAAGAAATGGATCCGCACGGACATCGGCGATTACGACAACCCTGGCTTCGACGATTTGACCATGTCGCTGGCATTTCTGCCGGATCTGAAAACGGAATCCACGACGCCTTCCGGATTGCCTAACTTTTACCAACACAAGCCCGACACCCGCGCGAAGGCCATCCCGGGATATACCCCGCGCGATTATCTGACCCACTGGCTGAGCCAGTGGGTACGCGACTACGGCATCGACGGTTTCCGGGTGGATACGGCGAAACACGTTGAGCTTGCGGCCTGGCAACAGCTGAAAGACCAGGCAAGCCAGGCGCTGGCCGCCTGGAAAGGGGCGAACCCGGACAAAAAGCTCGACAACGCACCCTTCTGGATGACCGGGGAATCCTGGGGCCACGGGGTGATGCAAAGCGATTATTACCGCCACGGTTTTGATGCGATGATTAACTTTGACTATCAGGAGCAGGCGGCAAAAGCGGTGGATTGTCTGGCAGATATGGATCTCACCTGGCAGCAGATGGCGGAAAAGCTGCAAAGCTTCAACGTGCTGAGCTATCTCTCATCACACGATACGCGTCTGTTCCGCGAAGGGGGCCAGCGAGCTGCGGAGCTGCTTCTGTTAGCACCGGGCAGCGTACAAATCTATTACGGGGATGAATCCGAGCGTCCGTTCGGGCCGACAGGTTCTGACCCATTACAGGGCACCCGATCAGATATGAACTGGCAGGACGTCACGGGCAAGCAGGCCCTAACCGTCGCCCACTGGCAAACGCTGGGTCAGTTCCGCGCCCGCCATCCGGCGATCGGTGAAGGCAAGCAAACCACATTGTCGCTGAAAGAGGGATATGGCTTCGTGCGAGAGCACAAGGGCGATAAGGTGATGGTGGTATGGGCAGGTAATCAATAATTCTCCCCCACCCTAACCCTCTCCCCACAGGGGAGAGGGAACCGCACGGCGCCGTCTTTTCCCCTTCTCCCTCTTGGAAGAGGGTCGGGGTGAGGCAAAATCCACCAGAACTATTCACTGTATAAATCCAACTCCGCCATACAAAACAACAAATCCGACCACATCACCCGATTTGCACCAGCACGGTGCTAGCGTTATGGTTACCCACTTTCAAAATAAGCTCGACAGATCACCTGCTATGACGTTTTCACTTTTCGGCGACAAATTTACCCGCCATTCAGGCATTACTCGCCTGATGGAGGACCTCAACGACGGGCTGCGCACACCGGGCGCAATCATGCTCGGCGGCGGAAACCCGGCTCAAATTCCGGAGATGAATACCTATTTCCAGACGCTGCTCGCTCAGATGCTGGAAAGCGGCAAAGCAACCGATGCGCTTTGCAATTACGACGGCCCGCAGGGGAAAACTGAACTGCTGGCACTCCTCGCCGAAATGCTGCGTGACGAGCTGGGTTGGGATATCGAACCACAGAATATTGCACTGACAAACGGCAGCCAGAGCGCGTTTTTCTACTTGTTTAACCTGTTCGCAGGGCGTCGCGCCGACGGCACCACCAAAAAAGTGCTGTTCCCGCTGGCGCCGGAGTATATCGGCTACGCCGATTCCGGCCTGGAAGAGGATTTGTTCGTCTCCGCGCGCCCGAACATCGAGCTGCTGCCGGAAGGCCAGTTCAAATATCACGTCGATTTTGAACACCTGCATATTGGTGAAGAGACGGGCATGATCTGCGTATCGCGTCCGACTAACCCAACGGGCAACGTGATCACCGACGACGAACTGATGAAGCTGGATGCGCTGGCGAATCAGCACGGCATTCCGCTGGTGATCGATAACGCCTACGGCGTGCCGTTCCCGGGCATTATCTTCAGCGAAGCACGTCCGCTGTGGAACCCGAACATTGTCCTGTGCATGAGCCTCTCTAAGCTGGGTCTGCCGGGCAGCCGCTGCGGCATCATCATCGCCAACGAGAAAATCATCACCGCCATTACCAATATGAACGGCATTATCAGCCTTTCACCGGGCGGCATTGGCCCGGCGATGATGTGCGAAATGATTAAGCGCAACGATCTGCTGCGTCTGTCTAATGACGTGATCAAGCCATTCTATTACCAGCGCGTTCAGGAGACGATTGCGATACTTCGCCGCTACTTGCCGGAAGAACGCTGCCTGATCCACAAGCCTGAAGGGGCGATTTTCCTGTGGCTGTGGTTTAAGGATTTGCCTATCACCACCGAACTGCTCTACCAGCGCCTGAAAAAGCGCGGCGTGCTGATGGTACCAGGCGATTATTTCTTCCCGGGACTGGATAAGCCGTGGCCGCATACACACCAGTGCATGCGCATGAACTACGTGCCCGATCCGGAAAAAATCGAAGCGGGTGTTAAAATTCTCGCCGAAGAAATTGAAAAAGCCTGGCGCGAAGACGGTCAGTAAGTTCTTACGCCAGATTATGCAGCCGTTCGGCGCGTAGTCTGGCAGGATCAACGCATCGCAACGCGTGGGTTGGACAGGCCTCCACGCAGGCCGGTCCGCCTTCGCGTTGCAGGCATAAATCACATTTCAGCGCCTGCGCCCTATTTCCCTCCAGGCGCACCTGCATCGCCCCGAACGGACACGCCACCATACAGCTTTTGCACCCAATGCAGCGCGTCTGCTCAACGAGCCAGGCTCCCGCCGTACGACTGATGGCATGGGTTGGGCAGACGTTAGCACAAGGCGCGTCCTCGCACTGATGGCAACCCACTGCCGTTGTGTAGTCGTCCCCCTTAACCACCCGAAGGCGGGGCGTAAAGGCATGAGCGGAGACGGCGTCCTGATGCGACACCGCGCAGGCCACTTCGCAGGTGCGGCACCCAATGCATTTTTCCGCATCCGCCACGATAAATCGGTTCATCTGTTACGCCTCGCGCACGTTAAAATCCAGTTCTTTTGAGATAGCCGCTGGCGCTACCGTCGGAATCAGAATGAATGTAAGCTGGATAAAACATAACGACTCCTGATATCCGTGCTTAATTCCCACCCGTCGCCAAATACGGGCGAGAGTGCACGGTTTAATTTTCTTTAAGAATGATACACATGATGCACACCTTTATTGATGGCGCAGATCGCATTAGCGTATCAGGAATATTAATGAGGAAGTCATGACGGGAAGGGAAAACGGAAGATCGGTACTCTCAAATATGCCCGGCGGCGCTTCGCTTGCTCGGGCCTACGTAAAACTGCGATGGCAGTCCATGTAGGCCGGGTAAGGCGAAGCCGCCACCCGGCTTTAACGCATCAGAAACGCCAGGTCAGGCCGGTCATCAGCGCGAAGCTGTCGTCGCGGTCGATCATCGGGCTGTTCTTCACGTCGTCAGGCAATACGGTGTAGACCGCGCTGGCGTTGAGATACAGCTTCTGGGTTAACTGATATTTGGCCGCCAGGCCAACGTATGGCGTCCAGCTGTCACCGGCGGTGTATTCATCCAGACCTGAGCGGCGAGACTCGCTGCCGGATACGCCGTAGTAGTAGTCGTTATAGCTTTCGTCGCTATAGAAAATACCGACAGAGGGCGTCAGGGTCAGGCGTTCCATCCTGATTGGACGGAAGTAAGAAACCTCGCCGATCATACCGCCGCTTTCATCCGTGGCATCACCGGAGACCGCCACTTTCAGAGAACCCCAGCTTTCGTGGCGGTAGTAAGCGCCGCCGAGGAAGGCAGAGGCTTTACGCTCATCAAGCTGTTTCATCTGATGGTCGTCGTTGTCATCTGGATCGAAATGCAGCGGCATCCACGATGCGGTCAGGCTGAGTTCATTTTTTGCATCTTTCCACAGGATCCATCCGCCCGTGGTCTGGCGAACATAAAAGTTGTCGCCTTCGTAACTAATTAACGGTACTGCGGTCGTATTTTCGTTATAGCCTTTGTAAGGAGACTCATTAAATACAGCCCCCGCTCCTAGTGAAAAGTCACCGGCCATTGCTGAGGATGTTGCAAATAACGTGGCCGCGATGAGTAAATTGTATTTAATAGTCATTACATGTAATCCATTAAAATGCCAAACAAGCGAGGCGCATAATAATAGTTACAAATTTGCCAATGCAACGCTGTGGTTTATATAATATTATATATAAAATCATATAGATGGGTGTGCAGGATGAGTAATTTACAGCTGAAGCCACGCGAATTAAAAATCATATCCGTCATCGCCGCAACTCGCAGCATTGGTGATGCCGCCGCCCTGCTGGGCATGGCGCAGGCCAACGTCAGCAAATATCTGTCTGATTTTGAAACACGGGTTGGACTCAAGGTTTTTGAACGCACCACGCGTCAACTGGCGCTTACTCAGTTCGGTGAAGCGTTACTTCCCTATGTTAACGCCACGCTGGATAAAAATACTCAACTTGTTAATTTCATTGCGGATTACAAGCATGAAAAACGCGGAAAAGTCACGATTTACGCCCCTACGGGTATCGTGACCTATCTGTCGCGGCATGTGATCCACAAAATCAATGATATCGGTGACATCCGCATATCCCTGAAAACGTACAATCTGGATCGCAATGAATTTGCGGAAGGTGTTTCGTTTCCAGATGATTGCGATATTTTAATTACCTATGCGCAGCCGAAAGATGAAAGCCTGGTCGCCAGCGTGTTGACAAAATATTCCGTTACGGCATTCGCAACCGTTGAGTATTTAAATAAACACCCCTTAAAGGGACCTGAAGATTTAATTAATCATTCCTGTATTCTCATTGACTCCATGCTGGTCGATGATGCAAATATCTGGCGTTTCCGCGTGCACGGCAGTGATAGCGTGCATGACTACCGGGTGACCGGTAATTATATTTGCGACAATACGCAGACGGCCCTGGAGCTGGCAAGAAATAATCTTGGGATTGTTTTTGCGCCAAAAGAGAGTCTGAAAAAAGAATTAACGCAAGGGATGCTGGTCCCCTGCTTCCCGCACCAGGAAGAGTGGTGGCTCGATCTGACGGCCATCTTCCGCAAACGCGAATACCAGCCCTGGCGCGTGCAATACGTTCTGGATGGCGTTCTGAACTGCCTGCGCCAGCAAATTGCTCAGGCCGCCCATGGACGGCCTGAGCTGGGCGATTAGAACAGCCCCAGCGGTTTATCGGAATAGCTGACCAGCAAACATTTCGTCTGCTGGTAATGCTCCAGCATCATCTTGTGGGTTTCACGCCCGATGCCCGATTGCTTATAACCGCCAAATGCCGCGTGCGCAGGATAGGCGTGGTAGCAGTTGGTCCATACGCGCCCGGCCTGAATGCCTCTGCCCATTTTATAGGCCAGATTACCGTTGCGGCTCCAGACGCCTGCCCCCAGGCCATACGGCGTGTCGTTGGCAATCTCCAGCGCCTCCTCCATCGTTTTGAAGGTGGTCACGGCCAGCACCGGTCCGAAAATTTCCTCCTGGAAGACGCGCATGTTGTTCTGACCGAACAGGATCGTTGGCTCCAGGTAATACCCTTCCTGCAGATCCCCACCGAGCACCTTACGGCGACCGCCGGTCAGAATATCCGCCCCCTCTTTCTTGCCGATATCGATGTAGTTGAGGATGGTTTCCAGCTGTCCATGCGAGACCTGCGCCCCCATCTGCGTCACGTTATCGAGCGGGTTACCGCTGCGGATAGACTCGACGCGGCGAATGGCCCGCTCCATAAAGCGCTCATAGATGGACTCCTGCACCAGCGCGCGGCTTGGGCAGGTGCAGACTTCGCCCTGGTTAAACGCAAACAGCGCAAACCCTTCTAGGGCTTTATCAAAGAAGGCATCCTCTTCCTCCATCACGTCCGCGAAGAAGATGTTC
This sequence comes from Enterobacter sp. 01-M-02-SI-ECC, assembly GCF_047530595.1. Lineage (NCBI taxonomy): Bacteria > Pseudomonadati > Pseudomonadota > Gammaproteobacteria > Enterobacterales > Enterobacteriaceae > Enterobacter > Enterobacter sp. 01-M-02-SI-ECC. Next base: position 189,476 of record NZ_JBLKCZ010000006.1, on the reverse strand, counting down.
GGGGATTTCCCGCCCAGCTCCAGGGTCACGGGAATGATGTTCTGCGTGGCGTACTGCATAATCTGCTGGCCCACTTCCGTCGACCCGGTAAACGCCACTTTAGCGATCCGTTTCGAGGTAGCCAGATATTCCCCTATCTCACCGCCCGCACCGTTGACCACGTTAATCACGCCCGGCGGCAGAAGGTCGCCAACGATTTCCATCAGCAGCAGTACCGAGAGCGGGGTCAGACGCGCCGGTTTCAGCACAATGCAGTTGCCGGCCGCCAGCGCGGGCGCCATTTTCCAGCTCGCCATCAGCAGCGGGAAGTTCCACGGAATGATTTGCCCGACGACGCCCAGCGGTTCGTGGAAATGATACGCCACGGTGTCGCTGTCTACCTCGCTTATTCCGCCCTCCTGAGCGCGAATGCAGGAGGCAAAATAGCGGAAGTGGTCGATGGCCAGCGGCACGTCTGCCGCCATCGTTTCCCGGATCGGCTTGCCGTTATCCCAGGTTTCCGCCGTCGCCAGCAGCTCCAGATTCTGCTCCATCCGGTCAGCGATTTTGAACAAAATAGCCGCGCGGTCCTGAACGGAGGTATGGCCCCATTTATCTTTCGCTTTGTGCGCCGCATCCAGCGCCAGATCGATATCGCGCTTGCCGGAGCTGGCTATTTCGCACAGCGGCTGGCCGGTTACGGGGGTCAGGTTGGAATAGTATTCGCCGTCGACGGGAGCTACCCAGTCGCCGCCAATAAAGTTGTCATAACGAGGCTTCAGCTTGAGGGGAAAACCATACTCGCCGGGCTGGATACGCGATGAGGGAGGATTGTTTGTCATGACCGTCTCCTTGCTGTTGGTGTACAACAAGGGTAGTTCCGGCTGGCGTTTTTCTCGCCAGTGGGTGACGGGTTTACGAGCCGTATCACGGATTACCGTACTTTACGTTTCGTTTCTGCCACTGAGCCATACTTAACAAGTCAAGAGCTCATAAGGAACGATGCGATGCAGCTATTTATCGGTTTTGACGTAGGCGGAACCCATATCAAGCACGGCGTGATTGATGAAAATGGCAAGGAGCTGACGACAGACGAGTACGATACCCCTGAGGATAAAAACACCTTCAAAAAGAAGTGGAAAGCGGTAGTTGAAGCGTATCAGGACGAATACGATATCGTCGGTATCGGCGTGAGCTTTCCCGGCCATATTAATCACCATAGCGGCGAAGCGGCTAAAGCGGGCGCGCTCGACTATCTCGACAGCGAAAACCTGTGCGAACTCTTCTCCGATCTGACCGATCTTCCCGTCACCGTGGAAAACGACGCCAACTGTGCAGCGCTGGGCGAGCGCTGGCAGGGCGCGGGTAAGGATTACGAGCATTTCGTCTGTATCACCATTGGCACGGGCATCGGTGGCGGGATTGTGATGGAAGGCGATCTCTATCGCGGGTCGCATTACCGCGCCGGCGAATTTGGCGTGCTGCCCGTGGGGGACCAGGGCGAACCGATGCACGAGGTTGCGTCTGCCAGCGGCCTGATGAAAGCCTGCCGCCGCGCGCTGGCCGTTTCAGAAGAAGAAATGCCTGACGGCAAGGAGCTGTTTAAACGTATGGAGAGCGACGTGCATCTGCGCGAAGCTATTGAAGCCTGGGCGCATTTTCTCTCGCGCGGCATTTATAGCGTGATCTCGATGTTCGATCCACAGGCAGTGCTGATTGGCGGAGGGGTAAGCGAGCAGGAGAAAATCTATCTCCTGCTCGATAAGTACCTGGAGCGATTCGAGGAATGGGAAGCACTCAAAGTGCCCATTCTGCCCTGCGAGCTGGGTAACCAGGCAGGAAGACTGGGCGCGGTATGGCTGGCAAAGCAAAAACTCTCCCGCCACACGTAGCGCTCAGGGAAATAGCTGCGCGTCACGAAGCAGATGGTCATTACCCCGACGGCGGGTAAAGCCGATACGGTTGAAATATTCCAGGATCTGTATCGCCAGCTTGCGGCCCACGTTCAGTCGATCGCGGAAATCGGCTGCGCAGGTAGAGCCCCGCTCCTGATCCAGCTCGCGGATCAGGTTCGCAAACGCCACAATGCGATCGTTACGGTAATAACGATCTTTCACGATCGCGACTATCAGCCCCTGCTGCGCCGCATGGCGCAATACCTGACGCATTACCTGCTCGTCGGTATTCGTTTCGCGGGCCAGATCGCGAACCCACCACGGCTCATCGCCAAACAGCGAGGCCACTTTTTGCCATACCGCTTCTTGCTCTGCGGTAAACCCGGCCTTGTGATCCGGCAGATGCAGCCAGCCGTGATGGCTTTTGATCGCCCCGCTTTCGCGCATGTTTTCAATCAGCAGCAGCACCAGCGCATCGTCTTCCATCGGCAGCGCCATGCGCCGCAGACGCTCACGACCCGGGCCAGGCTCATCCTGATGCTGTTCATGGTACGTTGCGAGCGTGCTCAGTATCTTACGCTGCCAGTTCGCAGCAACCGGGGCGTTTAGCAGACTGTTTCCAGCCTGAATAAAGCCCGGCTGCTGGGCCAGCAGGCGTAACCCTTCCTCGCTCAGCTGGCGTGCCCATGCAAAATCACGCAGGCTCACCGCACCGCGCTCAAGATGCACCCGCAGCGCGGCGTTATCATCGCTGGCCTGCGCCAGAGCAGCCAGCCACTGCAGATATTCAGGTTTACGCTTGCCGCGTCGAGGTGGATTCAGCGCGACCACCCGTGCCCCGGCAAGCGTTTCCCGCGCGGAAATATCACGCAGAACCAGACGATCGTTGTCTGCAAGCCAGAGCGGTGAATCGAATACCAGTTCGGCAAGGTCGTTTTCCAGCAGCGACACGCGTCCGGTGATATGGCTGGCCGCGTGGTGAATATGCAGCGGCTGCCATTGGGTCAGGGGCACGTTTGTCTGCAGGCAAACAATGACGCGTTCAGACGGCTCAGGTGGGGCATCGGCCAGCAGCCAGTCGCCGCGGTTAAGCTGCTCTTTTTCCGCATCCCCGGCAATGTTCAGCGCGATCCGCTGCCCGGCATGAGCACGCTCCGCGGGCTGGTTTTGCGCATGTAAGCCGCGCACGCGCATCGGCTTGTTAACGCCCGTCAGCCAGAGCGTATCACCTACGTTCACTTCACCGCTCAGCGCCGTACCGGTCACCACCAGCCCCGCGCCTTTGACGGTAAACGCCCGGTCAATTGCCAGACGGAAGCGGTGATGGCTGGCGTGGTCACGCGACGAAAGCTGCCGTAAGTGGTGGCGAAGTTCATCGATACCGCGCCCTTCTGTCGCCACGGTGACAAAAAGTGGTGCATCGGCAAAACCATACTCCTGCAAGGTCGCCTGTACCGCTTCGCGCACCTCGCTGACGCGTGCGTCATCCACGCGATCGGCTTTGGTGAGCGCCACGGTCAGCTGCGGGTTGCCGGTCAGTTGCAGGATCGCCAGGTGCTCGCGGGTTTGCGCCATCACGCCGTCATCACAGGCCACCACCAGCAGGGCATGATCGATGCCGCCCACGCCCGCCAGCATGTTAGACAGAAACTTTTCATGCCCCGGTACATCTATAAAACCCAGTACGCGACCGTCAGGCTGGGGCCAGTAGGCATAGCCCAGATCGATGGTCATACCGCGCTTTTTCTCTTCCGGCAGGCGGTCGGCGTTTATGCCGGTAATCGCCTGCAGTAGCGTGGTTTTTCCGTGGTCGACATGACCGGCGGTGGCAATAATCATTTCAACAACATCTCCAGAAATCGCTCTTCATCTTCAAGGCAGCGCAGATCCAGCCACATTCGGCCATCGTAAATCCGCCCGATAACCGGCGCGGGCAGGCCACGCCAGCGCGACGACAGGGCTTCAAGGTGGCTGCCGCGCCCGTCACGCGGGGTGAACGTGAGCGCTTCACTCGGCAGCCTGTCCACCGGCAGCGAACCGCTGCCAATCTGCGACTGGCAGGGTTCAATGCGAACGTCAAAATCGGGGTAGCACGGGGCAATGCGCGGCAGCAGTAATACGGCCTGGGCGCGAATCGAAGCGGCATCGCGGGTTAACAGACGCAGCGTGGGCAGGCGGTCGGCCAGTTTCTCCGGATGGAGATAGAGCCGCAGCGTCGCCTCCAGCGCGGCAAGCGTCATTTTATCGGCTCGCAGGGCGCGCTTGAGCGGATGCTGCTGGAGCTGCGCAATCAGCTCGCGCTTGCCGACGATAATCCCGGCCTGCGGCCCGCCAAGCAGCTTGTCGCCGGAAAAGCTGACCAGGCTGACGCCTGCGGCAATCATCTCTTGCGGCATCGGCTCTTTGGGCAGCCCGTAAAGGCTCAGATCCACCAGCGAGCCGCTGCCGAGATCGGCAATCACCGGAATATTCAGTTCGCGGCCAATCGCCGCCAGCTCGCCCTCTTCAACCGTTTTGGTGAAGCCTTCAATATGATAATTGCTGGTGTGAACCTTCATCAGCAGGGCGGTATTTTCATTCACCGCCGCGCGATAATCTTTCGCATGGGTGCGGTTGGTAGTGCCCACCTCATGCAGCGTGCAGCCCGCCTGGCGCATCACGTCCGGAATACGAAACGCCCCGCCAATCTCCACCAGCTCGCCGCGGGAAACCACCACCTCTTTGCCGCTGGCGGTGGCCGCCAGCATCAGCAGCACCGCTGCGGCGTTGTTATTCACAATGCAGGCATCTTCCGCGCCGGTCAGCTGGCACAGCAGGTCCGCCAGCGCCCGGTCACGATGCCCGCGTCCGGCGCCGTCCAGATCGTACTCCAGCGTCACGGGCGCCCGCATGGCCTGTACAACCGCAGCCACCGCTTCTTCCGCCTGCTGCGCGCGTCCCAGGTTGGTATGCAGGACGGTACCGGTCAGGTTAATCACCGGGCGTAACGCGCTTTGCGCTTTCTCATCCAGCCGGTGCTCAACTTCCTGCTCCCACGCCGCGCACCAGTCGGGCAAGGCGTTTTCTGCCTGAATAGCGCATCGGGCTTCGTCCTGAAGCAGGCGTAACATTTCCACCGTCGCGGTATGGCCGAAACGCTCAACTGCAGCATGAATGCGGGGCTCGCGAAGGAGACGGTCGGTAGCGGGGATCTGGCTGTACAGCGAACGATGAGTAGTCATGAAAGCGCCTGGCGAGTAAATATCTTCCCCCCTCCCGACGGGAGAGGGAGTTAACATGTGGAGGGATTGTACCGCCTCCGACGCCGAAGTGTTATAACCCGCATCAAGCCTTTGGCGGTTCGGTACGGGCAAAGCTCTCGCGGCTAAAAAGCGTGTCTGCAAGTTTCACCAGCAGCGGACGGTCGACGCACCAGCCAGGGGAAACCCGGCGGAAGTTGAGATAGCCGATGGCGCAGGCGATAGCGATAGTTGCCAGGTTCAGGCTGTCTGTTTGAATCTTTCCTTCCCGGATGAGCTGTTCGCACCTGTCCAGGCTGCGGCTGATTTTTTCCCGCTGGCGTAACAGTTCCGCTTCCGACTGCTGGGCGACGGGCCTTGCCTGTTCACGCACGGAGGTTAACGCCGCATCCATAATGCCATCGGCCAGGGCTTCAATTTGCTTCACTGCCAGCGCCGCTTTTGGGTCAGCCGGCAGCATTGCCGGGGCAACGCCCAGCAGCTCGATATACTCCGCAATAATCGGGGAATCGAACCAGTATTCGCCCTCGTCCGTCACCAGCGCCGGGACTTTCCCCAGCGGGTTGTACTGCGTGACGCCGTTTTCAGCGTTGTAGGGCTGTTCATTGATGAATTCAAATTCAATCCCTTTCTCCAGCAGGAGAATCGAGATCTTTCGCACGAAGGGACTGGTGTAGCTACCGATGAGTTTCATTGCCTGATCCTTGATGCCGGAAAAAAATCAGTATGGATCAAGCGATGAAAAAAGGGCAGGTTTGCGTGTCGCATTCCTGCCCCGGAAGGATTAGTGATCGAGATAGAGGTAGTGCATCCAGCTGGTCATGCGCAGCAATACTTTACGCATCACCGAGACGTGGGCGAAATGGTCCGAGTAGACCGCCACCTGGGCATAGATACCGTCTGGCAGGGCATCGACATCGGCGTTAGGCTCCAGCTCAATCAACGCCTGTACGCCATCCGTACCCGGCACGACTGTCAGTGCCTGCAGCGCACCCTGTGCCTGATAAGACCCGCCTGGCACTACTGGCAGAACGCTGGTGAGCTTACCGGTAAACACCTGACCCGGGAGTGCGTTAAACACCACTTCCGCTTCATCGCCCGGCTTCAGACGCAACAGCGAGTTCTGGCGGAACTGGGCCACAATCTGACGCTTCTGTTCAGGAATAAAGACCATCACCGGACGCAAAGGCAGCGCGGCGGCATAGGTCCCCGGACGAATCAGCACCTGGGTGATATAACCATTGCTCGGCGCACGCACCACGGTCTGATCCAGGTTGTATTTCGCTTCAGCAAGCTGCGCGCGTAAGGAGGCAATCTGCGACTGCTCGCCGTTCACCATGCTGTCCAGCTGGCTTTGAATTTGCGTCTGTTCAGCAACGGAGCCTTTCACCAGCGCATCCTGCGCGAGCGCGAGATAGTTCTGCCGCGCGTTGTCGATATCGCTTTCAGAGAACGGATTCACCTTCGCCTGACTGCCTTTCAGGTAGCGCTGATAATCTTTATACAGGCGGTCACGCTCTGCGGAGACGCGCGTCGTATTGGCGACGGCTTCCGCCAGCTGCGCTTTAAGATTGTCGATATTATGCGTCGCGGTCACCAGGTCGGCCTGGAGTCTGTCGACGCGCGCCTGATAGCGGCCCGGATCCAGTTTAAATAACACTTCGCCTTTTTTAATGAGCTGGTTATTTTTATCGGTCACTTCACTAACCACCCCGGTAACCTGCGGCGTAATCGGAATAGAAATAACCGCTTTTTGCGCCGTAAAGGTGTACGGATGGTTATAGTTCATTAACAGAATAAGTCCGGCAACAATAAACACCCCGCCTAATGTTGCGGTGGCAAGCGTCCACTGGTTTACCGGAATGCGGAATATTTTAAAGATGGCCCAGGCAAATGCCACGTAGGTCAAAATAATCAACAGATCCATGATTAGCGCTCCAGCGTGTTATTATCAGCAGCAGGCTTTACCGCGGCCAGCTTTTGTTCTAATTCTGCCACGCGTTTGGCCAGCGCATCCATGCCCGGAACCTCATCAGGCTTGGTGATGTGGTTTTGCATCCCCCAGCCGCGATCTTCACGGTACAGCGTGGCCCATATCCACAGGAACGGCCAGATGGCATGGAGCGTAAACAGGCTAATCCAGCCTGCCGTATGAATCGCATCGGCATGCGGATGGTTACGCTTTTTGGCCATATTATAAGGAATGTCATGGATGGCGATGATTCCATAAAACAGAACCAGAAATACAAAAATCAATACGCCCAGCGCAAAATAGTTGAGAAACATATTCTCCTCACTTAAACAACGTCAACTCATTGAATTAATAAAACAGTACGCAACCTAATTAATTTATTTTAAAATACATAAGGTATACTGGTTATTTCAGAGCCGGGGAGTATCGGTTTTTATAATATCTCCGTGCAAGTTTATAAGCGTGTCAAAATATATCCTGAATAATAATATACTTAACCTTACAATATGAGCGTAATCCACCTTTTAACTTTTCGCCATACCACACATCAAAAGTGGTTTTTTAGCTTAACGTGTCGCGCTATGCCATCCTGACGCCGAATCGCTAAGCAGAGTTTGCCCCCGATCACAGCCGGAGAAATCTGCATAAAAATATTTTGTGAAATCAGTCACAATCCAGAAACAAACACACAAAACAAAAGTGCGACAACCATCACAGAAAAGAGTGGTTTTTGCCGCATTTCTCGCCGTCGTATTTTTTTTGCCCACCTTTTTTGTGACCAGGATCACCTCATAGGCATCCACACCCCCCACCTTTACGTGATATGCGTCACACAAATTTTCACTGTCTGGACAGTTGAACGATTCAGTGCCAGATTTCACAGCATCAGAACAGGGCCCGGCTACCTCTGCCGCCTCATTAACAATAAACCTCGGGCCGCAAGCCTAAGCGTAAACAGAAGAAGGGGTGTTTTATGTCATCCGATTTCAAGATCAAAGTTCAAAGCTTTGGTCGTTTCCTCAGCAACATGGTGATGCCAAATATCGGCGCGTTTATCGCGTGGGGTATCATCACTGCATTGTTCATTCCGACAGGGTGGTTGCCTAACGAAACGCTGGCGAAACTTGTTGGCCCAATGATTACCTATCTCCTTCCGCTGCTCATCGGTTTCACCGGTGGTCGTCTGGTGGGCGGTGACCGTGGTGGCGTAGTGGGCGCTATCACGACCATGGGTGTTATCGTCGGTGCGGATATGCCGATGTTCCTCGGAGCAATGATTGCCGGTCCTCTGGGCGGCTGGGCGATTAAGAAATTCGACGTCTGGGTTGATGGTAAGATCAAATCCGGCTTCGAAATGCTGGTGAACAACTTCTCTGCGGGCATCATCGGGATGATCCTCGCGATTCTGGCGTTCCTCGGCATTGGCCCTGCGGTTGAAGTACTGTCCAAAATTCTGGCGGCAGGCGTTAACTTCATGGTTGCGCACGACATGCTGCCGCTGGCGTCTATCTTCGTTGAACCGGCGAAAATCCTGTTCCTGAACAACGCCATCAACCACGGCATCTTCTCGCCGCTGGGTATTCAGCAGTCTCACGATCTCGGCAAGTCTATCTTCTTCCTGATTGAAGCTAACCCGGGTCCGGGTATGGGCGTTCTGCTGGCGTACATGTTCTTTGGTCGCGGCAGCGCTAAGCAGTCTGCTGGCGGTGCGGCAATCATTCACTTCCTGGGCGGTATTCACGAAATTTACTTCCCGTACGTGCTGATGAACCCACGTCTGATCCTGGCCGTTATCCTTGGCGGTATGACCGGCGTGTTCACCCTGAGCGTGCTGGGCGGCGGTCTGGTGTCTCCAGCCTCTCCGGGTTCTATCCTGGCGGTGCTGGCGATGACGCCAAAAGGGGCGTACTTCGCGAACATCGCGGCCATCTGTGCGGCAATGGCGGTCTCATTCGTGGTCTCTTCTATCCTGCTGAAAACCAGCAAAGTGAAAGAAGACGACGATATTGAAGCGGCGACCCGTCGTATGCACGACATGAAAGCCGAATCCAAAGGCGCGACCCCGCTGGCGGCTGGTGATGTCTCTAACGACCTGAGCCACGTGCGTAAAATCATCGTTGCCTGTGACGCCGGTATGGGTTCCAGCGCAATGGGTGCAGGCGTGCTGCGTAAGAAAGTGCAGGATGCGGGCCTGACCAACATCTCCGTCACCAACAGCGCCATTAACAGCCTGCCGCCGGACGTTGACCTGGTCATCACGCACCGCGACCTGACTGAACGCGCCATGCGCCAGGTACCGCAGGCACAGCACATTTCGCTGACTAACTTCCTCGACAGCGGCCTGTACACCAGCCTGACCGAACGTCTGGTTGCGGCGCAGCGTCACGAAGACAACGAAGTGAAAGTGCGCTCAAGCCTGCAGGACAGCTTTGACGAGAGCAACGCCCACCTGTTCAAACTGGGTGCGGAAAACATCTTCCTCGGTCGCACAGCGGCAACCAAAGAAGAAGCGATTCGCTTTGCCGGCGAGCAGCTGGTGAAAGGAGGCTACGTTCAGCCTGAATATGTTGACGCGATGCTGGAACGCGAAAAACTGACGCCAACCTACCTGGGCGAATCCATCGCGGTGCCGCACGGTACGGTTGAAGCGAAAGATCGCGTCCTGAAAACCGGCGTCGTATTCTGTCAGTATCCGCAGGGCGTGCGCTTCGGTGAAGAAGAAGACGACATCGCCCGTCTGGTGATTGGTATCGCCGCTCGCAACAACGAGCACATTCAGGTGATTACCAGCCTGACCAACGCGCTGGACGATGAGTCTGTCATTGCGCGTCTGGCGAGCACCACCAGCGTGGAAGAAGTCCTGGCACTTCTTAACAAATAAGTCCTCTTCCCTCTCCCCTCTGGGGAGAGGGTTAGGGTGAGGGGTAACGTTCCTCACCCCAGCCCTCTCGGGTAAAAACATTGATGAAGGTTAACACTATGAAAGCATTACATTTTGGCGCAGGTAATATCGGTCGTGGTTTTATAGGTAAACTGCTGGCAGACGCGGGCATTACGCTGACATTCGCCGATGTGAATCAGGTGGTCCTGGATGCCCTGAATGCGCGTCATAGCTATCAGGTCCATGTAGTCGGTGAAAACGAGCAGGTTGAGACGGTATCCGGCGTCAACGCGGTCAGCAGCATCGGGGAAGACGTTATCGACCTGATCGCCAGCGTCGATCTGGTCACCACGGCCGTGGGTCCGGTCGTTCTTGAGCGCATCGCCCCTGCGGTTGCGAAAGGCCTGGCAAAACGTAAAGCGCAGGGCATCGACACCCCGCTGAACATCATCGCCTGTGAAAACATGGTGCGCGGCACCACGCAGCTGAAAGGCCACGTGCTCAACGCTGTAGCAGACGAAGACAAAGCCTGGGTTGAAGCGCACGTCGGGTTTGTGGATTCCGCCGTGGATCGCATCGTTCCGCCGTCTGAATCCGCCACCAACGACCCGCTGGAAGTGACCGTGGAAACCTTCAGCGAGTGGATCGTTGATAAAACCCAGTTTAAAGGCGCCCTGCCGACCATTCCGGGAATGGAATTAACCGATAACCTGATGGCATTTGTCGAACGCAAACTCTTCACGCTGAACACCGGGCATGCTATAACCGCGTACCTCGGAAAATTGGCCGGTCATCAGACCATTCGTGATGCGATCCTCGATGAGAAGATCCGCGCGGTGGTAAAAGGGGCAATGGAAGAGAGCGGCGCGGTGCTGATCAAACGCTACGGTTTTGATGCTGATAAACACGCAGCATACATCCAGAAAATCCTCGGTCGCTTTGAAAACCCGTATCTGAAAGATGACGTTGAGCGCGTGGGCCGTCAGCCTCTGCGCAAACTGAGCGCGGGCGACCGTCTGATTAAGCCGCTGCTGGGCACGCTGGAATACGGCCTGCCGCACGCCAACCTGGTGAAAGGGATCGCCGCTGCAATGCACTACCGCAGCGAGCAGGACCCACAGGCGCAGGAACTGGCTCAGCTTATTGATGACAAAGGCGCGCAGGCTGCACTGGCGCAGATTTCCGGTCTGGACGCCAACAGCGACGTGGTTGTGGAGGCGGTTAACGCATACAACGCAACCAAATGATGCACAGTGCGGCGCAGGTTAACCTGCGCCCAAATAATAGATTGTCAGATATGCAGGCAATAATGGAACAAACCCAGGCCTTTGAAAATCGTGTGCTTGAGCGTCTGAATGCTGGCAAAACCGTACGAAGCTTCCTGATTGCCGCCGTCGAGCTGTTAACCGAGGCGGTGAATATCCTGGTGCTTCAGGTGTTTCGCAAAGACGACTACGCGGTAAAGTATGCTGTAGAACCGTTACTGGACGGAGACGGACCGCTGGGCGATCTATCCGTGCGTCTGAAGCTGATTTATGGTCTTGGCGTGCTCAACCGACAAGAGTATGAAGATGCGGAGCTGTTAATGGCGCTGCGCGAAGAACTCAATCATGACGGTAACGAGTACACCTTTACCGATGATGAGATCCTGGGGCCCTTCGGCGAGCTGCACTGCGTCACCGCGCTGCCCCCTGCTCCCCATTTTGATGACAGCGACCCTGAGCTCTACGCGATGCAAAAGCTGCGTTATCAGCAGGTTGTCCGTTCCACGATGGTTCTCTCCCTGACTGAGCTGATTTCCCGAATCAGCTTAAAAAAAGCGTTTCAGAAGTAAGCCTGCTCACATTGGTGTATCCTTCCCTGTAAATTCCCCGTTTTCAGAGTTATTTGTCATGAAAGAAGTCGAAAAGAACGAAATTAAACGCCTGAGCGACCGCCTGGATCTGATCCGCCATCAGATGGCTGGCCTGTCACTGGTCGATTCCGCCGAGAAGTACGCCGAGCTGGAAAAAGAAGCCGCCACGCTGGAAACAGAAATCGAGCGCCTGCGCGAAGTGAAAGGCCAGAAGCTGAGCAAAGAAGCGCAGAAGCTGATGAACATGCCGCACCGCCGCGCGATCACCAAAAAAGAACAGGCCGACATGGGTAAGCTTAAGAAAAGCGTCCGCGGTCTGGTGGTGGTACACCCGATGACCGAGCTTGGCCGCGAAATGGGCCTGAAAGAGATGACGGGTTTTTGTAAGACCGCGTTCTGATACTTCCCCCTCACCCAAACCCTCTCCCCAAAGGGGCGAGGGGACTGTACGGTGCGGTTTTCTCCCTCTCCCCGTGGGAGAGGGCGGGGGGTAGGGCATCAGGCCCCACCCCGCTTCAAATTGGCCCAACCAATCCCCCTTTTCTTTCTTCCCTGGTTCACAATTCCATTATTTCCGCTCACAAACTCATTGCTTGACCATAACATTTGGTTAACCATTCATTGTCATTAACCCTACAACACAACATTGGCAGGACCACTTTTACACAACCTGTGACGCAGAGTTGAGCGGAGACTCACCCGCAGCGCAGGCTGTCTGGTCCCCAGGAGACCTGCATGAGCCTCTGGCAACAAAACTACGACCCGGCCGGTAATATCTGGCTGTCGAGCCTGATCGCATCGCTTCCGATCCTGTTCTTCTTCTTTGCGCTGATTAAGCTCAAGCTGAAGGGCTACCTCGCCGCGACGTATACCGTTGCTATCGCCCTGATGGTGGCGCTGTTCTTCTATAAAATGCCGGTCGATCGCGCGCTGGCCTCCGTCGTCTACGGTTTCTTCTACGGCCTGTGGCCGATTGCGTGGATCATCATCGCGGCGGTGTTTGTCTATAAAATCTCGGTGAAAACCGGGCAGTTCGACATTATCCGCTCGTCGATTCTTTCCATCACGCCGGACCAGCGCCTGCAGATGCTGATTGTCGGCTTCTCCTTCGGGGCATTTCTGGAGGGCGCGGCAGGCTTTGGCGCACCGGTGGCGATCACCGCCGCGCTGCTGGTCGGTCTGGGCTTTAACCCGCTGTATGCCGCGGGCCTGTGCCTGATTGTGAACACCGCGCCGGTTGCGTTTGGCGCGATGGGTATTCCGATTCTGGTGGCCGGACAGGTTACCGGGCTGGACAGCTTCGAGATCGGCCAGATGGTCGGCCGCCAGCTGCCCTTCCTGACCATTATCGTCCTGTTCTGGATCATGGCGATTATGGATGGCTGGCGCGGCGTGAAGGAAACCTGGCCTGCGGTGATGGTGGCGGGCGGTTCGTTCGCTATCGCTCAATACCTCAGCTCGAACTTCCTCGGCCCGGAGCTGCCGGACATCATCTCTTCGCTGGTGTCGCTGGTCTGTCTGACGCTGTTCCTGAAACGCTGGCAGCCGGTGCGTATTTTCCGCTTCGCCGACATGGGCGCTTCGCAGGTTGATCAAACCCTGGCCCGTACGGGCTATACGGCAGGACAGGTGATCCGCGCCTGGTCGCCGTTCCTGTTCCTGACCGCAACGGTTACCCTGTGGAGCATCCCGCCGTTTAAAGCCCTGTTCGCGCCGGGTGGGGCGCTGTACGACATGGTGATTAATATTTCCGTACCGTTCCTCGACAAGATGGTCGCCCGTATGCCGCCGGTGGTGCACGCTGCCACGCCGTATGCCGCGGTCTATAAATTCGACTGGTTCTCCGCCACCGGTACCGCCATCCTGTTTGCCGCTATTCTTTCCGTAGTATGGCTGCGCATGAAGCCTGCGGCCGCGGTGCAGACCTTTGCCGCGACCGTTAAAGAGCTGATGCTGCCGATTTACTCCATCGGCATGGTGCTGGCGTTCGCGTTTATCTCGAACTACTCCGGCCTGTCATCGACGCTGGCGCTGGCGCTGGCCCATACCAGCCACGCCTTCACCTTCTTCTCGCCGTTCCTCGGCTGGCTGGGGGTGTTCCTGACCGGTTCCGATACCTCGTCTAACGCCCTGTTCGCCGCGCTGCAGGCAACGGCGGCCCAGCAGATTGGCGTGTCGGACGTCCTGCTGGTGGCCGCGAATACCACCGGCGGCGTGACCGGGAAAATGATCTCTCCACAATCCATCGCCATTGCCTGTGCGGCGGTGGGACTGGTCGGTAAAGAGTCGGATCTGTTCCGCTTTACCGTGAAACACAGCCTGATATTCACCTGCATGGTGGGGGTGATCACCACCCTGCAGGCCTATGTCTTAACCTGGATGATCCCATGATAGTAATGCCCAGACGCCTGTCCGACGAGATTGCCTCTCGCGTGCGGGCGCTGATTGAAGAACAACAGCTGGAAGCGGGCATGAAGTTGCCCGCCGAACGCCAGCTCGCCGCCCAGCTTGGCGTGTCGCGCAATTCTCTGCGTGAGGCGCTGGCGACGCTGGTTAGCGAAGGGGTGCTGGTGAGCCGTCGCGGCGGCGGCACCTTTGTACGCTGGCAGCATGACGACTGGTCCGAGCAAAACATCGTGCAGCCGCTGAAGACGCTGATGGAGAACGACCCGGACTACAGCTTCGACATCCTTGAAGCGCGTCACGCCATCGAAACCAGTACCGCCTGGCACGCGGCCATGCGGGCAACCGACGCCGACAAAGAGAAACTCATCGCCTGCTTTGAGGCCACGCAAAGCAGCGACCCGGATATCGCCTCCCAGGCGGACGTCCGTTTTCACCTGGCGATTGCCGAGGCGTCGCACAACGTGGTGCTGCTCCAGACCATGCGCGGGTTCTTCGACCTGCTGCAATCCTCCGTGAAGCAGAGCCGCCAGCGCATGTATCTGGTTCCGCCAGTGTTTGCCCGACTAACCGAACAGCACGAGGCGGTGCTCAACGCCATTCTGGCCGGTGATGCCGAGGCCGCGCGCAAAGCGATGATGGCGCATCTCGGTTTCGTGCACACCACCATTAAACGATTCGATGAAGACCAGGCCCGACAGGCGCGTATTACCCGTCTGCCTGGCGACAGTGATATTTCCAGGGAGAACAAAGCATGATTATTTCAGCAGCCAGTGACTATCGCGCCGCGGCGCAGCGCATTTTGCCCCCGTTCCTGTTCCACTACATCGACGGCGGGGCGTATGCCGAATACACCCTGCGCCGCAACGTGGAAGACTTGTCGGAGGTGGCTCTGCGCCAGCGCGTGCTGAAGAATATGTCTGACCTGAGCCTTGAGACAAAGCTGTTTAACGAAACGCTTTCCATGCCCGTCGCGCTCGCGCCTGTGGGCCTGTGCGGCATGTATGCCCGCCGTGGCGAAGTGCAGGCGGCCGCGGCGGCGGATGCCAAAGGCATTCCGTTTACCCTTTCCACCGTGTCCGTCTGCCCGATTGAAGAGGTCGCCCCGACCATCAAGCGCCCGATGTGGTTCCAGCTGTACGTCCTGCGCGATCGCGGCTTTATGCGCAACGCGCTCGAGCGCGCCAAAGCGGCGGGCTGCTCCACGCTGGTCTTTACCGTCGATATGCCAACGCCCGGGGCACGCTATCGTGATGCCCACTCAGGCATGAGCGGCCCGAATGCTGCGTTACGCCGCTACTGGCAGGCCATGACCCATCCGCAGTGGGCGTGGGATGTCGGCCTGAACGGTCGTCCGCACGATCTCGGGAATATCTCGGCATACCTCGGTAAACCGACCGGGCTGGAGGATTACATTGGCTGGCTGGCGAACAACTTCGATCCGTCGATCTCGTGGAAAGACCTGGAGTGGATCCGCGAATTCTGGGACGGCCCGATGGTGATCAAAGGGATCCTCGATCCGGAAGATGCCCGCGACGCGGTACGCTTTGGCGCAGACGGGATTGTGGTCTCTAACCACGGCGGACGCCAGCTTGACGGGGTGCTCTCTTCCGCACGCGCCCTGCCGGCCATCGCCGATGCGGTGAAAGGCGATATTGCGATCCTGGCCGACAGCGGCATCCGCAACGGGCTGGACGTGGTGCGCATGATTGCGCTGGGCGCCGACAGCGTGCTGCTGGGACGCGCGTATCTGTATGCGCTGGCGACGGCGGGCCAGGCAGGGGTGGCGAATCTGCTCAACCTGATCGAAAAAGAGATGAAGGTGGCGATGACGCTGACAGGAGCGAAAACGATCGGTGAAATCAGCAGAGATTCTCTGGTGCAGGAGTTAAGCAAATTACCGGCGGCGCTGGCGCCACTTGCTCAGGGAAACGCGGCGTAAATTCTCCTCCGTTAATACACCTTTTTCTCGCGCCCGATTTCCCCCTCGGGCGCTTTTTTACGCCAAAAATAACATCCAGATAACATATTGGATAAGAAAATTTGACATCCACCCGCCGCCCGCAATTGTATAGACAAGCAAATACAAGAACACAAAAACAACATCAGATCGGAGTGGAGCGTATGGCGTATTCAGGTAAGGTGGATATTCAGCAGGTGATCGATGAGAGTCCCTTTTCAGGGTTTCACTGGCTGCTCATTGTACTAGGCTTTCTGGTTCTGGCGATCGATGGTTTTGATACGGCAGCGATGGGTTACATCGCGCCTACGCTGTCGGCGGAATGGGGAATACACAAACAGGATCTGGGGCCGGTGCTGAGCGCAGCGCTGCTGGGGCTGTCGCTGGGCGCGCTGATTGCCGGTCCGGTATCGGACCGGATGGGGCGCAAGCGGGTGCTGGTCTTTTCGTGCCTGTTCTTCGGCCTTGCGAGCCTGGGGACGGCCTGGGCGCAAAGTCTGAATAACCTGACGCTGTGGCGCTTTCTGACGGGACTGGGCCTCGGCGCCGCAATGCCTAACGCCATCACGCTGATCTCCGAGTTTGCCCCCCAGCGCTGTCGCGCCATGGCGATCAATACCATGTACTGCGGCTTCCCTCTGGGCGCGGCGGGCGGCGGCGCGATCTCTTCCTGGCTTATCCCCCACCACGGCTGGCGAAGCGTGCTGCTGACCGGAGCGATTGCGCCGCTGGTTTTAACGCTGCTGCTGGCGCTGTTTTTACCGGAGTCCGTGAAGTTTCTGGTGCAGCGCGGGAAAGACGTCATGCAGGTCCGCCGCATCGCCAGCCGGTTTGCCCGCAGCACGCTGGATAGCGTCACGGGCTTTTTCCTGGCGGAGGAGAAAGTCGCCTCTAAAAAAGGGAGCGTGTCGCAGCTGTTTTCCATGCCCTGGCTGCCCGGCACCCTGATGCTGTGGGTGACCTATTTTATGGGGCTGGTCATTTACTACGTTCTGCTGAGCTGGATGCCGACGCTGATGCAGGGAATGGGCTATGCCCTGGCAGAATCCGCATGGCTGACCTCGCTGTTCACCTTCGGCGGCACCGCAGGCATTCTGCTCGCGGGCTGGATGATGGACCGCTGGGAAGCGCACCGGGTGGTCGCGTGTGGTTTCGTGCTGACAATGGGCCTCATCCTTTTGCTTGGCATTGAGCATAACCATATCGCCCTGTTTGGCGGGCTGATTTTCCTGATGGGGATCGCGATGAACGGCGCGCAATCGGGCATGCAAACCCTGGCCGCCACCTTTTACCCTACCGAGTGCCGCGCGACGGGCATCGCCTGGATGCAGGGGATCGGCCGCTTTGGCGGCGTGGCGGGAACCATGACCAGCGCCCAGCTTCTCTCTATGCAGTGGCAGGCAGACAGTATTTTAATGATCCTCAGCGTGCCCGCTCTGGTAGCCGCTGCGGCAACCGTCTACAAAATGCTGTACGGCCGCTCGCAGGAACCCGGCGTCGCGTAGTTCCTCTCTTTTCTGCTATTCTGCCCCCGCAATTAAGGGGGCAGCATGCTTAACATCGTTTTATTCGAACCAGAAATTCCGCCGAATACCGGCAATATTATCCGCCTGTGTGCCAACACCGGTTTTCGTCTGCATATCATTGAGCCGATGGGCTTTACGTGGGACGACAAACGTCTGCGTCGCGCAGGGCTGGATTATCATGAATTTACCGCCGTCGTTCGCCATCACGATTACGCCGCGTTTCTGGAAGCAGAGAAGCCGCAGCGCATGTTCGCCCTGACTACCAAAGGCACGCCAGCGCATAGCGCCGTGAGCTATCAGGCAGGTGACTATCTGATGTTTGGCCCGGAAACCCGCGGCCTGCCGGCCACGATCCTGGATGCCCTGCCCGCCGAGCAGAAAATCCGTATTCCGATGATGCCGGACAGCCGCAGCATGAACCTGTCGAACGCGGTGTCGGTGGTGGTGTATGAAGCCTGGCGCCAGCTGGGGTATCCGGGCGCCATTCTCAGAAGTTAAATGCCGTCACCATACTCGAACGTATGGTGAATGCCGTTGAAGTGCTGATCCATGTCCATGGACGGCTTATCGCTGTCTGGTTTACCGACGATGCGCGCCGGTACGCCAGCGGCGGTGGTATGCGGCGGCACGGGCTGGAGCACCACGGAGCCTGCGCCGATCTTCGCACCGCGCCCGACTTCGATATTGCCAAGGATTTTGGCACCCGCGCCAATCATCACCCCTTCACGGATTTTCGGATGGCGATCGCCGCTGGTTTTACCGGTACCGCCCAGGGTAACCGACTGCAGGATCGAGACGTCATCTTCAATGACCGCCGTTTCCCCGACGACAATCCCGGTGGCGTGGTCGAGCATGATCCCGCGGCCAATTTTCGCAGCCGGGTGAATATCGACCTGGAACGTCACGGAAACCTGGTTTTGCAGGAAGATCGCCAGCGCGCGGCGGCCTTCATTCCACAGCCAGTGGCCGATGCGGTAAGCCTGCAGGGCGTGGAAGCCTTTCAGGTACAGCAGCGGCGTAGAATATTTATCGACCGCCGGATCACGCGTGCGCACGGCCTGAATATCGCAGGCGGCAGAGGCGATCATTTCCGGGTCTGCAGCGTAAGCCTCTTCCACCACTTCCCGAATGGCGATAGCTGGCATGATCGAGGAAGCCAGCTTGTTGGCGAGCATATAGCTCAGCGCGCTGCCGAGGTTTTCGTGCTTAAGTAGCGTCGCGTGGTAGAAACTGGCCAGCATAGGCTCGCAGTCGGCCAGCGCCCGGGCTTCGGCTTTAATATTGTTCCAGACGATATCCAGTTCTTCACACGGCATTGCTTACTCCAGACGATAGTTAATGACCAGCCAGTTCTGCGCTGGCTGGGTCATTCAGGTGACAACGGTTCCGACTAGTTACTGCTGCGCTCGTCCTTGCGCGCACGACCTAATAAGGTCAATGCTGCCTCGCGCGCATTTTTTCCGCAATACAATACCTGATAAATTTCCTCGGTTATTGGCATTTCGACACCGAAACGGTGCGCCAACTCGCGGACTTCCTTGGTATTGCGGTAGCCTTCAACCACCTGACCAATCTTCTCCTGCGCGCCTTTAACATCGCTGCCCTGTCCGAGCATCATGCCAAAACGGCGGTTACGAGACTGGTTATCGGTACAGGTCAGCACCAGGTCGCCCAGGCCAGCCATTCCCATAAAGGTGGCCGGATCGGCACCCAGCGCTTCGCCCAGGCGGGACATTTCGGTCAGTCCTCGGGTGATCAGCGCCGTACGCGCATTGGCACCAAAACCAATGCCGTCTGACATCCCGGCACCAATCGCAATCACGTTCTTCACCGCACCGCCCAGCTGCACGCCGATAAAATCGGGGTTGCTGTAGACGCGGAAGCTCTTGCCGCAGTGCAGCAGCTGTTGAAGATCGTCGGAGAAGGCCTGATCGGTGGAGGCCAGCGAAATCGCCGTCGGCAGGCCAGCAGCCAGCTCTTTGGCAAAGGTCGGGCCGGAGATGACCGCCAGCGGGATCGCATCACCCAGCGCTTCGCGGGCAACGTCCTGCAGCAGGCGTCCGGTTTCGGCTTCCAGTCCTTTAGTCGCCCAGACAATGCGCGCATCCGGGCGCATCAGCGGCTTAATCTGACGGAGCACGTCGCCAAATACATGGCTCGGGACCACAATCAGAATGTTGCGGCTGGCCGCCAGCGCGGTCGCAAGGTCGCTTTCAAGGTTCAGGGAGTCGGGGAACGGAACGTCCGGAAGAAACGCCACGTTACAACGGTCGCGTTGCAGCGTTGCGATATGTTTTGGGTCGTGGCCCCAGAGAACCACTTCGTGACCATTTCTTGCCAGCGTGATGGCAAGAGCGGTGCCGTATGAGCCGGCACCGATCACAGTCATTGACGCATTAACAGTGCTCATCAGGCATCCTGATGTTGTTCAGCACCTTCGCCAGCTTGCTGCTGCAGATAGTTCATGAACAGCGCATCAAAGTTAACTGGCGCAAGGTTCAGTTGCGGGAATGTACCGCGGGAAACCAGGCTGGTGATGCATTCACGCGCATACGGGAACAGAATGTTCGGGCAGTACGCACCCAGGCAATGCGCCATCTGGTTGCCTTCGATACCGCCGATAGAGAAGATGCCGCCCTGCTGAACTTCACACAGGAATGCATTTTCTTCGCCCAGGGACGCGGTAACGGTCACACGCAGCACGACTTCATACACGTCATCTGCCAGCTGGGTAGATGCGGTATCCAGATCAAGTTTAACCTCTGGCTGCCAGTCTTTCTGGAAAACATGTGGCGCATTTGGCGCTTCGAAAGAGACGTCCTTGGTGTAGATACGCTGGATCTGGAAAGTCATTTCGGTGTTGTTTTGTTCTGACATGGAAATACCCTTTTTAATTGTCCTAAAGTCTCTTAGCTCAGCAGCGGATCGAGTCCACCACGGGCGTCGAGCGCATACAAGTCATCACAGCCGCCAATGTGCTGCGCATCAATAAAAATCTGCGGAACCGTCGTGCGACCACTACGTTTGATCATCTCTTCGCGTTTAATCGCGTCACCGTCGATCGGCAGTTCCTGGAACGTGACGCCTTTGCTGTTCAGCAGCGCTTTCGCACGATGACAGAACGGGCACGTCGCTTTGGTATAGATCTCAATATTGGCCATGACTGAACTCCTTATTTACCGCGTACCAAAGGAAGATTTTCCCCGCTCCAGCCGGAAATACCTTCTTTCAGCACCGTTACGTTTTCGAAGCCTGCTTTATGAAGCGCGCTGGCAGATTCCTGTGCCTGCATGCCGGTCGCATCGACAACGATAATCGGCTGGGCTTTGTGTTTCTCAAGCTCACCGACGTTGTTCGCTTTGATTTCAGCTGGCAGCAGGTTGATTGCGCCCGCAATGTGACCTTTACGGAAATCGTCACGCTGACGCAGATCGACCACGACGGCATCTTCTTTGTTGATCAGACGCGTCGCTTCACCACGGGTGATAACCTTAATTTTAGACGTCAGGCTCTTAAATGTGGTGAACAGCACAGCAGCCAGCAGGCCAATCCACGCGATGCTCAGAACCGGATGGCGGCTAACGAATTGCATAATTTCTTGCATGGAGGGTAACTACTCCCGACTAAGTGATAAAAAAACCAGGACAGGAGTATACCTGTGCGTTCTGGCAAATACAGCCAGCGACCATAACCTAATCCATTTTCTGCGGCATGCCACCTAAAAAAATGCCTCAAAATGGTCTGATGAACATCTTGCCCCTGCGCTTTCTTTGATCTTCTGCGGCTATTTGATCGATTCAGCTGTAGTAAAATTACGCAAATTTTGACTCTTGAGCATGAGGTTGTCGCAATGTCGGTTTCTAAAAAACCTATGGTACTGGTGATTCTGGATGGCTATGGCTACCGTGAAGATAGCCAGGATAACGCTATTTTCAACGCCAAAACCCCGGTCATGGATGCCCTGTGGGCGAAACGTCCGCATACGCTGATTGACGCGTCTGGCCTGGAAGTAGGCCTGCCGGACCGCCAGATGGGCAACTCCGAAGTCGGCCACGTAAACCTGGGCGCCGGGCGTATTGTGTATCAGGATCTGACGCGTCTGGACGTTGAAATCAAAGAACGCACCTTCTTCTCCAACCCAACGCTGTCTGGCGCGGTCGATAAAGCCGTTGCCGCTGGCAAGGCCGTACACATCATGGGCCTGCTCTCTGCTGGCGGCGTGCACAGCCACGAAGATCACATCATGGCGATGGTTGAACTGGCCGCTGAACGCGGTGCAGAAAAAATCTATCTGCACGCCTTCCTGGACGGTCGCGATACGCCACCACGCAGCGCAAAAGGCTCTCTGCAAGCCTTCGAAGAGAAGTTCGCCGCGCTGGGTAAAGGCCGCGTAGCGTCCATCATTGGCCGTTACTACGCCATGGACCGCGACAACCGCTGGGATCGCGTTGAACAGGCCTATGACCTGATGACCCTGGCAAAAGGTGAATTCCAGTTCGCGACCGCCGTTGAAGCGCTGGAAGCGGCCTATGCACGTGATGAAAACGACGAATTCGTTAAAGCGTCCGTGATCCGCGCTGAAGGCCAGGCCGACGCCGCCATGGAAGATGGTGACGCGCTGATCTTCATGAACTTCCGCGCTGACCGCGCGCGTGAAATCACCCGTGCCTTCGTCAACAGCGACTTCGACGGTTTTGCCCGTAAGAAAGTGGTAAAACTGGACTTCATCCAGCTGACCGAATACGCCGCCGATATCAAAGCGCCTTGCGCGTATCCGCCAGCATCTCTGGCAAACACCTTTGGCGAGTGGATGGCGAAGAACGACAAAACGCAGCTGCGTATTTCCGAAACTGAAAAATACGCGCACGTGACCTTCTTCTTTAACGGTGGCGTTGAAGAGCCGTTCAAAGGCGAAGACCGCACTCTGATCAACTCCCCGAAAGTCGCTACCTACGATCTGCAGCCAGAAATGAGCTCTGCAGAATTGACGGAAAAATTGGTTGCGGCCATCGAGAGCGGTAAGTACGACACCATCATCTGTAACTACCCGAACGGCGACATGGTTGGGCATACCGGGGTGATGGAAGCGGCAGTGAAAGCGGTTGAAGCGCTGGACCACTGCGTTGAGCAGGTAGCGAAAGCGGTTGAATCCGTTGGCGGCCAGCTGCTGATCACCGCTGACCACGGTAACGCTGAACAGATGCGCGACCCGGCGACCGGCCAGGCGCACACGGCCCATACCAACCTGCCTGTTCCGCTGATTTATGTGGGTGATAAATCACTGAAAGCAGTGGAAGGCGGCAAGCTTTCTGACATCGCGCCAACCATGCTGTCGCTGATGGGTATGCCGATCCCTGAAGAGATGACTGGTAAGCCGCTGTTCATCGTGGAATAATCGCTCCCCATGAGGGGAAAGGCGATTTTTTCAATCACATGGGTCGTGAAGCCGCTTAGGTTATCAGTCAGACCTCTGTTTTACGCCAGCGCACTCAGCGCTGGCGTATTGCTGTGCGCCGTATCCGCCCACGCGGATGACCGCGACCAGCTGAAATCCATTCAGGCCGATATCGCCGCCAAAGAGCGTGCGGTACGCCAGCAGCAGCAGCAGCGCTCCGCCCTGCTCGCCCAGCTTAAGCAGCAGGAAGAGGCGATCTCCGCCGCAACGCGTAAACTCCGTGAAACGCAAAATACCCTCGCCCAGTTGAATAAACAGATCGACGAGATGAACGCGTCGATTGCCAAACTCGAGCGCCAGCGCGATGCGCAGGAGCGCAATCTTGCCGCACAGCTTGATGCCGCATTCCGTCAGGGTGAACATACCGGACTCCAGCTGATCCTCAGCGGCGAAGAGAGCCAGCGCGGCCAGCGCCTGCAGGCCTACTTTGGCTATCTCAACCAGGCGCGTCAGGAGACGATCGCGCAGCTGAAGCAGACGCGCGAAGAGGTCTCAACGCAAAAAGCCGAGCTGGAAGAGAAGCAGAGCCAGCAGCAGACGTTGCTCTACGATCAGCAGGCCCAGCAGGCGAAGCTCGAGCAGGCCCGCAACGAGCGTAAGAAAACCCTGGCCGGTCTCGAGTCCTCGATTCAGGAAGGACAGAGCCAGCTGAGCGAAATGCGCGCCAACGAATCCAAACTGCGTAACAGCATCGCCCGTGCGGAAGCCGCGGCGAAAGCGCGCGCCGAAAAAGAGGCGCGCGAGGCGCAGGCCGTTCGCGACAAGCAGCAGGAAGCCTCCCGCAAAGGCACCACCTACAAGCCAAGCGAAAGTGAACGTTCCCTGATGTCGCGTACCGGCGGCCTGGGCTCACCTCGCGGCCAGGCTTTCTGGCCCGTTCGCGGTTCAATTCTGCATCGCTATGGCGAACAGCTGCAGGGTGAGCTACGTTGGAAAGGGATCGTTATCGGTGCGTCTGAAGGTAGCGAAGTGAAAGCGATTGCCGATGGTCGTGTGATTCTGGCCGACTGGTTGCAGGGTTACGGACTGGTGGTGGTAGTCGAACACGGTAAAGGTGATATGAGCCTTTACGGCTACAACCAGAGCGCGCTGGTCAGCGTCGGCACGCAGGTGCGCGCGGGCCAACCCATCGCCCTTGTGGGCAGCAGTGGCGGTCAGGGCCGCCCGTCACTCTATTTCGAAATTCGTCGTCAGGGTCAGGCGGTCAATCCACAGCCGTGGTTGGGAAGATAAGTTTTGCTTCAATTTCGTCGAATCGTTTTCTCCGTCGTCAGCGCGCTGGCGCTGGCTGCACCGGTATACGCAGGTAAGCTCGCTATCGTGATTGATGACTTTGGTTATCGTCCGCACTATGAAAATCAGGTGCTGGCGATGCCGTCAGCCATCTCCGTTGCCGTCCTGCCAAATGCCCCCCATGCGCGTGAGATGGCGACCAAAGCCCACAGCAGCGGGCATCAGGTTCTCATCCACCTGCCCATGGCCCCGCTCAGCAAACAGCCGCTGGAAAAAGATACCCTGCGCCCGGATATGAGCAGCGAGGAGATCGAGCGCATCATCCGCGACGCCTACAACAAGGTGCCGTATGCCGTAGGGCTGAACAACCATATGGGCAGCGCTATGACCTCCAGCCTGTACGGGATGCTAAAAGTGATGCAGGCGCTGGAGCGTTACAACCTCTACTTCCTCGACAGCATGACCATCGGCAACAGCCAGGCAATGCGTGCCGCTCAGGGAACGGGCGTAAAGGTGATTAAGCGCAAGGTGTTCCTGGATGATACCCAGAACGAAGCCGATATTCGCATGCAGTTTAATCGCGCAGTACAGCTGGCCCGCCGCAATGGCTCAGCCATCGCCATCGGTCACCCGCACCCGTCTACTGTCCGCGTCCTGCAGCAGATGCTGCCGACCTTGCCTGACGATATCACGCTGGTGCGTCCGAGCGATCTGCTGAACGAGCCGCAGGTGGATACCTCTAAACCAAATTCTGCGCAGCCTGTCCCGACAGCGCCGCGCAATCCGTTCCGCGGCGTGAAGCGCTGTGTACCTAAGCAACCGCTTGAGCCGGTCTATGCAACCCGCTTCTTCTCCGTCATCGGAGACAGCATCAGTAACAGTACGCTGGTGAATTACGTCCAGCAGCAGTGGCAGGGATGGGGTAAGAAAGCCTGACGCTTATTTCGCAATCTGAGAGTCCGTCTGCTCGTTAGCAACGGGCTCTTTTTTTTCCTGATGCTGATACCAGGATTTGAAATACTTCAAAAAGCTATAGGCTGTGGCGTACAGTCCCGTCGCCACCCCCACTTTGCCCTTACGCCAGGCGCCGCTAAACAGATACCATTTGAAAAAAGCCCCGATGGCGCTGATTACGCCGCGCCCGATAGAGGGCCGTATTTTTTGATGTTGAACCAGGCGGGTTGTATAACAATTTAATTTGTTAAAAAGCTCATGCAGCGTGGGAAACGTATCATGTTTTACATAACCCGGAATACGTTCACAACGGAGAAAACCTTCGACCTGATCGTCTACCGGTCGGTTATTAAACCGGGACTGGTTACGGTTAAAAAGACGCACAGGATAATCAGGGGATGAAACAGGATAAATCGTCCGGACTTCCTCACCCAGAACAAACCAGTGGCGGCATATTTGCCATGCCATTCCCGGGTCTGGCTCATCGCCTGCTTTTAACGTTAAAACGGCATTAACCGTTTCCTGATCAAGAATTTCGTCGCTGTCGATGCACAGGACCCAGTCATGGCTGGCTAAGGATATGGCATAGTTCATCTGCTCGCCATGCCAGCCAAATTTTTTATAGACGGGTTGAAGGCCAAAGCTTTCACAAATATATCGTGTTTTGTCCGTACTGCCAGAATCGACTACGACAATTTCATCCGCTATTTTTAAAAGAGGCGGGATAACATCGTGCAATAATCTTTCAGAATTAAACGTTAATAAGCAGACCGTTATTTTAAACATTTCCCCACTCTCAATAGCAGTCTAAATTAATATTATTAATACTATATAAATGAGTAGAGACGATTAAAGTCCTGAATCACACTTTTCAAATAAGCTCGCTTGAAATTTTGTCTAATCCTGAAGCGCAATAAAATAGAAAAATCTATTTTATTTCAACAGATTCTTTATAATGCAGTCAGTTGAAGGGTAGCACACGGATTCAGACATGCCGCACAAAAGTAAAATTCTCCTCCTGGATACGGGTAAAGAATGGGGGGGAGGCACCAACAGTATGCTTGAGCTCCTGAAGCGAATCAATCGCGATAAATTCGATATTACCTGTTGTTTTTACAGTGATTATAGTCGTGCTAAAGGTGAGACGATTGGCCAGGTGCTCAACGGCATCGGGATCCCACTCATCGTTATCCCTCAACGCCAGCAGCCGGTCTGGGCCAAATTGCTGAAGGAAGCGGGACGTAGCCTGCTGTTTTTCTCACGCGGCGCCCGCAAGGCATTTACACGTCATGTGGATATCATATGGCGCATCAGGCCTAACGTCAGCAAAATCGAAACCCTTTTCAAGCAGGGCGGTTTCGATACGCTCTATATGAATAACCAGCCGGGCTCAAATGAGGAAGGCTATCTCGCGGCGGCAAAGCTGCAGGCGCGGTTGATTCAGCACTGCCGCATTGAACCTGTTTTAACCCCGCCGCTGGTAAAGCTGGTTAATGCCCATGCCACAAAAATCATCGCCGTCTCGCACGGCGTTGAACGCGTGTTGCTTGAGCATGGCGTCCGGCCCGAACTGTGTACGACGGTCAATAATGCCATCGACATCCACCAGCCTTTACCTGACCGACGCGCGATGCGCCAGCGCCTGAACATCGATGACGACACGTTTGTGTTCGGCAGTATCGGGTCGTTAATCCCTCGCAAAGCCAACCACCACACGCTGGAGGCGCTGGCACAGTTCAGCCAGAAACATCCCGAGGCGAAATGGAAAATGGTGCTGGTCGGAGAAGGTGGCGAACGCCGCGCTTTAGCGGAACAGGCCCGAGCGCTGGGAATTGAACACAACGTCATCTTCACCGGTTTTCAGAATACCCCCTTTGATTACCTCGCTACGTTTGACGCCTTTATTCTGGCCTCAAAAAGCGAAGGGCTGCCGCGCGTGGTGCTGGAAGCGATGCTTCTCAATATCCCCGTGATTGGCTCTCAGGTGACCGGCACGGCGGAATTGATTGATCATGATTCGACAGGGCTGCTCTTCCCCTGGAGCGATGTTTCACAGCTTGCACAGCATCTGGACAATATCTGGTCAGATGCGGACCTGCGGGCTCGACTGGCTGCGGCTGCATACCAGAACGTCTGTCATACCTATGCCATCGAAAACTATGTCAGCGGTGTCGAAGCCGTGCTTGGCGCGCACTAACCAAACGAGATAACTATGTTTAAATTTCTTAATGCTCGCTATCGTCATATCACCGGGCGACACAACATTCCTTACAGCTCTCTGCCCGTGACGGGCGCGCTTGCTGCGGTGGATTCTATTGTGATTCCGTGTACCGGCGCAGATTTCGTCGAAGAAGCATTACTCTCTGCCACCTTCGCGGAACGCTATGCCACCGGGGTGAGCGAAATCGTCATCGTCAGCGATCAGCCTGAATCCGCCTTTGGGGTACTGCCGCCGAAAACACGCGTAGTGACGCTTAACCTTCCGGTTCGTGAGGAAGGTTACCGCTATAAGCAGATCTACCTCAGCCGCCTGGTGAAGCTTAACGCCCCGCTGCAGGCGCGCGGTGAAGGCGTATTGATGATCGATTCCGATCTCAACTTGCTCAAGATGCCCGAGATCAACATGGCAGATATGCATATCTACTCCAGCTTCCGTCAGGGCAAAATGATTGCCAAGCTGGACGGTGCGCCAGCGGAGAAAGTGCCGGCGTATTACAAAGAGACGGTGCGCCCGTATCTGGTCGATCACGTTAACGGCGCGTTTCTTGCGGCAACTAAAAAAACCTGGCGCCGTATCTGCCCGCTGTGGCTGACGCTGTTCCAGGATACCTGGGAGCTGATGGACGACACGCAGCCGCCGACCGATCAATTACCCCTCGCCGCGCTGCTGGACATGCTGGATCTAAAAACGGTTAACCTGGGCGACTGGATGAACTGGCCGGTCTCCAAGAAGATCGGTGGTCAGGAAGCCGTTGTACCGAAAGAGGTGATTGGCGCGCACGGCGGTTTCCCTCTCTCCGAATGGCAGAAGTATCTTGAATCGCCGGATAAC
Source organism: Enterobacter sp. 01-M-02-SI-ECC (assembly GCF_047530595.1). Lineage (NCBI taxonomy): Bacteria > Pseudomonadati > Pseudomonadota > Gammaproteobacteria > Enterobacterales > Enterobacteriaceae > Enterobacter > Enterobacter sp. 01-M-02-SI-ECC. Next base: position 161,072 of record NZ_JBLKCZ010000006.1, on the reverse strand, counting down.
AAACTGTTGTTCAAAGGTCAGGACTACACCCGCAAGGTGCGTTACCTGACGGACGAAGAGAAAAAGAATCAGTAAAAAAGGGGCCTCAGGCCCCTTTTTGATTACTTATCCCAGCTCAGGATCACTTTTCCTGACTGGCCGGAACGCATCGCGTCGAAGCCCTGCTGGAACTCATCGATGGAGAAGCGGTGAGTAATAATCGGGGACAGATCCAGACCGGACTGGATCAGCGCCGCCATCTTGTACCAGGTCTCGAACATCTCGCGGCCATAGATGCCCTTGATGAACAGCCCCTTGAAGATGACTTTGTTCCAGTCGATAGACATATCTGACGGCGGAATACCCAGCATCGCGATACGGCCACCGTGATTCATGGTGTCGAGCATGGTGCGGAACGCCGGTGGCGCACCGGACATCTCAAGACCCACGTCAAAGCCTTCGGTCATGCCCAGCTCTTCCATCACGTCGGTCAGGCTCTCTTTCGAGACATCTACCGCACGGGTGACGCCCATTTTGCGTGCCAGCGACAGACGGTATTCGTTCACGTCGGTGATCACAACGTTGCGCGCACCCACGTGCTTCGCCACCGCAGCCGCCATAATGCCGATTGGGCCCGCGCCGGAGACCAGCACGTCTTCACCGACCAGGTCGAAGGAGAGCGCCGTGTGCACCGCGTTGCCGAACGGGTCGAAGATGGAGGCCAGATCGTCAGAGATATTGTCCGGGATTTTGAACGCGTTAAACGCCGGGATCACCAGGTATTCCGCGAAGCAGCCCGGACGGTTTACGCCCACGCCAATGGTATTACGGCACAGGTGCGTACGCCCGCCGCGGCAGTTACGGCAGTGGCCGCAGGTAATATGGCCTTCACCGGAGACGCGATCGCCAATTTGGAAGCCTTTCACTTCCTGGCCGATACCCACCACTTCACCGACATATTCGTGACCGACAACCATCGGTACCGGAATGGTTTTCTGCGACCACTGGTCCCAGTTGTAGATGTGAACGTCAGTACCGCAGATGGCGGTTTTACGAATTTTGATCAGCAGATCGTTATGACCGACTTCCGGCTCCGGCACGTCGGTCATCCAAATCCCTTCTTCCGCTTTCAGTTTGGATAACGCTTTCATCACACGTCCTCAGGCAATTACGCCCAGCTGTTTGCCGATGCGGGTAAAGGCTTCCACCGCACGTTCAATTTGTTCAGGCGTATGCGCCGCAGACATCTGGGTGCGGATACGCGCCTGACCTTTTGGCACCACCGGGAAGAAGAACCCGGTGACGTAAATCCCTTCTTTCTGCAGCTCGCGGGCAAATTGCTGCGCGACGACCGCATCGCCCAGCATCACCGGAATGATCGCATGGTCAGCACCGGCCAGGGTGAAACCTGCGGCGCTCATTTTTTCACGGAACAGACGGGCGTTGGACCACAGGCGGTCGCGCAGCTCAGCGCCGGACTCCACCATCTCCAGTACCCTGATGGAGGCCGCAACAATCGCCGGCGCCAGGGAGTTTGAGAACAGATACGGGCGAGAGCGCTGACGCAGCCACTCCACCACCTCTTTGCGCGCGGCGGTGTAGCCGCCGGACGCGCCGCCGAGCGCTTTGCCCAGCGTACCGGTGATGATGTCCACGCGGCCCATCACGTCACAGTATTCGTGGGAACCACGGCCGTTTTCGCCGACAAAACCGACCGCGTGAGAGTCATCGACCATCACCAGCGCGTCGTATTTATCCGCCAGGTCGCACACGCCCTTCAGGTTGGCGATCACGCCGTCCATGGAGAACACGCCGTCGGTGGCGATCAGCACGTGGCGAGCGCCAGCTTCACGCGCCTCTTTCAGGCGCGCTTCCAGCTCGACCATGTCGTTGTTGGCGTAGCGGAAACGCTTCGCTTTGCACAGGCGTACGCCGTCGATGATGGAGGCGTGGTTCAGGGCGTCGGAGATAATCGCATCTTCTGCGCCAAGCAGGGTCTCAAACAGACCGCCGTTGGCGTCAAAGCAGGAGGAGTACAGAATCGCGTCTTCCATTCCGAGGAAGCTCGCCAGCTTTTGCTCAAGCTGCTTGTGGCTGTCCTGCGTACCGCAGATAAAGCGTACGGAGGCCATGCCGAAACCGTGGGTGTCCATGCCGTTTTTTGCAGCGGCAATCAGCTCAGGGTGATTCGCAAGACCTAAATAGTTGTTCGCGCAAAAGTTGATCACATGGCTGCCGTCGGCAACGGTGATGTCCGCCTGCTGGGCAGACGTGATAATACGCTCTTCCTTGAACAACCCTTCCGCACGTGCGATGTCGAGGTCGCTGTTTAACTGTTTGTAAAAATCACCACGCATTGCAATTCTCCAGACTCGGCAAATTTCGGGACATATTACCCAAACCTATAGTTCATGACGAGATGACACGTCATCTCTTGTCGTTTTTGCAGCATAAATCACGCGTACCCCTGCGCTGTGAAGGTGAATGGCTGAAGGGCAGCCATACTAATGATATGATAGAGACATTAGCGTCCGGGATTGTCCCCGGGCTCCACACTTCAAAGGTTACAGTTATGATCATCGTTACCGGCGGCGCGGGCTTTATCGGCAGCAATATTGTTAAGGCTCTCAATGACAAAGGCATCACCGACATCCTGGTGGTTGACAACCTGAAAGACGGCACCAAGTTCGTCAACCTGGTGGATCTGAACATCGCTGACTACATGGATAAAGAAGACTTCCTTATCCAGATTATGGCAGGCGAAGAGTTCGGCGAGATCGAAGCTATCTTCCACGAAGGTGCGTGTTCTTCCACCACCGAGTGGGACGGCAAGTACATGATGGACAATAACTATCAGTACTCCAAAGAGATCCTGCATTACTGCCTGGAGCGTGAAATTCCGTTCCTGTATGCCTCTTCCGCGGCAACCTACGGCGGTCGCACCTCTGACTTCATCGAATCTCGTGAATATGAGCAGCCGCTGAACGTCTACGGCTACTCCAAATTCCTGTTCGACGAGTACGTGCGTCAGGTACTGCCAGAAGCGAACTCGCAGATCGTTGGCTTCCGCTACTTCAACGTCTACGGACCGCGCGAAGGCCACAAAGGCAGCATGGCGAGCGTGGCGTTCCACCTGAACACCCAGCTGAATAACGGCGAAAGCCCGAAACTGTTCGAAGGTAGCGACGGCTTTAAGCGCGACTTCGTTTACGTGGGCGACGTTGCCGCAGTGAACCTGTGGTTCTGGGAAAACGGCGTATCCGGCATCTTCAACCTGGGTACAGGCCGCGCGGAGTCCTTCCAGGCCGTGGCTGACGCAACGCTGGCGTATCACAAAAAAGGCAGCATCGAGTACATTCCGTTCCCTGACAAGCTGAAAGGCCGTTACCAGGCGTTCACCCAGGCCGATCTGACCAACCTGCGCGCCGCAGGCTACGACAAGCCGTTCAAGACCGTTGCCGAAGGCGTAACGGAATATATGGCCTGGCTGAACCGCGACGCTTAAGTATGAAGATTCTGGTGATCGGCCCGTCATGGGTGGGCGACATGATGATGTCGCAAAGTCTCTATCGCACGCTCAAGGCGCGTTATCCCCAGGCGATAATCGACGTGATGGCACCCGCGTGGTGCCGTCCGCTGTTGTCGCGTATGCCGGAAGTGAACGAGGCGATCCCGATGCCGCTTGGCCACGGGGCGCTGGAAATTGGCGAACGCCGTAAACTCGGCCATAGCCTGCGTGAGAAGCGCTACGATCGGGCGTATGTCCTGCCAAACTCCTTTAAATCCGCCCTGGTGCCCTTTTTTGCGGGTATTCCACATCGTACCGGCTGGCGCGGTGAAATGCGCTACGGCCTGCTGAACGATGCGCGGGTGCTGGATAAAGAGGCCTGGCCGCTGATGGTGGAGCGCTATGTGGCGCTGGCCTACGACAAAGGCGTGATGCGCAGCGCGAAAGACCTGCCGCAGCCGCTGCTCTGGCCACAGCTTCAGGTTAACGACGGTGAAAAATCCCAGACCTGTAACGCGTTTGGCCTTTCGTCTGAACGCCCGATGATTGGCTTCTGCCCCGGCGCCGAGTTCGGCCCGGCAAAACGCTGGCCGCACTACCACTATGCGGAGCTGGCGAAACAGCTGATTGACGAAGGCTACCAGATTGTCCTGTTCGGTTCGGCAAAGGACCACGAGGCAGGCAACGAAATTCTCGCGACGCTCAGTAATGAACAGCAGGCCTGGTGCCGCAACCTGGCGGGAGAAACGCAGCTTGAACAGGCGGTTATTCTGATCGCCGCCTGTAAGGCTGTGGTCAGCAACGATTCGGGCCTGATGCACGTCGCTGCCGCGCTCAACCGCCCGCTGGTGGCGCTGTATGGCCCAAGTAGCCCGGACTTCACGCCCCCGCTTTCTCATAAAGCGCGCGTCATCCGCCTGATCACGGGCTACCATAAAGTTCGCAAGGGCGATGCCGCAGAAGGCTACCATCAGAGCCTGATCGACATTACGCCAGAGCGCGTTCTCGAAGAGCTTAACGAACTGCTGTTGAGTGAAGAAGGATAACGAATGCGGGTACTGATCGTTAAAACTTCTTCGATGGGCGATGTGCTGCATACGCTCCCGTCACTGACGGACGCCATGCGGGCCGTTCCCGGCATTCGTTTTGACTGGGTGGTGGAAGAAGGCTTCGCGCAGATCCCCACCTGGCATGAAGCGGTTGACCGCGTGATACCGGTGGCGATTCGCCGCTGGCGCAAAGCGTGGTTCTCCGCGCCGATTAAAGCCGAACGCAAGGCCTTCCGTGAGGCGGTGCAGGTACAGCATTATGACGCTATCATCGACGCCCAGGGGCTGGTGAAAAGCGCCGCGCTGGTGACGCGTCTGGCACATGGCGTAAAGCACGGTATGGACTGGCACACCGCCCGCGAACCGCTGGCGACCCTGTTCTATAACCGCCGCCACCGCATCGCAAAGCAACAGCATGCCGTCGAACGTACCCGCGAGCTGTTTGCAAAAAGCCTGGGCTACGCGAAACCGGAAACCCAGGGCGACTACGCCATTGCGCAGCACTTTTTGCGCAATACAGATCCCTGTGCTCAGCCTTATCTTGTCTTCCTGCATGCCACAACGCGCGACGATAAACACTGGCCGGAATCGCACTGGCGAAGCCTGATTGAACTAACGCAACCCACCGGCATCCATATTAAACTCCCGTGGGGTGCCGAACATGAGCGGCAGCGTGCAGAGCGTCTGGCAGACGGCTTTTCACACGTCGAGGTATTGCCAAAACTCACGCTGGCACAGGTTGCAGCGCAGCTGGCGGGAGCGAATGCTGTTGTTTCCGTTGATACAGGTTTAAGCCATTTAACCGCGGCGCTGGATCGTCCGAATATTACGATTTTTGGTCCGACCGATCCTGGATTGATCGGGGGTTACGGCAAAAACCAGCATCAGATGGTCAGCCCGACCCAGCAAACGAAGGATATCAGCGCAGATGCTATTTTTTCATTTTTACAGGGCAGCCGTTGGCTTTCCAACAGGGATATCTAACGCATGAGTTACGTATTTCTGCTGATTTTACTCTTTCCGGTGAAGCTTATCCGGAAGCTGTTCCGCAAAGAGACGGGTAAAAACCTGGTCATTCAGACAGCAAAAATCGGCGATTTTGTTAATGCAACGCCCCTTCTGGCGTACCTGCAAAAAAGCGACGTGCTCATCAGTCGTAGCGTGGGTGCGCTGGCAAAGCATGATGAGACGATCGATAAGATTTTTTTTATCGACCAGCATAAGCGTAGCCTGTGTCGAAAGCTGGTCTTTGCCTGCCGGATAATGAACCGCTATGACAATGTCTATCTCCTGCAACCCAACAGCGTGAACCTCTTTTTCGCCTCCGTATGTAACGCTAAAAACAAACAGTTTTTAAGCACTTACACGCGCAGATGGTATCACGGTATTTTCTATGCAACGGCAGACGGCACTGTTGAACACGGCAGAAAGACGCTGTCGGTAACGAACTATCTCAAACTGGCCGATCGCACCTTAACCTGGAAAGACTCGCCAAAGCACGCCACAAAGCCGCTTTTCAAACCGGCGACCTATCCGGCAATCCTCGATAAACCCGGCGTGATCCGCATTGGCATCAGCGTAGCCGCGGGAAATAAAGCGAAAACCGTTCCGCCGGTCATCTGGAAGCAAATTGCCGATCGTCTCGCCGACCTGCCCTGCGAATTTTATGTGTTTGGCGCCCCGAATGAACAATCGTGGATGGATGATATCACCCGCGCTTACGGTGAACTGCCCAACTTTATTAATCTGATTGGCAAAATCTCGCTTGAAGAGCTGCCGTGGGCCATTTCTAAAATGGATTGCTATATCGCGTCTGACTCGGGGAATGTCTACATTGCCGATGCGGTAGGCGTGCCGGTAATCTTACTGTTCGGGCCTTGTTGCCACTATGAACAGCGTCCGCTGGGCAACGTATTGCTGATTGGTAATGATGACAACATTTGCTCATATGTTTTTGAAACACGATATTACTTCTCACAGAGCCGGGAAGAACTCTTCGCTGTAACAGACGAATCGCTGCGTGAACTTAAACATTTCATCTGTGAGCTACCAACAATTAACGCAACCGCATACTCCTTTGATGCTCAGGGAAAATAATTTTTATGGCTTTTCTAAGCATCATTATTGCCGCGCATAACGCCAAAGAGACGCTTCACACAACGCTAGAAAGCCTGCAAAACGCGATTGAAGGTGCGGGCGATGATGTAGAGATCATTATCTTTAACGACAGTTCCAATGACTCTACACAGGATATTATCGAGGCGTGGCTGCCAGCGTTTCCGAATGCGCAATCCCGATACGTTGAGTACCGTAACGTCGGTCATGTTCGAAGCAGTGCCCTCTCGCTGGCCTCAGGCGAATACATTACCATGCTGGATAGCGATGACCGATTGAAACCAGGCAGCATCAGGGACGCCGTGGCGTTTCTCAAAACAGAGCGCCCTGATATGCTTCTGACGCGCCTGCTGGAAATTCGCGACACAAAAAAAATTACAGCCGAGTGGCAGGGGTTCTCTCCTGTTGCTTTGTCACAGCATGAGGCAATAAAGCGATTCCTGCAGCACAAAGATTTTCAGGCACACCTCATCGGGCAATTCATTCATCGGAAATTGTATGTAGATAACCCGATTCCTTCGATGGTTTGCTATGAAGATTTCGCCGTATTTCCCGGCATGCTGGTGCAATCGAGTAAAATCGTTTATCAGCGTCAGGGACACTATTATTACATCAAACGTAGCGACAGTTTGTCGAGCCGTCTCGACGCCACTAAAATCGCTACGCTGGTTGAATGCACATTACAGATGGAAAAAACATTCCCTCGTTCTTTTCAGCATCTTGTTAATTGTCACTGGTTTGATATCTACCGTAACCACCGGCAGCATCTGACTGACCTGCAACTCAAACTGGTCAAACAGCGGGTCAATGCACTTTATTCTCTCTCTTTCTTCTTCTCAAGAGATGTACGTTTCAGCTACAAAAAAAGGGTTATTGAGGCATTATGGAAAAAGTAAAACTGCGACTTTATCAGCTTACGCTGATTATGAGCCTTATTTCGCTCGCGCTGGCGCTGCTGAGTTCTGGTAAGCAGCGAGAGTTTTTCTATATTGCGATTTATGCCAGCATTATCGGCTTAGCGTGCGAATATAAAAAAATCACAGTGCGTCCTTTTTCTATCGCCTTACCGATTCTACTAATTGGGTTGCTCAATCTTGGCTGGTATCTGGTGTATGAATATCATAGCGAAGGTCTGAACGCTTATAGCGATTATCTCGGTGCAAGTAAAAAGTTGATTCTCGCAAGTATTCTCATTTTTTACCTTGACCGGTTTAAGTCTTATATTGATAAAGCTTCCTTCCAGAAATATTTTTTATACGCCTCTGGTGCAGGGGTTATACTTGCCACTGGTTATGGCTTATGGCAGGCATCACAGGGTATGGGACGTATTGAGATGGCCATAAACCGTGCGACCGTGTCGGCCTATGTTTACTCTGTACTGTCGCTGGCGTTTGTATACAGCCTTTATCTACAGAAAAATATAAAACTGTATGTAGCCGCAGGACTCATCATCTTAATATCTTATTTTGTTATTCTTCTAACGGGCACGCGTGCCGCAATGGGATTATATTTGATCCTGGCGATTGTACTCACGCTTTATCACTTCAAAAGAATACACCTTAAATCAACGCTGATTTTCTTATGTATTGTGGCGGGTATTGCTATCGTTAGCTACAAGCCATTAATTTTACCCAAGTTACAACAAACACAAACTGAAGTTGAAAGTTATCAAAAAGGCAATGATGCAACTTCACTCGGCGCACGTTTTTCTATGTGGAGTGTTGGTATTCAAAATGGCCTTGCCCATCCTTTAGGGCAGTCAGTTGAAGACCGTGAAGTATGGACACAGCAATATGTGAAAAATGGACATCCACATCTTGCATCCGCACTCGATTATATCAGGGTGCATCTACATAATGAGTTTATTGAAAAATATTCTCTGCAAGGGATCCCCGGGCTGGTGATATTATTCTTTTTCTATATATCGATTATCGTTTACGCACTTAAAAACAGGAATGGCCTGCTGCTGACGACCATGCTTCTTTTATTACTCTATGGCCTGACGGATGTCATATTGTTGAGTTCAGAAGCCTTAATCTTCTTTGTCACCGTGTTTGCGCTGAGTACACCTTTTTCGCAAACCAGGCAACGCTAATGATAATGCCCGCGTCGCGGGCATTATTTTTTCTTGTATTGATAAAACTCCGCCAGCGTCATTCCTACTGTCTTATCAGACAACCAGCTAAAGAGCGTTTCTAAATCCTGATACAACCCTTCAATCGCCGCCTCATCTTTAAACGTGGGGCTTCCGCCCGGCATAAATTCCGACGAATGAAGCATAAACTCCACGTACTCACTTCCCTGCGACAGACATTGCTGTGCGACCTGAATCATCTGCGCCGCATTCCCACCGGACGGTCTTAGCCAGTTCACAGAGGGTGAGCGGTATTTACCGCGAAGCCTGTCGTAACCCTGTTTGATCGTGTTCAACCAGGCCGGGTGTTTATACTGGATGCTCATCGGCACTTCGAGTAGTGGGCTATTGCCCGCCCGGGAAATATTATCTAAATCGATAAAATAGGCGTGGTCGGGGAAATGCTGGTAATTCGTTCCGCCATTACCCTGCGGCGCACCTTTCGCATTGCGCCAGTTCACCCGCGGCGTCACGGAGCAATCAACCTGGTAACCCAGTTCAACGAGCAATTTTGCGTAGCGACTGTCAAATGCCCAACGCCCGGCACGGTGGCTTAACATTTTGGTCTGGAATGTCTCTTCCAGCAGGCGGGTCATGAACAGCACTTTCTCGCGCATCACCTCATCCGAAAATTCAATTAAATAAGGCTGCCAGCGCCAGTCGTCTCCCGTGAGATCGTGTTCCGGTGGGCTATTCCAGGCGTGAAGGTGCATTCCCACCTCGCCCTGACCGCGGCCAATCACGTCCCTGGCGAATTCAATGAAAACGGGTTCGATCGCCATCTCGTAATTGGTCAGCCACACGGGCTTAAAACCGAAACGCTCACAAAGCGTCTGGAACCGCGCCAGATAGCGCGCATTTTCCGTTTTAATGACGCGGTGATTTTGCCAGAGATTATCGCCCTCAGTATCAATTGTGATGATAAACGCTGGTTTGTTCATAATGAGTCCGCAAGACAGGAAAGTTAGCGCTATGTTACGCACTCTCCAAAGCATGAGTAAACCCTTCCAGGGAAATTCCTGAGATTATGGAGAAAGAGTGCAAGTCGCTATCAGGTCTATTAGAATTGCCATCAGTACAACGCCGATAAGATGATGATGAATAACTTACCTGACACACCTGATTTGCGCATTTTACTTATCAAACTCCGCCATCATGGCGACATGTTGCTGACCACTCCCGTCGTTGATTCATTACGTCAAAAATGGCCGCAGGCGCAAATTGATGTCCTGCTGTATGAAGAAACGCGCGATATGCTCGCCGCGCATCCGGCGATCGGTACAATTTATGGAATCGATCGTAAATGGAAGCAGCTGGGCACGCTGAAGCATCTTCAAAAAGAGTGGCAGCTACTGTGTGCGTTAAGAAATCAGCATTATCATCTGGTCATTAACCTGGCCGATCAATGGCGTAGCGCGATCGTCACTCGTTTTACCGGCGCACCCGTTCGCCTCGGATTTGCGTTTAACAAACGCAATAGTGCCTTTTGGCGTTTTTGTCACACCGATCTGGTCTCTGTCGACGGCCACAAATCCCTGCATACGGTCGAGCAGAATCTCTCCATTCTGGGGCCATTACCTGTCGCGCCGCAGCCTGCCGTCACCATGGCCTACACCGCAGAAGACTGGGATCATGCCCGTCAAAGACTGACGCAGACGGGTGTTGGCGACAGCTACATCGTGATCCAGCCGACGTCCCGCTGGTTCTTTAAATGCTGGAGCGAAGACAAAATGGCGCAAACCATTTCTGCACTGCAGCAGGAGGGCCATACGGTTGTGCTCACCGCGGGGCCGGATAAAAAAGAGCTGGCGATGATCGATCGCATTCTCGCCGCCTCGCCGAAGACGGGGGTCGTCTCTCTGGCGGGCCAGCTAACGTTGCGCCAGCTGGCCTCACTCATCGATCATGCGCGTCTTTTTATTGGCGTTGACTCCGTTCCTATGCATATGGCCGCCGCGCTTCAAACGCCCTGCGTGGCATTGTTTGGTCCATCAAAACTGACGTTCTGGTCACCGTGGCAGGTTAAAGGGGAAGTGATCTGGGCCGGCGATTACGGCCCGCTACCCGATCCGGATGCCATTGATACCAAAACGAAAGAACGCTATCTCGACGCCATTCCCGTTGATGCTGTCGTCTCCGCCGCAAGGAGATATCTGTCATGAAACCCAATCGCCTGGCCATTGTTCGCCAAAAGTATCGCCCTGATGGCGGAGCAGAACGCTTCGTTTCGCGCGCCCTCACCGCGCTGAGCAATCAGAACCTTGAGCTAAACGTCATCACGCGCGAGTGGCAGGGAGAGAAGCAAGACGACTGGCATATCCACATTTGCAACCCTCAGAAATGGGGCCGTATCAGTCGAGAACGCGGATTTGCACAGGCCGCGCGCGCGCTGTGGCAGCAACAGCAGTTTGATATTGTTCAAAGCCATGAGCGCATCCCGGGGTGTGATATTTATCGCGCGGGTGATGGGGTGCATCGTCGCTGGCTGCTGCAGCGCGCGCGCATTTTACCTGCCTGGCGCGCGCAAATGCTGATGTATGACCGCTATCACCGCTATGTGATGCGTGCGGAACGGGAAATGTATCAGGCGCCTGAGTTAAAAGCCGTAATCTGTAATGCGGAGATGATCAAACGCGAAATCGTTGAAGACTTTAATATTGACGCAAAGAAAATTCATGTGATTTATAATTCTATTGATTCCAGCCGCTTCGTTCCGGCCCAGGAGGCACAGCGTGCGATTTTGCGCCAACAATTTGGTTTGCCAGCCGATGCCGTTGTGTTCTGTTTTGTAGGCTCAGGGTTTGAACGAAAAGGATTAGCCAGCGCCATACGCGCTATTGCTGGAACATCTGCCTGGCTGATTGTGGTTGGGCAAGATAAAGCAGAACGTCGTTACCGCGACCTCGCCCGTTCGTTAGGCTGCGAGGGGCAAATCCGTTTCCTGGGGATGCAAAAAGAAACTCTGCCTTTTTATCAGCTATCCGATGGTTTACTGTTGCCAACGCTGTATGATCCCTTTCCTAACGTCATTCTTGAAGCGATGGCCTGCGGCTTGCCCGTCATTACTTCAGAGAGTTGCGGTGGTGCAGAATTTATTCAACAAGGCCAGAACGGATTTTATTGTGACGCACTTGATATCAGTACATTGAAGGAAGCGGTAGCCGCTATCCCTTCACTGGAAAAAAATAACAATATGGGACGAGCGGCACGTGAACGTGTAAAAGACGCCACTCCCGAAAAACTATCAAGTCAGCTTATTACGCTTTATCAAAAATTACTGGATTAAAAATGCGCATCCTAATGATTATTGATGGTTTACCCGGTGGAGGAGCCGAAAAAACGGTTCTTACACTCTCCCGCGGGTTAATAGAAATGGGGCATCAGGTCTCTCTATTCTCTCTGCGGAAAGTGTGCGACTACGCCATCCCGGAAGGCATCGATTATCAGGTTGTTCAGGACACATGTAAAAAACCGTGGCGAAAGCTGACGGAGATCCCACGCCGCGCCCAACTGCTTGATCAGGCGATTGAGCGAGCTGAGCGCAGCGGCAAATTTGATGTGGTGTTCTCTCACCTGCACAAGACAGACCGCATTGTGGCGCACTGCCGCGCGCTGGAACGTGACAAAGTCTGGTTCTGCGTGCATGGCATGTTCTCGTTTTCCTATCTTCGCCATCGCAGCGGACTTTCGCGCTGGTTTAAACATCTTAAAATTCGTCATACCTACGAAAACCGCAACGTTGTCGCCGTCTCAGGCGCCGTGTTGAAAGATCTTTCCGAGACGCTGGCGCTCAATCTTCGACGCAAAGCGGTTATCCATAATCCTTTTGATATTCCTGAAATTCAGCGTCTGGCGGATGCGCCTTTCGAAATGCAGGGAAAGGATTACATTATTCATGTTGGCCGCTTCCATGAGCACAAACGCCACGACCGACTCTTACGTGCGTTCGCCCTGAGCAAAATTGACACCACGCTGGTCATGATGGGCAATGGCTCTGACGCTCAAATTCGCAAACTCAAGCAGCTTGCAGCCGAGCTGGGTATTGAAAACAAAACGGTTTTCCGCCCGTTCGACTCCAATCCCTATCCCTGGATTAAAGGGGCACGCCTTTTAGTGTTAAGTTCTGACTGCGAAGGTTTTGGTAATGTGCTGGTCGAAGCCATTATCTGCCAGACGCCACCGGTCAGTACAAATTGCCCCGGAGGCCCTGCTGAAATCCTCACCGGAGCCTTAGCGCGCGGGCTGGCAGAGTTAAATGACGCGTCACTGGCAAAAACGCTGGCGGATATTTATACCGCCCCGCCGGTCGTTGGCGATGCAACCATCGCGTCGTTCGGTATCAGTGCCATTTGCCAGCAATATATTGCTCTGGTCGACAATCAAAAATAATCAGGTTTCTTATGCAAAATTCTGCCCCATTGTTAAGCGTGGTGGTTGCCGTTTATAACGGTGAAGCTTTCCTGGATCAGTTCTTTACCTGCCTTGTCAATCAACGCATCGACAGCATGGAAGTCATCATTGTCAATGACGGCTCTACTGACCGCTCGATGGAGATCGTCGAAAAATGGCGAGAAAAACTACCGCAGATGCAGGTTATAGAACAGCAAAACCAGGGCGTATCCATCGCGCGTAACACCGGTCTGGCCGTTGCGACGGGTCAATATCTCTCTTTCCCGGATATTGATGATGTCTTTAAACCCGGCATGTACCAGCGCCTGCTGGATATGGCCGTCACGCAGGATCTGGATGTCGCCACCTGTAACGGGAACTACGTCTGGGAGAACAACAAGAAACCCTCACGCCCGATCTTCCCTGAAGACAAACTGGCTTCCACAGGGGTCATGGCTGGCCCTGCGTGGTTAAAAATGGCGCTGGATTCACGTAAATTCCTTCACGTCACCTGGCTGAACATCTATCGCCACGACTTTATCCGTAAACACAGTTTCCATTTCGAACCCGGCCTGCGCCATCAGGATATTCCGTGGACCACCGAAGTGCTGCTTGCGGCAGAGCGGGTTCAGTACACCAGTGAACGTTATTACGACTACTACATTCACTCTGCATCGGTGTCTCATATGCCGGACAATGACGACACGCTAATTCGCTCCGCGCGTCACTACATGAAAATCCTGCAGATGCTCGACGCCATCAATCAGCGCTACCCGGATAAAGTGAAAGGGATCCCTGCCTGCCACTGGCAAATTGCCAAAGAGGGGTTGGGCATTATTCACACCTTCGACAACATGAAGGATGAGAAGAAGAAATCAATGATTATTAAAGAGTTCTTCGAAACAGGCATCTGGAAACTCATCTGGAAAAGTGCAAAAAATCCGCGTCTGCGCTGGCGGCTGGGTCGACGTTATTTCCGTTTGAAACGGTATCTGGCATAAGAGATAGCTTTACCTGGCCTAAATGCTTAGAATTTGCCCGCCGAAACTAAAAAAACGGATAATCGCTTGGAATTGTTGTATACCGCTCTGCTCTACATCATTCAGCCACTGGTGTGGCTGAGACTGTTGCTTCGTAGCCGGAAAGCGCCTGCGTATCGTAAACGCTGGGCTGAACGCTATGGCTTCTGCCGCAATAAAGTCGTACCGGACGGTATTTTGCTGCATTCCGTTTCTGTCGGTGAAACGCTGGCGGCGATCCCGCTGGTTCGCGCCCTGCGTCACCGCTACCCTTCGCTGCCAATCACCGTCACGACGATGACGCCAACCGGCTCGGAGCGCGCGTTATCCGCTTTCGGCAAAGACGTGCAGCACGTCTATCTGCCTTACGATCTGCCCTGCGCCATGAATCGTTTCCTCAACACCGTTCGCCCGAAGCTGGTGATCGTGATGGAAACCGAACTGTGGCCGAACATGATTTCCGCTCTGCATGCCCGTAAAATCCCGCTGGTCATTGCCAACGCGCGCCTGTCAGAGCGCTCGGCGATAGGTTACGGCAAGCTGGGTAAATTTATGCGCCGCCTGCTGGGCAAAATCACGCTGATTGCCGCGCAGAACGAAGAGGACGCGGCGCGCTTTATCTCTCTGGGCCTGAAACGCAACCAGCTTGCGGTAACGGGCAGCCTGAAGTTCGATATTTCCGTTACCCCTGAACTCGCCGCCCGTGCGATCACGCTGCGTCGCCAGTGGGCCCCGCGTCGTCAGGTCTGGATTGCGACCAGTACCCATGATGGCGAAGAAGAGATCATCCTGCAGGCTCACCGCAAGCTGCTGGAAAAATTCCCTGATTTACTGCTGATCCTCGTGCCTCGCCATCCGGAGCGTTTTAAAGATGCCCGTGAAATGGTTCAGAAAGGCGGCTTCAGCTTCACGCTGCGCAGCAGCGGTGAAATCCCTTCCGGCAGCACCCAGGTGGTGATTGGCGACACGATGGGCGAGCTGATGTTGCTGTACGGAATCGCTGACCTCGCGTTTGTCGGTGGCAGCCTGGTGGAGCGCGGCGGTCATAACCCGCTGGAGCCGGCAGCCCACGCCATTCCGGTACTGATGGGGCCGCACACGTTTAACTTCAAAGATATCTGCGCGAAATTACAGCAGGCCGATGGTTTAATTACCGTGACCGATGCGGATTCGGTGGTTAAAGAGGTATCGACCCTTCTGACTGACGAAGATTATCGCCTGTGGTACGGGCGTCATGCCGTCGAAGTGCTGCACCAGAACCAGGGCGCACTGACCCGACTGCTGCAGCTTCTGCAACCTTATCTGCCCCAGCGGAGCCACTGATGTCAACGCGTCTGTCGGTCGTCATGATCGCCAAAAACGCCGCCGACCTGCTTCCGGATTGCCTGGCGTCGGTTGCCTGGGCTGACGAGATAGTCATTCTTGACTCCGGAAGTACGGATAACACGGTGGATCTTGCCCGGGCAGCGGGCGCAAACGTCTTTGTCGACGCTGACTGGCAAGGCTACGGCATCCAGCGCCAGCGCGCACAGGGGTATGCCACAGGTGATTATGTCCTGATGCTCGACACCGACGAACGCATCACGCCGGAGCTTCAGCAGGCCATTCAGGCTGTACTTTCCTCGCCCCAGCCTGGCGCCGTGTACAGCATTGCCCGCCGCAACTACTTCCTTGGCCGTTTTATGCGCCACAGCGGCTGGTATCCTGACCGCGTGATGCGCCTCTACGAGCGCGAGCGGTATCAGTACAACGACAATCTGGTGCATGAATCCCTGAGCTGCGATAGCGCTCAGGTCATCCCCCTGAAGGGCGATTTGCTGCACCTGACCTGCCGTGATTTCGCGAGCTTCCAGCGTAAACAGCTCAACTATGCCACCGCATGGGCGCAGGAGCGTCACCAGCGCGGCAAGAAGGCCTCGCTGACGGGAATCTTCACCCACACGCTGGGCGCGTTTCTGAAAACGCTGCTGCTGCGTGGTGGCGTGCTGGACGGCAAGCAGGGCTGGTTACTCGCGGTAGTGAATGCCCAGTATACTTTCAACAAATACACCGAGCTGTGGGCGCTCTGCCGCGGCTACTCAGAGAAAACGTGAGCCATGAGCACAAAAGCGATTTATCCGGGTACCTTCGATCCTATCACCAACGGTCATCTTGATATCATCACCCGTGCGGCGTGCATGTTCGACAAGGTGATCCTGGCCATTGCCGCCAGCCCCAGCAAAAAGCCGATGTTTGACCTCAACGAGCGCGTACAGCTCGCCACCGATGCCATTTCGCACCTGCCGAATGTTGAGGTGGTCGGGTTTAGCGACCTGATGGCTAACTTCGCCCGCGCTCAGCAGGCAAACATTCTTATCCGTGGTTTACGCGCGGTGGCAGACTTCGAGTATGAGATGCAGCTGGCGCACATGAACCGCCACCTGATGCCGGAGCTGGAGAGCGTTTTCCTGATGCCCTCCAAAGAGTGGTCGTTTATCTCTTCTACTCTGGTAAAAGAGGTGGCGCGTCATCACGGCGACGTCACACATTTCCTGCCGACTAACGTCCACCAGGCATTGATGGAAAAGCTAAAGTAACCTTATTTCTGGCACTGACGGCAGTAGAACGTGGCGCGCTGGGCGTGCTTCGTGGCAATCACTGGCGTGCCGCAGACTCTGCACGGTTCGCCTTTACGGCCATACACCTGCAGCTCCTGGGCAAAATAGCCCGGCTTGCCGTCACTTTGCAGGAAGTCCTTCAACGTTGTCCCGCCCTGCTCAATCGAGCGAAGTAATACGGCTTTAATCACCCGGACCAGCAGCTCGCACTCCTGCGCAGACAGCGAAGAGGCCAGCCGATCGGGATGGATCCCGGCCGCAAACAGCGATTCGCTGGCGTAGATATTCCCCACGCCGACCACCAGCTTGTTATCCATCAGCCAGGGCTTAATCGGGCTTTTCTTCTTCGCACACTTCGCCTTGAAGTATTCCGCGTTAAACGCGTCTGAGAGCGGCTCCGGGCCCAGATGCGCCAGCACGTTATGCCCTTCCAGCTCCTTCGTCCACAGCCACGCGCCAAAGCGCCGTGGGTCGGTGTAACGGAGCACTTTGCCGTTGCTCATCACCAGATCGACATGGTCATGCTTTTCCGCAGGCAGTTCTTCGGTAAGAATGCGCAGGCTCCCGGACATTCCCAGGTGGATAATAATCCAGCCGTCGGGCAGCTCCAGCAGCAGGTATTTCGCGCGACGCTGTACGCTAAGGACGGGTTTATCGCTCAGAGTATGGATCTCATCGGACACCGGCCAGCGCAGACGTCCATTGCGGACCACCGCGTGAAGAATCGTTGCGCCGACCAGATGGGGCTCAATGCCGCGACGGCTGGTTTCTACCTCAGGTAATTCAGGCATGGTTCCTCCGTTGAGATTCAGAATGCAAAAAACCCCGCAGTTGCGGGGTTTTTCGATACAAGGAGACTAAAATTATTTGATTTTAGCTTCTTTGTACAGTACGTGCTGGCGTACAACTGGATCGAATTTTTTCAGTTCCAGTTTTTCCGGCTTAGTACGTTTGTTCTTCGTGGTGGTGTAGAAGTGACCTGTACCAGCAGAAGAAACCAGCTTGATTTTCTCG
This sequence comes from Enterobacter sp. 01-M-02-SI-ECC, assembly GCF_047530595.1. Lineage (NCBI taxonomy): Bacteria > Pseudomonadati > Pseudomonadota > Gammaproteobacteria > Enterobacterales > Enterobacteriaceae > Enterobacter > Enterobacter sp. 01-M-02-SI-ECC. The sequence goes on along the minus strand of NZ_JBLKCZ010000006.1, from coordinate 143,268 downwards.
CGAATACCTTTAGCCATGATTTATTTCCTCTTTAAGTACTTAGTACTTTTCGCCACGGGCACGCAGTTCGGACAGAACTGTATCGATGCCTTTCTTATCGATTACACGCATACCTTTAGCAGATACGCGCAGGGTGACAAAACGCTTCTCGCTCTCAACCCAGAAACGGTGAGAGTGCAGGTTCGGCAGGAAACGGCGTTTAGTCGCGTTCAGTGCGTGGGAACGGTTGTTACCGGTCACCGGACGCTTGCCAGTAACTTGGCAGACTCGGGACATGTCTATTCTCCAAAAATCAAATTAGCTCGAGCTTCGTATGGGGTATCGGCGCCTCGTCAGGCTTTACAGCCCGGTCATCGCATAGTTCTAAGTGAACTCTCGATTGCCAGGCCCAAATGCCAAACCCGAGATTCTCAAAGGTGGCGTAGTATACGCTGACTCGGCGGTGTGCTCAAGTCCCGAACAGACAAAGATCCCGACGGATCGCGAGAAATAGCCTAAATCCAGCCATGTTCTGCGAAAGAAATGTACTCACCGCGGCCAATTATCAGATGGTCCAGCACACGAATGTCCATGAATTGACAGCATTTGATAATGCGTTCGGTGATTTCTTTGTCCGCTCTGCTCGGTTCTGCACAGCCAGAGGGGTGATTATGCGCGAGGATCACGCCCGCTGCATTCACTTTTATCGCTTCCCGCACAATTTCACGCGGATGCACCTCAACGTGGCTCAACGTGCCCGCAAAGAGACAGCTATGTTTCAGCACCCGATTTCTGTTATCGACAAAGATCACCATAAAGATCTCGCGTTCAATATCGGTTAACTGGCTCTGCAGGAATTCACGCGTCATTTCTGGCGTCAGGATCGGATCTTCCTTCTCCATGCGGACATTGTAAAAACGGCGGGCAAGTTCAGCAATGCCCCTCAGCTGGGCATATTTCGCCACGCCAATTCCCTCAACGTGCTTAAACTGCGCCAGGTCGGCGGTCAATAAACCGTACAGTGAACCGAAATGTGCTATCAGCTCTTTTGCCAGCGTAAATACCGTTTTTCCGGGCGTGCCGGTACGTAAAAAGAGCGCCAATAGTTCATCGTCTTTTAACAGGGTGACGCCATAGCGCAGCAGTTTTTCGCGCGGCAGCAGCTCCTCATCCTCTTCTTCCATGCTCTTTCTCCTTTTTAACCTCATGCTGCCACAGGCCAATCCGTCGCTCGACGGCCACATTGCGTTCTTGCGTAGCGCCTCGCAAAGTGGACGAAGTACAAAATCACTCCGCTTTGGGGATTGTGATAAAATGCCCGCTCTCTGGTGAAACCCAACAGGAAAGAATCATGATGAGCCTGGCCGGTAAAAAAATCGTTCTTGGCGTGAGCGGCGGCATTGCTGCTTATAAAGCGCCGGAGCTGGTGCGTCGTCTGCGCGAGCGCGGAGCTGACGTGCGGGTCGCGATAACCGAAGGCGGTAAAGCCTTTATCACTCCTCTGAGCCTGCAGGCCGTTTCAGGATACCCGGTATCTGACAGCCTGCTCGATCCGGCCGCCGAAGCCGCCATGGGCCATATTGAGCTGGGTAAATGGGCAGACCTGGTTATCCTCGCCCCCGCCACGGCTGATTTAATCGCTCGGGTGGCGGCCGGTATGGCAAACGATCTGGTCTCCACCATTTGTCTGGCCACGCCAGCTCCAGTTGCCGTCGTTCCTGCCATGAACCAGCAGATGTACCGTAACGCGGCCACCCAGCACAATCTCGAGACGCTGGCCTCACGCGGCCTGCTTATCTGGGGTCCGGACAGCGGCAGCCAGGCCTGCGGCGACGTTGGCCCGGGTCGCATGCTTGATCCGCTGACGATTGTTGATATGGCCGCTGCCCATTTTTCGCCTGTCAACGATCTGCAACATCTCAACATCATGATTACCGCGGGCCCCACGCGCGAGCCGCTGGATCCGGTGCGCTACATCACCAACCACAGCTCCGGCAAAATGGGCTTCGCGATTGCCGCCGCCGCCGCAAGGCGTGGCGCGAACGTCACGCTGGTGAGCGGCCCGGTATCGCTGCCTACCCCTGCGTTTGTGAAGCGAATTGACGTGACTACCGCGCTGGAGATGGAAGCCGCCGTGCAGGCACATGCGCAAAGCCAGCAGATTTTTATCGGCTGTGCGGCCGTCGCAGACTATCGTGCCGAGACGATCGCCGAGGCTAAAATTAAAAAGCAAGGCGATGAATTAACACTAAAAATGGTGAAAAACCCGGACATTGTTGCCGGCGTCGCCGCACTAAAAAGCCATCGTCCATACGTTGTTGGGTTTGCCGCAGAAACGAATAATGTGGAAGAATATGCCCGGCAAAAACGTACCCGCAAAAACCTCGATTTGATTTGCGCGAACGACGTATCGCTGGCCACACAAGGATTTAACAGCGACAGCAACGCACTGCACCTTTTCTGGCAGGATGGAGATAAAGTCTTACCGCTTGAGCGCAAGGAACTCCTGGGCCAACAATTACTGGACGAGATCGTTACCCGTTATGATGAAAAAAATCGACGTTAAGATTCTGGACCCGCGTGTTGGCGAGCAATTCCCGCTGCCAACCTATGCCACCTCCGGTTCTGCCGGTCTTGACCTGCGCGCCTGTCTCGATGACGCCGTAGAACTGGCTCCGGGTGCCACTACCCTGGTTCCAACTGGCCTGGCAATTCACATTGCTGACCCGTCTCTGGCAGCGGTGATCCTGCCGCGTTCTGGTCTGGGCCATAAGCACGGCGTTGTGCTGGGTAACCTGGTGGGCCTGATCGACTCCGACTACCAGGGTCAGCTGATGGTCTCCGTCTGGAACCGCGGTCAGGACAGCTTCACCATTGAACCGGGCGAGCGTATCGCCCAGATGGTCTTTGTACCGGTGGTACAGGCAGAATTTAACCTGGTGGCAGACTTTGACGCCACCGACCGTGGCGAAGGCGGCTTCGGCCATTCCGGGCGCAAATAACGGCCCGAAAGACACGTATCTCACAGCGTTATAATGCAATAACAAACCGCAAACGCCCGTTTGCGGTCGCTGTGTGGATGCCAGCCTGGCAAGTGCTTATTTTCAGGGGTATTTTGTAACATGGCAGAAAAACAAACTGCGAAAAGGAATCGTCGCGAAGAAATACTTCAATCTCTGGCTCTGATGCTTGAATCCAGCGATGGCAGTCAACGCATCACCACCGCTAAACTGGCCGCCTCTGTAGGCGTGTCTGAGGCGGCGCTGTACCGTCATTTCCCGAGCAAGACCCGGATGTTCGACAGCCTGATCGAGTTTATTGAAGACAGCCTGATTACGCGCATCAACCTGATTCTGAAAGACGAAAAAGACACCACCGCGCGTCTGCGTCTGATTGTGCTGTTAATCCTGGGCTTCGGTGAACGCAATCCGGGCTTAACCCGCATTCTCACCGGCCACGCGCTGATGTTTGAACAGGACAGACTGCAGGGCCGCATTAACCAGCTTTTCGAGCGTATTGAAGCGCAATTGCGCCAGGTTCTGCGCGAGAAGAAAATGCGTGAAGGCGAAGGTTACAGTATTGATGAGACTCTGCTGGCGAGCCAGATACTGGCGTTTTGTGAAGGGATGCTCTCCCGCTTTGTGCGTAGCGAATTTAAATACCGTCCAACGGACGATTTTGACGCCCGCTGGCCGTTAGTGGCTGCTCAGTTGCAGTAATCTGTAAGCCCGGTAAGCGTAACGCCACCGGGCAATTTAATTACACCCCGAACTCTTCGCGATACGCTTTTACCGCTGCCAGATGGTCCGCCATTTCAGGCTTCTCTTCCAGATACGCAATCAGCTCTTTCAGGGTAATAATCGACGTCACTTTGCAGTTATAGTCACGCTCCACTTCCTGAATAGCGGAAATCTCGCCACGGCCACGCTCCTGACGATCCAGCGAAATCAGCACGCCAGCCAGCGTCGCAGCGTTGGCCTGGATAATTTCCATCGATTCGCGGATCGCCGTGCCCGCGGTGATTACGTCATCGACCAGCATGACGCGGCCCTGCAGCGGGCTGCCGACCAGATTCCCGCCTTCGCCGTGGGTTTTAGCCTCTTTGCGGTTAAAGCAGTAGGGCACGTCGCGGTCATGGTGTTCCGCCAGCGCCACCGCGGTGGTGGTCGCAATCGGAATGCCTTTGTAGGCCGGGCCAAACAGCAGGTCAAAATCAATCCCGGAATCCACCAGCGCTTCGGCATAGAAACGGCCTAACAGTGCCAGATCGCGCCCGGTATTAAACAGCCCGGCGTTGAAGAAATAGGGACTCTTACGCCCGGATTTCAGCGTAAATTCGCCAAACTTAAGTACCTGCTTGTTAAGCGCAAACTCAATAAACTGGCGCTGATACGATTTCATGGATTTGCTCCTTTGGTTTTTCTGTCTTACAGGCAAAAAAAAGGCGACTCATTGGTCGCCTTTAAAATCAATTTTCTAACGCCGCTTTCTGCGTCGTTACAATGGATTCGATTCCCCCTCGGGCCAACGCCAGCAGGGAGAGAAGTTCTTCGTGGGTGAACGGCTCGCCTTCTGCCGTGCCCTGCACCTCAATGATGCGACCGTCTTCGGTCATCACCACGTTCATGTCGGTTTCTGCTGCGGAATCTTCAACGTATTCCAGATCGCAAAGCGCTTCACCATTAACGATACCGACAGAAACCGCCGCAACCATGCCTTTCATTGGGTTGGTTTTCAGCTTGCCGGCCGCAACCAGCTTGTTCAGGGCATCGGCCAGCGCCACGCAGGCACCGGTAATCGACGCCGTACGCGTACCGCCGTCAGCCTGAATCACGTCGCAATCGAGAGTAATGGTGAATTCGCCGAGGATTTTCAGGTCAACGGCGGCGCGCAGCGCACGCGCGATCAGACGTTGAATCTCCATGGTACGCCCGCCCTGCTTACCCTTCGCCGCTTCACGGGCGTTACGGGTATGGGTCGCACGCGGCAGCATGCCGTATTCAGCGGTGATCCAGCCCTGGCCCTGACCTTTCAGGAAGCGCGGAACGCCTTCTTCGATGGAGGCGGTGCACAGCACTTTAGTGTCACCAAACTCAACCAGCACGGAGCCTTCAGCGTGTTTTGTATAGTTACGGGTCAGGGTGACGGGACGCACCTGATTGGCGCTACGACCTGATGGACGCATGATGGATTCTCCGGCTTGAAACGAATGTGGCTGCGCATTATACGGATAAAGGACGCTTATTCCTATCCTGAGAAGCCCCCGAAAGCTATAATCCCCCCATCTCTCCTTTAAAAACGGGAATGTCTATGATCCGCAGTATGACCGCCTACGCCCGGCGTGAAATCAAGGGTAGCTGGGGTAGCGCCACATGGGAAATGCGCTCGGTAAACCAGCGTTACCTGGAAACGTATTTCCGTATGCCGGAGCAGTTCCGCAGCCTTGAGCCTGTCGTACGTGAACGTATCCGTACGCGTCTGACGCGCGGAAAAGTGGAATGTAACCTGCGCTTTGAGCCCGATGCCAGCGCACAGGGCGAGCTCATCCTCAACGAAAAACTGGCGAAACAGCTCGTGAATGCAGCGAACTGGGTCAAAATGCAGAGCGATGAAGGCGAAATCAACCCGGTTGATATTCTGCGCTGGCCTGGCGTCATGGCGGCCGGTGAGCAGGATCTGGATGCTATTGCCGCTGAAATCCTGGCAGCCCTCGACGGCACGCTGGACGACTTTATCGTTGCCCGCGAAACCGAAGGCCAGGCGCTGAAAGCGATGATTGAGCAGCGCCTTGAAGGCGTGAGCACCGAAGTAGCGAAAGTCCGCACCCATATGCCAGAAGTGCTGCAATGGCAGCGCGAGCGCCTTGTCGCCAAACTGGAAGAAGCCGAAGTTCAGCTGGAAAACACCCGTCTGGAACAAGAGCTGGTGCTGATGGCGCAGCGTATTGATGTCGCTGAAGAGCTGGACCGTCTGGAAGCGCACGTTAAAGAAACCTACAACATTCTGAAGAAGAAAGAAGCTGTGGGCCGCCGTCTGGACTTTATGATGCAGGAGTTCAACCGCGAGTCGAACACCCTGGCGTCTAAATCGATCAATGCAGAAGTGACGAATTCAGCGATTGAGCTGAAAGTGCTGATTGAGCAGATGCGCGAGCAAATCCAGAATATCGAATAATGCTTTTCGGGTGGTGTCGACCGCACCACCCATTACTATTTCTAATCCATCACAACGGCAATTTTTTCGCTTTACCGCCCTCCATCAAGCTTTCTCTATAGAACTTGATAAAAATTTATAGGGCAAACTGACTCGCCTTAGAAAATCTCAATCGTGATCTTGCGCACAAATCGCTAACCTCCCCCACGTTCACACCGGAGGGTATATGCTGCTTCACATCCTTTATCTCATTGGCATCACCGCAGAAGCCATGACCGGCGCGCTTGCCGCCGGACGTCGCCGTATGGACACCTTCGGCGTGATCATTATTGCTACGGCGACCGCACTGGGCGGCGGTTCCGTGCGCGATATTCTGCTTGGCCATTACCCGCTCGGCTGGGTTAAACACCCTGAGTACGTGATTATTGTGGCGACGGCCGCCGTGTTAACCACCATAGTGGCGCCCGTTATGCCCCATCTTCGCCGCCTGTTTCTGGTGCTTGATGCGCTGGGGCTGATTGTCTTTTCGATCATCGGCGCACAAATCGCGCTCGATATGGGGGAAGGACCGGTTATCGCCACCATCGCCGCCGTGGTCACGGGCGTATTCGGCGGTGTGCTGCGCGATATGTTCTGCAAACGCATCCCCCTGGTCTTTCAAAAAGAGCTGTATGCCGGCATCTCCTTTGCGGCAGCGGTGCTCTATATCGCTCTGCAGCATTACGTTTCAAACCATGACGTGGTGGTCATCTCAACGCTGCTGTTTGGCTTTACGGCCCGCATGCTGGCGCTGCGTCTGAAGCTCGGGCTGCCCGTTTTTCATTACAAACACAGCGCCCACTAGCTTCAGAACCCGTTGATGTGCTGTTCAGCGAGCCATTTCGCCAGCACATCTATCTGAGGGGCGTGAATCCAGTTAACGATTTGTCGCGCTTTCTCCTCTCCTGTTCCCGGCAGGGTCTGCCAGTCCTTTGCGTTGCGCCCGCTCATCTTCTGCCACGATATGTCTCCCATCGCCTTCAGCGAAGCCTGGGTCAATGGCACACCCATTGCCATGAGCCAGCGGATAAACGGCTTCTCGCGCACCAGATTAAATCGGTGCCAGAGCGCCAGCCCGCGTGCTGAGGAAAACCCCGGTGTAGCCTGCAGCTGCGCCTGCGTTAATAACAGCCATGAAAAGAGATGTTCAAAATGATGCGCCTGCCAGAGGGTTCGCCAGCCTGACTCGCCTACTCCTTCAATATCAAGTACCTGCTTTGAACTGAGCCAGGTCAGCCGGGCAAAGAACTGCTCCATACACTCCGGTGAAGCATAGAAACAGCTAAGAGCATGATAGCGTGAGGCCGGTGGCTCTGGTTTATGTCTGTCCGTTCCGCGCCAGAGCACCTTATCAAACCGGGGGATACCCTGCCCGGCCAGGCTGATCTGTATCTGATCCCCTGGAGCAATATCCAGATTCTGCCAGCGCCCAACCGAGCCCAGACTCACCCGCTGCACCTGTTTATCATCCAGTTGTACGGGCTCCAGCGCTGCTACAACGGAAATTTTGCCCGTGCGCCCCACGGAAAAATGAATATCACTCACCTCTGCAACCTGGGCTGCGGGAGGATATTTCCACGCGACAACCCAGCTGCCTTCTCCCGGTAACCACTCTTCACCCGCGGGTTCATCCTCCGAACGCACCACAATCCCATCCGTGGCAAAGGGTAATGCGGTCACGTGCCAGGCCGCGCGCTGCTTCTCGACGGCATCGACAGATTCGGCGGGTAGCGTATACCGTGCCGACAGCGTAAAACCGGCCTGAGACAGTTCAGCTAAAGAGGTACGCATATCTTTCGGTCCGTCCGGCCAGGCCCAGATGAATACGCCGATCTTGCTCAATAACGAGTTATCCTTTTGCCGCATCATCGCCCCTGCCACCTTTGCGCGAGCGTTCATTCCGCCCATCTGCTGCTGAATGTGATTGTCGCGTAACCAGAAAAGCTCGCCCTGTAAGACGCTATTCGCCAGCGCGCCGGTGAGCTTTTGCGGAACAGACGGGATTAAACGCACCTTCCCGGTCCAGTCTTCCCCTTTCAGGCCATCACCGCGACTGATAGCCTGGGTTAACTTTCCGTTGCGATAGACCAGCGTCACCGCCACACCGTCAACTTTCGGCTGCATCCACAGATGCTGTCGGGCACGCATCCACTGTCTCAACTCCTCTTTGCTGGCCACTTTATGTACACCCGTATGGGCAACAGGATGTTTTACGCTTCCCACCAGCGCCGGGAGTTTCTCTTCTGAAGGCTCGCTGCCAAAACAGCGCTGCCACAGCGTTAACCGCCCGTGAAGCTGGTCGTAAACCTCGTCGCTGATCTCGCTCACGCCCTGCTTCCAGTAGGCCTCATCCCAGCCTTTGATTTGCGCGCTTAACGACGCCATCTCTTTTTCTGCTTTTGCCTGCGACCACACCGGACACACTGCCGCGCCATAGCCACACCACAACAGCATTAACCCGCTTATCCATCGCCACATCGCTACCCCTCCTTTGCATTGCAGGAGGTATACCCGGATGCCTGAAACAACGCTAACGGCAACGTTTCACAATGCGAGACGCTATCCGGTGTTTCTTTTGGTTGCTGAAAACCACGGATAAAACCTGAAAACGGCACGCAAAATTCAATAATCCAGGGGAAAAAGTGTGACAAAGGCTACGTCACACGGCGGTGACGTGTATAATAAGCCCGTATGTAGGACTTCTTCGTTAACACATACAAAAGACTCTCATGGCTCAAGGCACGCTTTATATTGTTTCTGCCCCTAGTGGCGCGGGTAAATCCAGCCTTATTCAGGCACTGTTAAAAACCCAACCGTTGTACGACACACAGGTTTCTGTTTCTCACACCACGCGAGCGCCGCGTCCGGGTGAAGTGCACGGTGAACACTATTTCTTTGTGGATCACGACGAATTCAGAGCGATGATCGGCAGAGACGCGTTTCTTGAACACGCTGAAGTATTCGGTAATTACTACGGTACCTCGCGTGAAACCATTGAGCAGGTTCTTGCCACGGGCGTGAATGTGTTCCTTGATATCGACTGGCAGGGCGCACAGCAAATTCGTAAGAAAATGCCTGACTCGCGCAGTATCTTTATTTTACCGCCATCGAAAGATGAGCTGGATCGCCGCCTGCGTGGCCGCGGTCAGGACAGCGAAGAAGTGATCGCAAAGCGTATGGAACAGGCTGTTGCAGAAATGAGCCATTACGCGGAATATGATTACCTTATTGTGAATGATGATTTTGATGCCGCACTGAGCGATCTCAAAACCATTCTTCGTGCAGAACGTCTGCGTATGAGCCGCCAGAAGCAGCGACATGACGCATTAATCACCAAACTGTTGGCAGACTGAACCCACTTTCAGTATCATGCCCAGTCATTTCTTCACCTGTGGAGCATTTTAAGTATGGCACGCGTAACTGTTCAGGACGCTGTAGAGAAAATTGGTAACCGTTTTGACCTGGTGCTGGTCGCCGCGCGTCGCGCTCGTCAGATGCAGGTAGGCGGTAAAGATCCGCTGGTACCGGAAGAAAACGATAAAACCACCGTTATTGCACTTCGCGAAATCGAAGAAGGTCTGATCAACAACCAGATCCTCGACGTGCGTGAGCGCCAGGAGCAGCAAGAGCAGGAAGCCGCAGAACTGCAGGCCGTAACCGCTATTGCTGAAGGTCGTCGTTAATTAAACCTGCGGGTCGCCCTTGTATCTGTTTGAAAGCCTGAATCAACTGATTCAAACCTACCTGCCTGAAGACCAGATTAAGCGTCTTCAGCAGGCGTATCTCGTTGCACGTGACGCTCACGAGGGCCAGACACGTTCAAGCGGTGAACCCTATATCACGCACCCGGTAGCGGTGGCCTGTATTCTGGCCGAGATGAAACTCGACTACGAAACGCTGATGGCCGCTCTGCTGCATGACGTGATCGAAGATACCCCTGCCACTTATCAGGACATGGAACAGCTGTTTGGCAAAAGCGTTGCCGAACTGGTGGAAGGGGTCTCTAAGCTTGATAAGCTGAATTTCCGCGACAAGAAAGAGGCGCAAGCCGAAAACTTCCGCAAGATGATTATGGCGATGGTGCAGGATATCCGCGTCATTCTCATCAAACTCGCTGACCGTACCCACAACATGCGCACGCTGGGCTCACTTCGCCCGGATAAACGTCGCCGCATTGCCCGTGAAACTCTCGAAATCTACAGTCCGCTGGCGCACCGTTTAGGTATTCACCACATTAAAACCGAGCTGGAAGAGCTGGGTTTTGAAGCGTTGTACCCGAACCGCTATCGCGTGATTAAAGAGGTGGTGAAAGCCGCACGCGGTAACCGTAAAGAGATGATTCAAAAAATCCTCTCGGAAATTGAAGGGCGCTTACAGGAAGCGGGAATCCCGTGCCGCGTCAGCGGTCGTGAAAAACATTTGTACTCCATCTACTGCAAAATGGTGCTCAAAGAGCAGCGTTTTCACTCGATCATGGATATCTACGCTTTTCGCGTGATCGTCAACGACTCGGACACCTGTTATCGCGTGCTGGGGCAGATGCACAGCCTCTACAAACCGCGTCCGGGGCGCATGAAAGATTACATCGCTATCCCAAAAGCGAACGGCTATCAATCTTTGCACACCTCGATGATCGGTCCGCACGGCGTGCCTGTTGAGGTGCAAATTCGCACCGAAGACATGGACCAGATGGCAGAGATGGGTGTTGCCGCACACTGGGCGTATAAAGAGCACGGTGGCGAAAGCAGCACGACCGCACAAATCCGCGCCCAGCGCTGGATGCAGAGCCTGCTGGAGCTTCAGCAGAGTGCGGGTAGCTCGTTTGAATTTATCGAGAGCGTTAAATCCGATCTCTTCCCGGATGAGATTTACGTTTTCACCCCAGAAGGCCGCATTGTCGAACTGCCTGCGGGCGCAACGCCGGTCGACTTCGCTTACGCCGTGCACACCGATATCGGGCATGCCTGCGTAGGCGCGCGCGTCGACAGACAGCCTTATCCGCTCTCTCAGCCGCTCTCCAGCGGCCAGACGGTAGAAATTATTACCGCGCCGGGCGCACGTCCGAACGCGGCCTGGCTGAACTTTGTCGTGAGCTCCAAAGCACGCGCCAAAATTCGCCAGCTGCTGAAAAACCTCAAGCGTGATGATTCCGTCAGCCTGGGGCGTCGTCTGCTCAACCACGCGTTGGGCGGCAGCCGTAAGCTGGCTGAAATTCCGCAGGAGAACGTCCAGCGCGAGCTGGAGCGCATGAAGCTCGCGTCGCTTGACGACCTGCTTGCAGAGATTGGCCTCGGCAACGCCATGAGCGTGGTGGTGGCGAAGAACCTGCAGCAAGGCGACACGACAGCGGTGCCTGCAACCACGCAAAGCCACGGACACCTGCCGATTAAAGGCGCGGATGGGGTACTGATCACCTTCGCAAAATGCTGTCGTCCAATCCCTGGCGACCCGATTATTGCGCACGTCAGCCCGGGTAAAGGGCTGGTTATCCACCACGAGTCCTGTCGTAACATTCGCGGCTACCAGAAAGAGGCCGAGAAGTTTATGGCGGTCGAGTGGGATAAAGAGACGGCGCAGGAATTTATCACCGAAATTAAGGTGGATATGTTCAACCATCAGGGTGCCCTGGCGAACCTGACGGCAGCGATCAACACGGCTTCTTCCAACATTCAAAGCCTGAATACGGAAGAAAAAGATGGCCGCGTGTACAGCGCCTTTATTCGTCTGACCGCCCGCGACCGCGTGCATCTGGCGAATATTATGCGCAAGATCCGCGTCATGCCGGACGTGATTAAAGTCACCCGAAACCGAAACTAGGTTTATGAATTCACAACGTTATGCACGTATCTGCGAAATGCTCGCCAGGCGTCAGCCTGACCTGACGGTCTGCATGGAGCAGGTGCACAAACCTCATAACGTCTCTGCTATCGTTCGTACCGCAGATGCCGTCGGTGTGCATGAAGTGCACGCCGTTTGGCCGGACGGCCGTATGCGCAATACGGTCTCGGCGGCGGCAGGCAGCAACAGCTGGGTGTCTGTCAAAAATCATCACACCATTGGCGAAGCCGTATCGCACCTGAAAGGGCGCGGGATGCAGATCCTTGCCACTAACCTGTCAGCTAAAGCCGTAGATTTCCGCGAGATCGACTACACCCGCCCGACCTGCATTTTGATGGGTCAGGAGAAAACCGGGATCTCCCGGGAAGCGCTGGATCTGGCGGATCGTGACATTATCATTCCGATGATCGGCATGGTGCAGTCTTTGAACGTCTCCGTGGCGTCCGCACTCATTCTGTATGAAGCGCAGCGCCAGCGTCAGAACGCCGGGATGTACGAGCGCAGCAACAGCATGCTGCCGGAAGATGAACAGCAGCGCCTGCTGTTTGAAGGTGGTTATCCGGTGCTGGCTCGCGTTGCGAAGCAGAAAAAATTGCCTTACCCTCACGTCAATGCGCAGGGCGAAATTGAAGCCGATGCCGAGTGGTGGGCCACCATGCAGTACGCCGGGTAAGCGATGAAAGGCCGCCTGCTGGATGCCATCCCGCTTAACAGCCTGACAGGCGTGGGCGCGGCGCAAAGCAATAAGCTGGCAAAAATTGGCCTGCACACCGTGCAGGATCTCCTGCTTCACCTCCCCCTGCGTTACGAAGACCGCACTCAGCTCTACAAGATTGGCGATCTCCTTCCCGCTATTTACGCCACCGTTGAAGGCGAAGTCCTGAACTGCAACATCACCTTCGGCGGACGCCGGATGATGACCTGCCAGATTAGCGACGGCACTGGCATTCTCACCATGCGTTTTTTCAACTTCAGCGCGGCGATGAAAAACAGCCTGGCGACGGGCCGCAGAGTGCTGGCCTATGGCGAAGCCAAACGCGGGAAATACGGCGCAGAGATGATCCACCCGGAGTACCGCGTGCAGGGCGATCTCAGCACGCCGGAAATGCAGGAGACGCTTACCCCGGTTTACCCGACGACCGAAGGCATCAAGCAGGCGACGCTGCGTAAGCTCACCGATCAGGCGCTGGAGCTGCTGGATACCTGCGCCATTTCCGAGCTGCTGCCGCCCGAGCTGGCGCAGGGCATGATGAGCCTGCCCGAGGCGCTGCGAACCCTGCATCGACCGCCGCCAACGCTGCAGCTCAGCGATTTAGAAAGCGGCAAACACCCCGCCCAACAGCGTCTTATTCTTGAGGAATTACTGGCACATAACCTGAGCATGCTGGCGCTTCGCGCGGGCGCGCAGCGTTTCCACGCTCAGCCGTTAAGCCAGAATGATGCGCTCAAAGATAAGCTGCTGGCCTCTCTGCCGTTTAAGCCCACCGGCGCGCAGGCGCGCGTCACCGCCGAGATTGAACGCGATATGGCGCTCGACGTGCCGATGATGCGCCTGGTGCAGGGCGACGTGGGCTCCGGTAAAACGCTGGTTGCCGCCCTGGCGGCCCTGCGCGCGATTGCCCACGGTAAACAGGTGGCGCTAATGGCGCCGACCGAGCTGCTGGCTGAACAGCACGCCAACAATTTCCGCGCCTGGTTTGCGCCACTCGGGATTGAAGTGGGCTGGCTTGCCGGGAAGCAAAAAGGCAAAGCGCGCCTTGCGCAACAGGAGGCTATTGCCAGCGGGCAGGTGCAGATAATTGTCGGCACGCACGCTATCTTCCAGGAGCAGGTGCAGTTTAACGGTCTTGCGCTGGTGATCATCGACGAGCAGCACCGCTTCGGCGTGCATCAGCGTTTGGCATTATGGGAGAAAGGGCTGCAGCAGGGCTTCCACCCGCATCAGCTGATCATGACCGCCACGCCGATCCCGCGCACCCTGGCGATGACCGCGTACGCCGATCTGGATACCTCCACCATCGACGAACTGCCGCCGGGCCGTACGCCGGTCACCACGGTCGCCATTCCCGACACGCGCCGCAGCGATATCATTGACCGCGTGCGCAACGCCTGCACCCAGGAAGGGCGTCAGGCCTACTGGGTCTGTACGCTGATTGAAGAATCTGAACTGCTGGAAGCGCAGGCTGCCGAAGCCACGTGGGAAGAGCTTAAGCTGGCGCTGCCGGAGCTGAACGTGGGTCTGGTTCACGGACGCATGAAGCCCGCTGAAAAACAGGCGGTCATGCAGTCGTTCAAACAGGGTGATTTGCATTTGCTGATCGCCACCACGGTGATCGAAGTCGGCGTGGACGTCCCGAATTCCAGCCTGATGATCATCGAAAACCCGGAGCGTCTCGGCCTTGCCCAGCTCCACCAGCTGCGCGGGCGCGTCGGCCGTGGCGCGGTTGCGTCCCACTGCGTTCTGCTCTACAAAGCGCCTCTTTCCAAAACCGCCCAGATGCGTCTTCAGGTGCTGCGCGACAGCAACGACGGTTTTGTGATTGCGCAAAAAGACCTGGAGATCCGCGGCCCGGGCGAACTGCTGGGCACGCGTCAGACGGGGAACGCCGAGTTTAAAGTGGCGGATTTGCTGCGCGATCAGGCCATGATCCCAGAAGTTCAGCGCCTGGCTCGCCATATTCATGAACACTACCCCGAACAGGCGGCAGCGTTAATTGAGCGCTGGATGCCGGAAACCGAGCGCTATTCCAACGCCTGATTTCAGGCAAACATCGGCAGCATCAGATACAGCTTAATCACCAGCGCGTTGACGATATCAATGAAGAATGCGCCAACCATCGGGACCACAAGAAACGCCATGTGCGATGGCCCGAACCGTTCTGTGATCGCCTGCATATTGGCGATAGCCGTTGGAGTGGCCCCCAGACCAAACCCGCAGTGACCCGCCGCCAGCACCGCCGCATCGTAGTTTTTGCCCATCATGCGCCAGGTCACGAACATGGCGTACAGCGCCATAAACAGCGCCTGTACCGCCAGAATCGCCACCATCGGCAGCGCCAGCGAGGCCAGCTCCCACAGCTTGAGGCTCATCAGCGCCATCGCCAGGAACAGCGACAGGCAGACGTTGCCGAGCACCGATACCGCCCGTTCAAACACGCGGTAGAAGCCCATCAGCGCCAGACCGTTGCTCAGGATCACCCCGATAAACAGCACGCAGACAAACGTCGGCAGTTCAAACGCGGACCCCGCCAGCCATTGCGCAACCACTTTGCCCACGGTCAGGCAGATGGCGATCGTCGCGATGGTTTCAATCAGCACCAGCGAGGTAATGCTGCGCCCGACGTCCGGCTTTTCGAACGCGGTCGGCACCAGCTCATCGTCAGGCCTGCCGTTCGGCGTGGTGGAGTGCTTAACCAGATACCGCGCCACCGGGCCGCCAATCAGGCCCCCCAGCACCAGGCCAAAGGTCGCACAGGCCATCGCCACTTCCGTCGCGTTTTCAAACCCGTAGCGCTCGATGAACAGCTTGCTCCACGCGGCCCCGGTTCCGTGACCGCCCGAAAGGGTAATCGACCCCGCCAGCAATCCCATCAGCGGATCCAGCCCCAGCAGCGTTGCCATGCCGATGCCAATGGCGTTTTGCATCAGCAGCAGCCCCACCACCACAATCAGGAATACGCCGAGCACCTTACCGCCCGAGCGCAGGCTCGCCAGGTTGGCGTTCAGGCCGATAGTGGCAAAGAAGGCCAGCATCAGCGGATCTTTCAGGGACATATCAAAATCGATTTCCCAGCCCATGCTTTTTTTCAGTATCAGCAGGGCCAGCGCCACCAGCAGGCCACCGGCGACAGGTTCAGGAATGGTGTATTTCTTCAGAAGGGAAACGCTATGTACCAGCTTGCGACCAAGCAGAAGAACCAGCGTTGCGGCAACAAGGGTCGACAACGTATCGAGATGAATCATAAAAGGCTCCTGTAATGCGCGTGTTCCATACACACGCGGCGTTATCCTGGGCCGGGTTGCGCTCTTCATGAGCTCCCGGCGCAAAAAGTGTAATTTTTTTTCCCCACGCGTTGTAGAAAACCTGCTCACAGCAGCAGATTTTCTTCCCTTTTTTTGCTGGCAATCGTTTGCTTTTACCAGGTGGTCAGATAAAATGCCCGCTTTTCCACCGTGGGATTGCCGCCGATGTCCGTTAACACCATAGAGTCGCCTGATGCGCAACCGATTGCGCAGAAGCAAAATAGCGAACTGATTTACCGCCTTGAAGACCGCCCGCCGCTGCCGCAAACGCTTTTCGCCGCCTGCCAGCATCTTCTGGCAATGTTTGTTGCGGTGATCACCCCGGCGCTGCTGATTTGCCAGGCGCTCGGTTTACCGGCGCAGGACACGCAGCACATTATCAGCATGTCTCTCTTCGCCTCCGGCGTGGCCTCGATTATTCAAATTAAAGCGTGGGGTCCGGTGGGGTCGGGATTATTGTCGATTCAGGGCACCAGCTTTAACTTCGTGGCACCGCTGATCATGGGCGGTACGGCGCTGAAAACCGGCGGTGCGGATGTTCCGACCATGATGGCGGCGCTGTTCGGCACGCTGATGCTGGCCAGCTGTACGGAGATGGTGATCTCCCGCGTTCTGCATCTGGCTCGCCGCGTCATCACCCCGCTGGTTTCCGGCGTGGTCGTGATGATTATCGGCCTGTCGCTGATCCAGGTGGGCCTGACGTCCATCGGCGGCGGCTATGCCGCAATGAGCGACCACACCTTCGGCGCGCCGAAAAACCTGCTGCTGGCGGGTGTCGTGCTGGCGATCATTATTCTGCTTAACCGTCAGCGTAACCCTTACCTGCGCGTCGCCTCGCTGGTGATCGCCATGGCGGCGGGCTACCTGCTGGCGTGGGCGCTGGGCATGCTGCCGGAGAACACCGCGCCGACCAACAGCGCGCTGATCGTCGTTCCTACGCCGCTGTACTACGGACTGGGCATTGACTGGGGCCTGCTCCTGCCGCTGATGCTGGTCTTTATGATCACCTCTCTGGAGACCATCGGTGATATCACCGCCACCTCGGACGTCTCCGAGCAGCCGGTGTCCGGCCCGCTGTACATGAAGCGCCTCAAAGGCGGCGTGCTGGCGAACGGCCTGAACTCGTTTGTCTCTGCGGTATTCAACACCTTCCCGAACTCCTGCTTCGGTCAGAACAACGGCGTGATCCAGCTGACCGGCGTTGCCAGCCGCTACGTCGGTTTTGTGGTGGCGCTGATGCTGATCGTTCTCGGCCTGTTCCCGGCGGTAAGCGGCTTTGTGCAGCATATCCCTGAGCCAGTGCTGGGCGGCGCGACGCTGGTGATGTTCGGCACTATCGCGGCCTCCGGCGTGCGTATTGTCTCCCGCGAGCCGCTGAACCGCCGCGCGATCATGATTATCGCGCTGTCGCTGGCCGTTGGCCTGGGCGTGTCCCAGCAGCCGCTGATCCTGCAGTTTGCGCCTGACTGGGTGAAAAACTTGCTCTCTTCCGGCATTGCCGCGGGCGGTATCACCGCTATCGTTCTGAACCTCGTTTTCCCGCCTGAAAAGAACTGATCATCTTCACGGCAGGTAGTCAATGCCTGCCGTGACATCTAATTACACCATTCCCGCCTTGAGGATTGCGCATAAATCGTGCATAACTCCCTTATGTGCGTTTTGCGGGATGGAAGACCATGAAATTTATTGGAAAGCTCCTCATCTATCTTCTGGTAGCCCTGCTCATTGTGCTGCTGGCGCTCTATATTCTGCTCCAGACCCGCTGGGGCGCGTCTCAGGTCAGCAGCTGGGTGACGGTGAATACCGACTACGAACTCAGTTTCGACAAGATGAATCACCGCTTTTCGTCGCCTTCCCACATCATTCTGGAAAACGTCACCTTCGGTCGGGACGGTAAACCCGCCACGCTGGTTGCCAAAAAAGTCGATATCGGCCTGAGCAGCCGCCAGATAACCGATCCGCTGCATATGGACACCATCACCCTGTTCGACGGCACGCTGAATCTCTCGCCTCAAACGGCACCGCTGCCGTTCCAGGCGGATCGCCTGCAGCTGAACAATATGGCGTTTAACAGCCCGAATACCGAATGGGACCTGAGCGCGCAAAAGGTCACGGGCGGCGTCAGCCCGTGGCAGCCGGAAGCGGGCAACGTGCTGGGGAACAACGCGCAGATCCAGATGAGCGCGGGCTCGCTGACCCTGAACGGCGTACCGGCAACCAACGTGCTGATCGAGGGCCAGCTTAACGGCAGGGAAGTGGTGCTGAAAACGATTGGCGCCGATATGGCCCGTGGCTCGCTTACCGGCTCCGCCCTGCGCAACGCCGACGGGAGCTGGATTATCGACACCATGCGCCTGAATGAGATCCGCCTGCAGAGCGATAAAACGCTAATGGCGTTCTTTGCGCCGCTGGCCTCCATCCCTTCTCTGCAAATTGGTCGTCTGGACGTGACCGACGCCCGGCTTCAGGGCCCGGACTGGGCGGTGACCGATCTCGATTTAAGCCTGCGCAACCTGACTCTCAGCAAAGGCGACTGGCAGAGCCAGGAAGGCCGCCTGTCCATGAACGCCAGCGAGTTTATCTACGGCTCCCTGCATCTGTTTGACCCGATCCTGAATGCGGAGTTTTCCCCGCAGGGCATGGCGCTGCGTCAGTTCACCTCCCGCTGGGAAGGCGGCATGGTTCGCACGTCCGGTAACTGGCTGCGCGATGGCAAAGCGCTGGTGCTGGACGATGTTGCCATCGCCGGGCTGGAGTACACCCTGCCGCAGAACTGGAAAACGCTTTGGATGGAGCCCCTGCCGGAATGGCTGAACAGCGTCACGCTGCAAAAATTCGGCCTGAGCCGTAACCTGGTGATCGACATCGATCCTGCCTTCCCGTGGCAGATCACCTCTCTGGATGGCTATGGCGCAAACCTGCAGCTGGTGAAAGATCGCCAGTGGGGCATCTGGGGCGGCAGCGCGACCCTGAACGGCGCGGCGGCGACCTTTAACCGCGTCGACGTGCGCCGTCCGTCGCTCGCGCTGAATGCGAACGCCGCCACGGTGAACATTACCGACCTTAGCGCCTTTACCGAGAAAGGTATTCTTGAAGCAACGGCGACGGTTTCACAGCTTCCGCAGCGGCAGACTACGGTGAGCCTGAACGGGCGCGGCGTGCCGCTCAACGTGCTGCAGCAGTGGGGCTGGCCTGCGCTGTCGATTACGGGCGACGGCAATATTCAGCTCACCGCCAGCGGCAGCGTGCAGGCAAATGCCCCGTTGAAGCCAACGGTGAACGGCAAGCTGAACGCGGTGAATATGGATAAACAGCAGGTACAGCAGACGATGACGGGCGGAGTGGTTTCAACACCGGTGCAATAAACAAGCCGGGTGGCGCAAGGTAAATGCAAAACGGCAACCCTGTTGCCGTTTTTGATGTTTGTTCCCTCTCCCTGTGGGAGAGGGTCAGGGTGAGGGCACCAGACCGCATAATTATCGTAGGCCCGGTAAGCGAAGCGCCACCGGGCATTTTTCCAGCTCAGAAGTGAACCACCACCTCATTTCCCTCCGCTTTCACCACCACGCCCCACTCGCTGCCAGCGTGTGAACCGCCCTTCACGCCGCTCACCTTCTGCACGTTGCGCAAGCACACCGACCAGTTTTGTGCGTCTCCCGCACCGGTAAAGGTAACGATGTCGCCCCGACGTGACGCCTTCAGCGTATACGCCACGGAGCCGTCCGCCGCAGGCACTTGGCTCACCGCCGTTGCGCCGTCGTCCAGGTTAAACAGCTGGAAGGCCGTCCCCTCATTCCACGCGTAGTCCGGCTTCTGGTTGTTGCTGCCCAGCGCCAGCAGCGTATTGTCGCGCACGTAGACCGGCAGGCTCATGAAATCGTGCTGCTGCTTATGCCAGCGGCTACCCTGAATTTCGTCGTTGTGCCACAGGTGCGTCCAGCGTCCTTCCGGCAGGTAGAACTGCACGTAGCCCGCCTCGGAAAACACCGGCGCCACCATCAACGAATCCCCCAGCATGTACTGGCGGTCGAGGTAATCGCACGCCGGATCGTCCGGGAACTCCAGCATCATCGCCCGCAGCATCGGCGTGCCAAACTCGCGCGCCAGCGCCGCCTGACGATACAGATACGGCATCAGTTGACACTTCAGCTGCGTGAAGTGGCGCACCACGTCGCAGGACTCGTCATCGTACGCCCACGGCACGCGGTAGGATTTGCTGCCGTGCAGTCGGCTATGGCTGGAGAACAGTCCGAACGCGCACCAGCGTTTATAGACGTGCGCCGGAGCGGTGTTTTCGAACCCGCCGATATCGTGGCTCCAGAACCCGAAGCCGGACAGGCCAATCGACAGCCCGCCGCGCAGGCTTTCGGCCATCGACTCGTAGTTGGCGTAGCAGTCGCCGCCCCAGTGCACCGGGAACTGCTGCGCCCCGACGGACGCCGAGCGGGCAAACAGCACCGCCTCTTCCTCCCCCACTGTCTCTTTCAGCACGTTCCACACCAGCTCGTTGTAGATGTAGGCGTAGTGGTTGTGCATTTTCTGCGGATCGGATCCGTCAAACCACTGCACATCCGTCGGGATACGCTCGCCGAAGTCGGTCTTAAAGCAGTCGACGCCGATCTCCACCAGGCCTTTCAGCTTGTCGGCATACCACCGGCACGCGTCCGGATTGGTGAAGTCGTAAATCGCCAGCCCCGGCTGCCATTTGTCCCACTGCCACAGGGAGCCGTCCGGGCGCTTGAGCAGGTAGCCCTTCTCTTTCAGCTCCCGGAAGATCGGGGATTTCTGGCCGATGTACGGGTTGATCCACACGCAGACCTTCAGCCCTTTCTCTTTCAGGCGGCGGATCATCCCTTCCGGGTCCGGGAAGGTCACCGGGTCCCACTCGAAATCGCACCACTGGAAGGCCTTCATCCAGAAGCAGTCGAAGTGGAAGACGTGCAGCGGAAGGTCGCGCTCGGCCATGCCGTCGATAAAGCTGTTTACCGTCGCTTCGTCATAGTTGGTGGTGAACGAGGTGGTGAGCCACAGGCCGAACGACCAGGCAGGCGGCAGCGCCGGACGCCCGGTGAACTGCGTATAGCGGTTCAGCACCTCTTTCGGCGTCGGGCCGTCGATCACGAAGTATTCGAGATATTCCCCTTCCACGCTGAACTGCACTTTGGAGACCTTCTCGGAGCCGACTTCAAACGAGACGTTCTCGGGGTGATTCACCAGCACGCCGTAGCCGCGGTTGGTCAGGTAGAACGGGATGTTTTTGTAGGACTGCTCGGTGCTGGTGCCGCCGTCGCGGTTCCAGGTTTCGACCGTCTGGCCGTTGCGCACCAGCGCGGTAAAGCGCTCGCCCAGACCGTAGACCGTTTCCCCCACGCCCAGATCCAGACGTTCGAATACGTAATTGCGGTCGGCGTTGGTATCCTGCACGTAGCCGTTGTTTTTCAGCTGGCTGCCGGTGATGCGCTGCCCGTCGCGCAGGAAATCCAGCGCCCAAAACTCGCCTTTGGTGACGCGCACGCTGACGCTGCCGCTTTTCAGCTCGGCAAACTCGGCGTTGTTTTCAATCTCTACCTTCACGTCTTTCAGAACGTTAAGCGGATAGTGCGGGCCGTTGTTTAGCGCGCCCTGGAAGTGCTCGATGCGCACCCCGACAATCCCTTCCTGCGGGGAAAACAGGCGCACCGTGAACATCAACGTGTCGAGCTGCCAGGTGCGCTCGCGCACGTCGCGCGGCGCAACAAACACCACCAGGTCGTTGCCCTGCTGCTCCACGTCGAACACCTGAACCGGATACGTCACGTTCAGGCCCGGTTGAATAAGCCAGTTTCCATCACTGATTTTCATGCTCTCGTCCTCTTAGTTCTGCAATTCTTTGCTGACCGGCAGGTTTTCAAATTCCTGCTGGTTGCGGCGCGCGCCCTGCGCCAGCTCGCCCAGGATTTTGGTCAGGAAGGGGGTTTTCAGCGTGTAGTAGCGTTTAGCGATGATGGCGCTCAGCACGTAGCAGACCGCCGGGGCCAGGGTAAACAGGCCGATAATGATGCTGATGGTCGCACTGTTCTGAGTTTTGGCTGCCGCGTCGTAGCCGCCGCCTGCCAGCATCCAGCCGATCATCGCTCCGCCCAGCGCCAGGCCGAGCTTCAGCACGAACAGCGTGCCCGCAAAGCTGATGCCGGTCAGACGCTTGCCGTTGGTCCATTCGCCGTAGTCGACGGTATCGGACATCATCACCCACTGAATCGGCGTCACCAGCTGGTGCAATACGCCAATGACGAAGATAAAGGCGAACATCAGCACGGTGGCGTGCATCGGCACGAAGAACATCGCCACGCTGACCACCGCCAGCGCGGCGTTGGTCCACCAGAAGATGCTGACCTTGCACTTCCAGTCGGTGAGGGGTTTCGCCAGCGCGGAGCCGATCAGGTTGCCGACGCAGTAGGTGGTGAGGAAGGCGACGAACACCTCCGGCGAGCCCATGATCCAGGTGCAGTAGTACATCATCGCGCCGCCGCGCACGCAGACGGCGAGGATGTTGAGGATGGTGAGCACCCCGACGATGCGCCACTGATCGTTGTGCCAGATGTCGCGCAGGTCTTCCCGCATGGAGGTGGTGCTCGGCGGCACCTGAATGCGCTCTTTGGTGGTAAAGAAGCAGAACGCCAGCATCAGGAACGCGACAACCGACAGCACGGCGATCCCGCCCTGGAAGCCGAACGCCTTATCGTCGCCGCCAATCAGCTTCACCAGCGGCATCATCAGCACCGTGGAGAGCATGCCGCCCGCGGTCGCCAGCACAAAGCGCCAGGCCTGAAGGGAGATACGCTGCGTCGGGTCACTGGTGATCACGCCGCCGAGCGCGCAGTAGGGAATGTTCACCACGGTATAGAGCAGGGTCAGCAGGGTGTAGGTAACGGCGGCGTAAACCATTTTGCCGTTGAGGCTGAGGTCCGGCGTGGTGTAGGCCAGCACGCAGACGATGCCGAACGGGATCGCGCCGAACAAAATCCACGGACGAAACTTGCCCCAGCGGCTGCGGGTACGGTCGGCAATCAGCCCCATGCACGGGTCGGAGATCGCATCCAGCGCGCGCGCCAGCAGGAACATGGTGCCAACAAACCCGGCGGGAATGCCGAAAATATCGGTGTAGAAAAACATCATGTACAACATGACGTTATCAAAAATGATGTGGCTGGCGGCGTCTCCCATGCCGTAGCCGATCTTCTCTTTTACTGACAATATTTCGCTCATCTTTTTTATCCTTCACGCTGTAGGGGGCGCTGAGACCGGTTGCATTGGTTTTAAACCATTGTTTCAAAGGCGGGTATTGCGTTTTCTGGTTAGCAGATTACGTTTCTTGTTTTTTGTGATCGCGGTAAATGTTGGAAGCACGAGGGGCTAACATGAGGATTTTCTTAGGAATTAACTGAAACAGGGGTGTACAGGTCAAAAGAGAGGTGAAAAAAGTGTGTCTGGGTATGTGGTAAATGCCTGAAAGTAGCTATAATGCGCCCCGCCTCCATGTAGCAATGCAGGCGCGGAAGATCGTCATCTCCGGTGAGGTGGCTGGACTTCAAATCCAGTTGGGGACGCCAGCGTTCCCGGGCAGGTTCGACTCCTGTGATCTTCCGCCAAAATTTATAAAACGGCTAAGAACCGTCTTCCCATTAAATTTTTATCCTTAAAATTGCTAAATTCAGCAATCATCTCCATAGATTGACTTTCGTTGAATTGCCGTATCAAGTTAATTCATTTATACTTTTCAAGTTCTCTAGCTTGGCAATCTTGCCTTGTCGGGTGTTTAGCCAGACACTAAGTTATTGAACGAGTTTGCATGCGGTGTGTACGCATTCCAAACTCGTTCCCTCATTTGGAATGCGTACACACCGCATTCTCAAGTAGAGAACGTAATGAGGAGCTCAGCACTTTGCTAGCTCCTCATTCTATCCTGCTGAATGTAATGGATAAATTAATGAATATCATACATTTACTTGCTAGATCACTTAATGAAGATGACATAACAATCAAGAATTACCTAGCAAAAGCACCTTTAAAATATAAAGTTTTTGCGATCCCTAAACGTACCCACGGACATCGTATAATTGCGCAACCAGCCAGAGAATTAAAACGATACCAACGTGCATTTATAAACTATATTGAATTTCCTATTCATGACTGTGCCTCTGCTTATATAAAAAATCGCAGTATAAAAAATAATGCCGAGCATCATAAAGAGAATAGTTTTCTGCTTAAAATGGATCTTGAAAATTTCTTCAACTCCATTACTCCACAAATTTTCTGGGATGCATGGAGAGAAAATTTCCCTTTACCCGATAAAGAGCAAATGTATTATTTTGAAAGATTATTGTTTTGGGATGTTGGAAATAATGAATTAGTGCTAAGTGTAGGAGCTCCATCTTCTCCGATGGTATCCAATTTTTGTATGTATCTGTTTGACTCAACGATCTACTCTTTTTGTAAAAGCCGGAGTATCACGTATACACGTTATGCCGACGATCTTACTTTTACAACTAATTTAAAATCGAATTTATTTGATATTCCTAACGAAATTCAAGTTATACTAAAGAATAATTTTTCTGATCAGATTAAGATTAACCGTTCAAAAACTAAATTTTCCTCAAAAGCACATAATCGCCACATTACCGGAATAACAATAACCAATGATAACAAAATATCTATAGGTAGAAATAGGAAGAGATACATTAAACATCTAATACATCAATTTTCGATAAGCAAAATGGAGCAGAGTGATCTTTATCACCTTAAAGGATTAATTAGTTTTGCTATGTACATCGAACCAGAATTTTTTAATGCGTTAACTAAAAAATATGGTTCATCTATCATCAACTGTATTATGAGCAATAATAATGGAAAAAATAATTAGAACGCTTAAGAGCAAGGCTCAAAAAAATGATATTTTAGCCAACTATACATTATATGATAAATATCTAGAAGGAGAAGACACAAAATCTAATATCAATATTGCCATGCAATATTTAAATAAATGCTATGAACTATTAGAAATGCGTGAGGAAGTCCATGAGAAGCCTTTATCGCGATTAAAAATTGAGAAGTTGATCCTTAAAGACTTTAGAAAATTTAGAGAGCTGGAAGTTACATTCCATGATAAAATAACCGTTATTATCGGTGATAATGGCTCCGGGAAAACGACTATTACGGATGCTTTGGCAAAATTGCTAAGTTGGTTAAGCGCGAGAATTGAAACTGCCAAAAAAGGCGCAAAAACACTAACTCCATCCGAAATAAATATAAACAGCGAAGATTTCTCAGAAATAATATCTCACCTTAGCTTCTATAATAAAAATATATTTAGCTCAAGCTTGTCAAGACCAACACTTGGATTCAAAGGAAGAAAAGTAAGTGATTTAGAGGATTTTAATAACATCTCTGAACTATATAGAGTGGTTAATGCATCATCAAAAGAAAATTATGACCGCGAACTTAATCTTCCCCTCTTTTGCTATTACTCAGTTGATAGAGCATCTTCCTACTCAACGTTTAATAGTAATAGTAATTCTCAGGAGCCTCAGTCACGATTTAAGGCATATAACGGTGCGCTCGATGGTCCTGGTCGTTTCAACGAATTTTTTGATTGGTTTCTTTTTATTAATAATTATCTTGGCTCGTCAGTTGTTAATACTCCCGAAGAACTATCCTTAATAAAAGAAATCGAAGCTTTTGAAGAATTGAAACTTGACGTAAACAGTCCTCTTTTTTCGATTTATAAAGAAAAAAAGAAATCTTTTGAAAAAATAAAAAAAAGTAAAGATAACGAACTAAATAAACACGTTATGTTACAAAATGATGTTGTTAAAAAAGCAATAATCTCATCAGTGACTAGCGTAAGTGATATATTCACAGACAGCAGTACAGGTAAACATGAATTAAAGATAATAAATGATGGTGTGCTTATAAATATTAATCAAGCATCTCAAGGCCAAAAAACATTAATAGCAATGATCGCAGACTTATCACGTCGATTAGTTTTGTTAAACCCCAACCTTAAAAATCCTTTATACGGTCAGGGTATTGTGATAATTGATGAGATAGAGCTACATCTTCATCCTCAGTGGCAACAGTCTATTGTACATTCATTGACATCAACATTTCCTAATATTCAATTCATAATAACTACCCATAGCCCTCAAATTCTTTCAACTGTAGATAAAGATTGCATTAGGAAAATTAAAGAAACAACTGAAGGTAATTATGAGGTCTATACTCCTAAATTCCAAACTAAAGGAGTCCAAAGCACAAAGATCCTTGAGTATATTATGGAAACAAATTCTATTCCCGACCTCGAGGAAGCTCGCAGAGTGGATCTTTTTTCCTCATTATTACAGCAAGGTAAAAAGGAAAAGGCACTGGAAGTATTGGAGATATTGAAAGAACATTTTTCAGAATTTGAGGGACAAGAACATCCCGTTATTCAAAAATGCATTAATCAGTTAAAAATTTATGATATGAAACATCGCATTTTAGGCAATAAGGATAACGATAAATGAAAAAACTTAATCGTGGATTATCAACCCCCCCAACATTATTAGAGAACTATTCTTACCTTACGAATAGCTGGGACGATATAACTTCCAGAAAGAAAAGAAAAATATGGCGAGAAATAAAGAAATTTCAAGAGGATTTTTGTGTATATTGCGAACTGCCTGCTTCGTACGGAAACGGGCATATCGAACATTTCTTTCATAAAGGAGAAAATGATGATGGAGCTAAACCTTTTATCCACTTGACGTTTGAATGGAATAATTTATTTGGCTGCTGTGCTTCCAGTACACATTGCGGTCATTACAAAGACCAAATATTAGTTGGTGGGTTACATAGAAAATACGATCCTAATAAACTGTTAAAACCTGATGATCTAGATCCTCAAAACTTCTTTGTATTTACTCCTTCTGGAGATATTATTCCAAATGAAGAAATAAACGATAATGACAAAGAAATAGCTGAGGAAACTATTAAAGCTTTAAATTTAAAAGAGCCTTCATTGCAGTCATCTAGAAGATCTCAAATTAATGCATGCACTGAAAGATTATTAGAACTTAATTCCATAGAAGGAATAATACCTGAGAATCAATTTAATGCAGAATATACAAAAATTATGAATGAATTTAGTATACAAAAACACAGAACGGCAGTAAAACAAACCTGTTTTATATGAATCATTTCTTTGGCTCAATTCCTTTTTTAATGAGTTCTTTCCGACCCAAGGTCTTGAGCCAATTTCCCAAACTTACACCTTCTTTCTTGGCTTCTTCCTCAAACTGCGCCTTCAACTCCGGCGTAATACGAATCTGGAAAGTTGGTGCTTTTCCGGACTTTGAATGATTAGGGTCACGTTTGGTTGTTGACATGTACGTACCTACAAGAGCAAGATATCATCATTCAGGTACGTACCTTAACACACGATAACCTGAGATTGAAACGCCCCCGTCAGGTACTCGCAATACCGGACGAGAGCTAACCTCACCAACTATCAAGGAGTTGATTATGGCTGATTCGCATTCTACCCCAGACACCGGCCAATCCGGAACCGAGCGTTCGTTAATTGTGGGATACCGCCCGAATGTTTTCGACAAATCCACGCCGAAAATCATCCTTTCTGGCAAGTGGCTGCGCGCGGCGGGTTTTGATACCGGACAGCAGGTCACGATAAAAGTCATGAAGGGATGCATCGTTCTGGTGGCGTATAACGAGCAGGAGCAGAGGTTGCAGGACGATTATAAACGGACGAAGGCAAAGCTCATTGAGATTGAGGATGCACTTGCAGCGATCCAAGCTCCGCGTCCTGGAAAGCGCCTCGCAAAATCAAATTCAAACCACCTGGCTTAGCGGCTGTTTCTGGCGTACTACGAACTTCCAGGCATCAACCTTATGAAGCGGAGGTAGCATGACATATGAAGAATTAATCAATTCACCAGTCGGTGAGTTTGTCATGTTTGCCAGCAAAGATGGAAAAGTTCGCATTGAATGCCGCTTTGAAAGCGATACGTTGTGGCTCTCACAGGCCACGATCTGTGAGTTATACGGCAAAGCCAAAGCCACGATCAGTGGGCATATCAAGAATATTTTTGATGAGAGTGAGCTGGTCGAAAATTCAGTTGTTCGGTTTTACCGAACAACTGCCAGCAATGGAGTAGGTATTTTTACGAGACTGGCAAACTAAGCTCGATCAGTTCCTGCAATTTAACGACCGGGACGTTTTAGAAGGGTCAGGCAAAATCAGCAAAAAAGCGGCTGATGAAAAGGCGTGCTCAGAATACGTTGAGTATGAAAAAAAGCAGCGCCTGCTGAAAGAAGCCGAAGGTGAGAAAGATATCATCGGCTTATTAAAATGGGATAAGCAGGCTAAGCGCTAATCCCGGTATTCCTAATCAGCTTCATATGCAGCAACGGAAACGGATTCCCCTGCCCGTCCAGTTCCGAGCGTCCGACCTGCTCAAACCCCATATGGCGATAGAACGCGACGCCCTGCGGGTTCTGCTCATTCACGTCCACTTCGTTCGCCCCAAACTCTGCGATGGCATGTTTTAGCAGTAATTTCCCGACGCCCTTCCCGCGGCTCGCGTCATCAACAAACAGCATTTCAATGCGGTTTTCATCCACGCCTGAAAAGCCGTGAATAACGCCTGCGTCATCGCGAGCGATCACGACCTTGAGGTTAGGCAGATAGGCGTTAAGCAATAACGGGCGCAACGCCGCAATATCGCTTTCCTGTAAAAAGTGATGGGTGGCGCGAACAGAGGATTCCCAGATCGCGACCAGACGTTCAAAGTGTGTGGGGAGTGCGGTTTCTATTTTCATGGGGGGATCATGTGCGGTTTAGAACGTTAATTCAAGTAACTCAGCGCGCCCTGTTCCCCCTCACCCTAGCCCTCTCCCTCAGGGAGAGGGAACCGATTGTGCGGTTTGTCCCCCCACACAGCTCGCGCTAAACCCTAATCTCCATCACCGCATACACCCCATCCTTCGGCACCACCACGGTGACGTTTTCCACCGGCACGCCCGCCGCGAGGTGAATATCCTGCAGCTGCTGTAACGACCTCGGGTGAATATCCTCCCAGCCGATACCGCGCAGCACAAAGTCAATGTGCGGGCTGCTGGTGAGCATGTTTGACACAATCACCGCCCCGCCGGGCTTGACCAGCCGCAGCGCGCGCTGGAGAAAAATCACCGCGTCGGTATCGTTGAAGTATTCGAAAATCCCCAGCGCGTCGACCAGTTCGGCCTGCTGCTCGCCCAGCTCCAGCAGCAGGTCTTCGTTACGCACCAGCGTATGGAGCAGGTTGCGCCTGAGCAGGGTCAGCTGTTCGCCCACCACAATCCCTTCCTGCGCCGCCATGGTTTCGGCCCAGCTGAGCGCCACCGGGTCTTTGTCCACCAGCGTGAGATACACCTGCTGGCCGTCGAGCTTTGCTTCACGCAGCGCCTCCAGCACCGGAATGGCGGCGCCGCTCGCGAGGCTGACCCAGTTGTTCTCGCTCTCATTATGAATGTACTTATCCACCAGCGCGGCCAGCACTCTGGCGCGGGAGCGCACGCCAATCGCATCGTTAGCGTGGATAAACCACTGGCGGCTGTCGCTGTCCATTTTCGTGCCGTCGGGCAGGCGGTCTTCCAGCGGGTTTTGCACCACAAACAGCGCCAGCGCGGAGGGCACCAGCCGGGTGCGCCACGCGGTGAGCGCCGGGCGGTTGCGGAAGGCCTGTTCGGAATAGCGGTTCTGGGGAACCAGCACGGCCTGCCCCCCTTCGTCGTATTCCACCCTCGGGGGCCGGAGCGCTGGCTCGGCTTTCAGGGCGCGGTCAAGGGAGGCGATCTCGCGGGCAGCGTCGTCTTTCATCGGCCACTGGTCGCTGACGTCGGGAAATGACGCGCTGAAAATCGTCATATTTTCCGGTGCATCGCCGCGAAAAGGCTGCCAGTTCATGTCGTCTTCCCTCCGTTAGGCTTTTAACGGAAGTCTATCCAGGCGAGCCAGTAATACCCTACGAAGAAAGCACGAAATAGGTGCATCAGTTCTGCGACGTGCGCCATACCCCCGGCGTGCAGCCGTACTCGGTCTGAAAATGACGAATAAAGTGGGCGCAGTCGCTAAACCGCATCCGTCGCGCAATATCCGTAACGCTTTGCTGAGAGTTTTTCAGCAGCCAGCAGGCATAGCGCAGCCTGGCGCTGCGAATAAATTCCCGCGCCGTTTTGCCAAACTCGGCGTGAAATAGCCGGTTAAGCTGGCGCTCGCTCAGCTTAACGTCCTGCGCGAGCCTGGCGGCGTTCAGCGGGTGAGTCAGATACTGTTCGACGATCGTCACCGCCCTGCGCAGCCGTGAATCAGGGATCATGGCGATATTCGCGGGCCGCGGCATGGCGGCGTCATGCGGAGGAAGGGACAGCCGCCGGGAGGTGGTGGCCGCAATGTCGTCTCCCCCGTGGGCTCGGATAAGCGCCGTTACCAGGGTGAGCGTTGAGATCCCGCCCGGGCAGGTCAGCAAATCGCCTTCGTCGATAAAATCGAGGCCTTGCTCAGCATAAACCTGCGGAAAGCGTTGCGTGAAAACGTCATGGTGATGAGGATGAATCGAGGCGCGGCGCTCGTTCAGTAAGCCTTCCTCCGCCAGGATAAAGCTGCCGGTACCAATACCTATCAGGGGAACGTTGTTGTGATAAGCCTCCGTGAGAAACGCTCTGTCGCCACGGTGCCCCTGGTGAATGTGCTCCAGGCCTCCACCAATTACCGCAATGTAGTCGAAGTCACCGGGCGGCGCATGGGCGGCCTCCGGCCGCAAGCTGAGCCCTGAGCTGCTCACTACCGGTAAGTCGGGATAAGTGCTTATCAGGCTGAGTTTAAAGCGTATTTTCTGGCTACGCTTCTGGACGCTGGATGCAATACGTAACGCCTCTATTAACCCTGAATATGCGAAAAGCGAGAAATGGGGCCACAGGAGTAAACCCATATGCAGGGATTTATTCCGTGCAGGCGTCATTCTGACGCTATCATCAATTATATTTTTCATTAACTTGCCGAAGAATAATTACATTATCGCAACATTATTGTTGCTGTTATATTTTCCTAAGATAGGTCCTGGCTGTTAAATCAAGCATAAATGATGCCCGCAAAAACTTAAAAACATTTCTCCCTGTCGCTATCCGTTTTTTGACGTGTGGCACACATAGGTCGGCAGCGTCCCCAGAATAAATAAATAATTCTCATTCTGCTGTTTCTTAATACGCATATAAATATTCTTATTCGGATAGATAAAAAATAAAGGCTCGTACTTCTCCAGCCAGCTGTCGCTGATGTTGTCGTCCGGAAATTTCATATTGCGTATGGACGTCAGATTATAGACGCTGTCTTTGCGCTCAATCTGAAAGAAAACTTTGCGATTCAGGGTCTTCGTGGGATCGCTTTTCAACCGGCCATTCATGCTGAGTATTCCGCTGTTACCCTCCACGGTGTAATTCAGCCACAGAGAGAGCGTCTCATCACGGTGATGCTGAATAAAGTTCGCCTGACAGGAAAAGGGCTGGATGTAATGGCGATGCCAGAGGTAATACGCCGCCACGACAGCCCCCATCAGCAGGCACAGGCAGAGCGCAACAAGCGTTTGACGGTAGCGAACCATACTAGCGATCCTCTATAAAATAATCGGACATACAGCGGTTGGGTTCCGTCATCGGCCTGTCACAGCGAATGACCGACGCGCGAGGCAGCAGGATGTATCCGCTGACGTACACCCAGGGATAGTTCGCGCACTGGTCCTTAAACGGGGCGGCATAGGCCAGGGCTTTATCCCGGTCGCGCTGCGTTTCAATATCGCGAGAAAAATAGAGCTGGCATTCGCCCATCTTCATCGCGAAGCGGTACCCGTCGACGAAATAGCTGTCATGCAGCAGGTTATGGCTGATAACGCTCACGCCAGCCAGCATCAGCAATAGCACCAGCGTGCCCGGCAGCCAGAAGCGGCGCATCGAGTCGGTCGGGGCGACGGTCTCTTCGCAGACATCCGGAGCAGCACGTTCTTCCTCATCAGCCTGCGGCTGCGTCTCTTTAACGGTGATTTGCGTATCGCTTGCGAGCGTCAGTCCAATCCGCGGGATAGTGACAATCGGATCGGTTTCAAACCCCACTTTCTTCAACCCCTTACGCAGAATAGAAATATTCTGGTAGTAGGTATTAGGCGAAACCAGCATCCCCCGGCGCTGCCAGACAATATCCATGCACTCCTGTTGAGTCACAATACTTCCGACTCTTTCTATTAATAACAACAAACAGCGCCCCGCCGGGGAATTTAATACCACCACCCGGTCAGGATTGTTGAGATCGCGTAATGTGCTGGCCGCTGGATGAAACTCTACCAGGCCATTAATAATGTAATGCTTATGCATAGAATGGGGTAAATACCTCCGGTCAACGCCTGTTGCTCCAGTAGATTCCCTTCACGGTTAACATGCGTATCCCTCGCCTGTGTAAGGATTAATGTGACGGATAAATGCGCAACTGTATATCCTGGCGCCTGGCGAAAATTCTTATTTTTCCTTTCTCTTTATCTGACGGGTCTAAAGTTTTCTTAACCGCTATTTAAAGCCGTCTTGACACTGACAAAACTCGACAAATCCGCCCGTTGAACGGTTTAGCCATCATTGTCTGAATTATTCAGCACCCTTAATTTGTTTTTTTAACAAAAAGGAGAGAGGACGGGCGTTCCCGGCGGGTTTCGAAATTATGCCCCATTCGAAACCTGTCGTCTTAATTAACAATTTCGGCACGGAACTGTTAGTCACCGTCAGTAACAACCCGCGTCGCATGACGTCCCCAGACTATTTCCTTACAAAACATTTATTAAAGCTAACTTTTCAATAAAAACTATCGGTATGATTATTTACAGGCAGATAAGCAAAAGCCGGTTCAGCGAGGAGAAATTGACGCTACACCTAAACCGTACTTAAAACAAATTAAGATTAATTCAGGTTACCTCTTTTACGCCCTGAGTATAGTGGGCTCACACCGTGCAATGCTTAATTGCTTCGAAAATACAGACATCGTTCTGCCAGACAGACGAGTCTCATTACAATTATAAATCGAGGGAATGACATGGCGAATAAGCTCAACAACACACGTCATTTAAATATCGCGCTATTGGGTGGAGATCACTTTGCGCGCCAGGGGATCGCCGCATTATTAAAAAATATTGTCCCGGCTATGCAGATTACGGCATCGATCGATAATTACGCGGAGATCGAAACGATACTCGCGGCCGCACCGGTAGACGTGATTTTTTTATCCGGCATGGAGAAATATCACGCCGGATATGACTGCCTGAAATATATCAGGAAGATGAAAGTCCTTTATCCCGACGTACTTATTTGCATGTATTCCGCACCGGCAAATTCCTGGCTGTGGATACGCGGTGAAATAGACGCCTATCTCTCGCTGCAGGACCCGCTTTATCACTGGCGAGCCAGCGTATTAAAAATGGTCGATAGCCGTTATCGCCCAATAAAAAAACCCACGGCGTTATCGCTGACGCCGGGTGAATGGAGGGTATTGAAGGAACTGCGAAAGGGTCTGGATATGCGTTACATCGCCGAAACAGAGCAGCTTTCTTACCGTCGTGTCAGCGCGTTAAAAAGCTCAGCGATAAGAAAACTCGGGCTCAGGAACAAGACAGATTTGCTGGTCTTTTTAACCAGTTAGACCTGCTGCTTTCAGAGCAAATCTCGACATAACACCATAATGGAATCAGGACAATGAAAGCTCAATTCAATAATAAAACGCTGCTCGCGATCGCTATCGCGGCATTACTGCCAGCGGGCACGGCCCTGGCTGCCGGCACCAGCGGCGGCACGGTGAACTTTAGCGGCAAAGTGGTGACTTCCGCCTGCGCCATCAGCGCAGGAAGCGCCAACATTGACGTGGATATGGGTGAAGTGCGTACCGCAACGCTGGCGACCGCCGGCAGCGAAGCCAGCACGGCAAAAGCGTTTGCCATCACCCTGGAAGATTGCGAAATCGCCGATACCTCAGCCTCTACGGATGAGAACCCGATTGCCGCCACAACCGTGGCCGTCACCTTCACCGGCACGCCGGACACTTCCGATGTTAATAGCTTGTCCGTCGGGGCAAACGGCAGCGCCAACTCTGCGCAAAACGTGGCTATTCGCCTTTATGACGAGCAGGGCAACGTGGTGAAGCTGGGTGAACCCGCTTCGGCCATCCCTCTGCGTAAGGGTGCCAACACCCTGAACTTCAGCGCGAAATATTACTCGCCGAAGGGCGGCGCCACCGCGGGTGATGCCAGCGCCGTCGCAACCTACACAGTGACCTATTCGTAATCTTCAGACCCGGTCTGCGAGCCGGGCCTGTCTTATCTTTCAGGAGTAACACTATGCGCGTAAACACATGGATTTGCCTGGCGGGCGCGTTATGTTCCTCCGCCGTCTATGCCGGCGGCGTGGGGCTGGGCGCAACGCGATTGGTCTACTCCAGCGCCACCAGCCAGGCCATGATGCAGGTGAGAAACACCCATCCCGACGCCACGTTCCTCATCCAGTCGTTGATGGAGAATGAGAAAGGCGAACGTACCAACGACTTCGCGATCACGCCGCCGCTGTACGTCATGAAACCGGCCAGCGAAAGCGCGGTGAAAATCATGTTTACCGGTAAGGCCCTGCCAGAGGATCGGGAGACGCTCTACTGGATGACGGTCAAAGCCATCCCCCAGCAGGCTAAAAGCGGCACCGGGAATACGCTGCAATTTGCATCGGCTAACCGCATCAAGGTCTTTTATCGCCCGGAGGGACTCAGTGAGACCCCGGGAGAGGCGTGGAAAAAACTGGCCGGTGCCTACCGTGCCGGAAAAGTGACACTCAGTAACCCAACGCCGTACTACCTCACCACCATCAACGTGAAAATTGACGGTATGCCGGTGCAGCCGGTGATGGTGCCCCCGAAAGGCAGCGTGACGCTGGCTGAACGCTTCAGCCACGCGAGCAGCATGAGCTATCAAACCATTAACGATTACGGGGCATGGACCCCCGCCACGCGCGCGTCGTTATCCCAATAATAAAAACAGTAAGGCGTGACCACGTGAAAATAAAAATCCTGTGCGCCACGGTGATCTCCCTGGTGATTCGGCAAGCCGTGGCTGCTGAAAGCGAGCTGCAATTTAATCCCGCGTTCCTCAACGGCGAGAGCGCAAACAGCGCCGATCTCGCCTGGGTCAACGCCGGGAGCGCGTTGCCGCCGGGTGATTACAATCTCAACGTGTATATCAATACGAATTATGCGTTCACGGGTAACGTCACGTTCCGCCTTGCTGAAGACAGCACGGGTGAAGCGCTGCCCTGCCTCACGCCTGAACAATTCGCCGCGCTGGGCATCGATAGCCATCAGGCGAAGGGCGGCGGCCTGCCGCTGGCGCAGCGCTGCATCTTCTTAACGAAGGCGTTTGCGGATACGCAGTTTGACCTGGACCAGAAGACGCTCACCCTGAGCTTCACCGTACCGCAGAGTGCGATGCGAAATTTGCCGCGCGGGTACGTCAGCCCGGAAAGCTGGGAGGCGGGCATTCCTGCCGCGTGGCTGAATTACGTGGTCAATGGCTCGAACAATGAGTATCGCGGCGAGACGCGCACGCGGGAGCAGCAGCTGTTTGCGAGCCTCAACAGCGGCGTCAACCTGGGCGCGTGGCGGCTACGTGATTTCACCACGTGGACCAAAGACAGCAATGAGCTTACCCACGTGCAGACCTGGCTGCAGCGCGATATTCACGCCCTGCGCGCGCAGGTGTATGCCGGGGAAACGTACACCTCGGCGCAGGTGTTCGACTCCGTGGGCCTGCGCGGTATCGCCCTGAAAACCGATGATAACATGCTGCCCGCAAGCCTCAGCGGCTATGCGCCTGAAGTCCGGGGCATCGCGCGCAGCAACGCCACGGTCACGGTTCGCCAGAACGGCAACATCATCTATCAAACCTCCGTCCCGCCGGGGGCGTTTGTACTGAAAGATCTCTACCCGACCTCCTCGGGCGGCGATCTGGCGGTCACCATTCAGGAGAACGACGGCAGCAAAACGCAATACACGCTTCCCTTTGCCAGCGTGCCGAACCTGGTGCGTAACGGACAGGTGAAATATGCCCTCGGCGCCGGGAAATACCGTCCGACGGGCAATCAGGATTCGCCCTCTTTCGCGCAGGGTGAACTGTTCTACGGCTGGCGATACGGCCTGACGTTTTACGGCGGGGCGCAGTTTGCCGATAGCTATAACGGCCTAGCCCTCGGGTTTGGGCAAAACCTCGGCCGCTTTGGCGCCTACTCCATCGACCTGACCCACGCCCGCAGCCAGCTGGCGGACGATCGGCACTATACCGGTGATTCGGTGCGCCTGCGCTACAGCAAGCTGCTGAACGACATTGGCACGCGGGTTAACTTCTTCTCGCTGCGCTACTCCACGAAAGGGTTTTATACCCTCAGCGACACCACGTACAAAGGCATGTCGGGCGGATCGCCAAAGCAGACGGTGGAAGACGATGGCACCATCACCACCCAATACGACACCGTGTACAACCTGCGCATGTCGCGTAAGGCAAAAAACCAGCTGCTGCTGTCGCAGCCGATGGGACAATACGGCTCGCTGTCACTGTCGTGGGATCAGCAGACCTACTGGAACACGTCAAATACCACGCAAAGCCTGCAGTTTGCGTGGAACGCCACGTTTCGCAACGTGTCGCTTGGCGTCAGCGTCCAGCGAAGCTCGAGCCTGTATGACGACAAGAAAGATAACATCCTGTCGATGTCGATTTCGGTCCCGCTGGGCAACCCGACGCTGTCGACCCGTGCGCGCTTTACCACATCCCATGCGGACTCCACCGGTACAACCGCCAGCACGGGCGTGAGCGGCTACCTGCCGGGCGAGGAGAATCTGTTCTATAGCGTCAACCAGCGCTACAGCGCGCAGCAGCACTACGGCGGCGATGCCACCCTGCAGTACGAAGGCGCGTGGGGAGACTACAACCTGGGCTACAGCTACGCCAGCGACTCCCGCAACCTCAGCTACGGCATCAGCGGCGGCGCGGTAGTGCATGAAGATGGCCTGACGCTGAGCCAGCCGCTCGGGAACACCAACATTCTGGTGAAAGCCCCGGGAGCCAGCAACGTCGCCGTGCTTAACCATAAGGGCATCAAAACGGACGGCCGTGGCTACGCGGTGATCCCGTACGCCACGCCGTACCGCGTTAACCAGGTCGCGCTGGACGTGACGACCGCTGGCAACGACGTGGAGCTGGAAAACGCCATCGCCAACAAAACGCCTACCGATGGCGCCCTGGTTCGCGCCACCTTCGCTACGCACCAGGGGGCAAAAGCGATGTTTATCGTGCGTCACGGCAACGACGTACTCCCCTTCGGCACGCTGGTCTCGCTCGATGATGACAAAGCCAGCGGCATCGTCGGCGATGGCGGCAGCCTGTATCTCTCCGGTTTGTCAGAGAAGGGCACGCTGAACGCCGTGTGGGGTCGCGGCAGCCGCCAGCGCTGCGCCATTACCTATGCCTTAAACAAGCAGAACTATAGCGCCCGCACCGGTCTTTATTCTCAGGAGGTGGTATGTCAGTAACGCTTCGGATCGGCTGCATTGCGCTGCTGCTGGTTTTCACGCTCCCCGTTCGCGGCTACGACGTGCTGGTCTCCGTCACCGGCAATTTGGTCGGCAACACCTGCGTGGTAGCGCAGGACTCGGGGGAGCAGAACGTGCCGCTGGGCACTATTGGTATTAAACAGTTCAGCCGTGCCGGGGCCGTCAGCAACATCAAAACGCCCTTCACGCTCAGGCTTGAAGCGTGCGGGCCAACCTTTGCTGGCGTAAAAATTCGCTTCAGCGGAACGCCGGATGATGCCAACCCGCAGCTGCTGAAAATTGCCGACGGTGGCGCTACCGGCGTGGCGGTGCAGATCCTCGATAAAGAAAGCGTACTCATTCCCCTGAATACAAAAACCACCGCGTACGGAACGGCGGGGGATGACAGCGTACAGATGACCTTCTACGCGCAGCTGGTTGCCACCGCTACGCCGGTGAGCGCCGGTGATGTGTCAGCCCTCGCCACCTGGACAACGGAGTATCTATGATGCGTTTAGCGTTTCTTCTCGGCGGATTACTTTTCTGCGCCAGCGTGCAGGCTCTGGACTGGAAATCGGACATTACGCTCTCCCCTCAGCCGATGACCTACAGCGGGCCAGCGGACTCCGTGGTGCCGGGCAGCATTATCGGCTCAACCTGGAGCGCCACCG
Organism: Enterobacter sp. 01-M-02-SI-ECC; assembly: GCF_047530595.1. Taxonomy (NCBI): domain Bacteria; kingdom Pseudomonadati; phylum Pseudomonadota; class Gammaproteobacteria; order Enterobacterales; family Enterobacteriaceae; genus Enterobacter; species Enterobacter sp. 01-M-02-SI-ECC. The sequence goes on along the minus strand of NZ_JBLKCZ010000006.1, from coordinate 104,904 downwards.
CCAGCGTGCAGCAGGTGTTCTGGTGTGGGCTAATTTTTACCTGCAGCAAAGGCACGCTGCAGCCCAGCAGCAGCGCCATCTCAAGCGGAGCGACGATCACCGTCGACGGCGCGAACTACACCATTTTTGAGACCGGCGTACCGGGCGTGGGGTATATCATCGGGCTGAAGGATTTTAAGAGTACGCAATATATCCCCCTGCAAACCGGTATCACGCAAAGCTACCCGGCAGAGGGCACCAGTGGGTTTGCCCAGGATCTGGGATGGTCGGCAAAGGTCACCTTTATTAAAACCGGTGCCGCCCTTAAATCCGGCGTCTATAACATCCCGACCATCAACGCCGCGGTGCTCACCGCCTATAACAACGAGACGAAAACGGCGCAGGTGATTATCAGCCCGACCACCATCACTGTGACCGCCAGCGGGTGTACGGTCGGCAGCAAAAACGCCAGCGTGGCGCTGGGCACCATCGATATGCGTACCCTGCCCACGGTGGGAAGCACGTCGCCATCGGGAACGTTTACCGTCGGCCTGACCTGCGACGCGAACGTGGCGGTTCACGCGGTGATGACCGATCAGACCACGCCGTCGAACACCTCGTCGGTGGTGACCCTGACCGGAGACTCCACGGCGTCCGGCGTTGGGGTGCAGTTTTTCTACAACGGCAGCGGGCCGCTGACGATGGGGCCGGACAGCTCGGCCGCGGGCACGACCGGCCAGTTCTTTATCCAGAGCACCACGGCGGCGCAGACGCTCACGTTACCGTTCCAGGCGCAGTACATCAGAACCGGCGAACTGGTCCCCGGCTCGGCCAACGCGCTGGCCAGCATTACGTTTTCCTACCAGTAGGGGCTACTGCTTCACCCACACCAGCTGGTCAACCCGGAAGCCCAGACTGCGCGCGGTGTTCAGGTAATCCTGCTTCACCGCATCCGGAATGGTTGGCGTGCGCGACAGGATCCATAGGTAATCGCGGTTCGGGCCGCTGACCAGGGCGTACTGGTACTTATCGTCCAGCCTGATCACGTTATAGCCGCCGTAGAACGGGCCGAAGAAGGACACCTTAAGCGCGGCGGTGGTTGGCTCGCCGGTGAAGTACGCTTTGCCTTCGCTCTCGTTCCACTTGTTCTTCACCGGATCGTAGCCCCGGTTGAGCACGCTGATGCCGCCGTCGCTGCGCTTGCCATAGGTGGCGGTAACCTGCTCCAGCCCGCGTTCAAAGCGGCTTTCCAGACGGGCGACCTCGTACCATTTGCCAAGATAGCGGCTGGCGTCAAAACCGGAAATCGGCTGCACGCCCTTCGGCGGCGTGGGGGATTTACAGGCGACCAGCGTCAGCGCAATGGCAACACCGGTCACAACAGGCCATAGCTTCATGAGAATTCCTTTCATTTGCAAGGTTGGACGTTAAGTGTAGTGCACCGTTTCGGCGCTTCATCCCCTTCGGGAAAATTCGTAGTATATTGAGAGTATTCCTCCACTCTGGACACGGACATGGCTTACTCCATCGGCGAATTCGCCAGACTCAGCGGCATCACCGCCACCACCCTGCGGGCGTGGCAGCGTCGCTATGGTTTACTCAAGCCACAGCGCACGGAAGGCGGCCACCGCCAGTACAGCGACGAGGACGTCCAGCAGGCGCTAAAAATTCTCGACTGGGTCAAAAAAGGCGTCCCGATCGGCCAGGTCAAACCTCTGCTGGAGCGCCCGACGCCGGGTCGGACCAACAACTGGCAAACCCTGCAGCAGAACATGCTGCAACGCCTGCAGGACGGCAAGGTCGAGTCCCTGCGCCAGATGATTTACGACGCCGGACGCGAATACCCCAGGCCGGAGCTGGTCGCGAACGTGCTGCGCCCGCTGCGCAGCCAGGTCTCGGCCAACGTCGCCGCCGCCATGACCCTGCGTGCGATCCTCGACGGCATCATCATCGCCTACACCTCGTTTTGCCTCGAAGGCGATAAAAAAGCGCCGGGCGATAACATTCTGCTCAGCGGCTGGCACCTGAACGACCCGTGCGAGATCTGGCTCGAAGCCTTAACGCGCACGGGACAGGGCCACCGAATCGACATCCTGCCGGTTCCGCCTGACGCGCTGGCACCGGAAATTTTCCCGGAGCGCAAATGGCTTCTGGTCACCAGCGGCAAACTCACCGCCGGGCGGAAAAAACAGGTGGAGCAGTGGCAGCAGCAGGTATCGCTTGAAGTGATTATCCTCTGATAATTTTCTCCTGCGGGAATCTTCACGAAAAGTTGAATATTTTCCCACGTCGCAGATGCTAACGTTTTCCTGTAACGAATAACTCCACAGGAAAACACCATGAAAAAAACTGCCCCTCTGCTGATCCTGGCCTCGATGGCCTTTGCCCCTGCTGCCTTTAGCGCCCCTGCCGGCACGCTTAGCGTCCACATTCTCGACCAGCAAACCGGGATGCCGCCATCGGACGTGACCGTTACGCTGGAGAAACAGCAGCAGAACAAATGGACCCCGATTGCCAACGGCAAAACCGACCACGACGGCCGCATCAAATCGCTCTATCCGCAGGATCAGGACATGCAGCCTGGCGTGTATAAAGTGACCTTCAAAACCGCAGAGTACTTCCACGGCAAAAAGCTGGACTCCTTCTTCCCGGAGATCCCGGTGCTGTTTACCGTGACCCGCACCAACGAGAAGCTGCACATCCCGCTTCTGCTGAGCCAGTACGGTTACTCGACCTACAAGGGTAGTTAAGACGCGTTGATTTTAAAGGAATAAAAAAAATAGTTCCGCTAATACTTGGACAAATTAGTCATGCTGTGTAAGTTTTAATTATATGAACGGGAGGACTACACCATGACAACGAAACCTGTGCTCGGTATTAGCGGATGTTTGACCGGATCCGCCGTTCGCTTTGACGGCGGACACAAGCGTATGGGCTTCGTCATGGATGAGCTGGCCCATTGGGTGAATTTCAGGCCCGTCTGCCCGGAAATGGCTATCGGTCTGCCGACGCCTCGCCCGGCCATACGCCTGACGCTGACGGACAGCGGCGAAACGCAGCTCCGTTTCAGCAAGCCGCCTCATGATGACCTCACGCAGAAAATGGCCGAGTTTACGGCGGACTATCTGCCAAAAATCGGCGATCTGTCGGGATTTATCGTCTGTGCAAAATCCCCAAGCTGCGGCCTGGAACGCGTGCGGCTGTACGATGAAAACGGCAACCGGGGCCGCAAGGAGGGCGTCGGGCTGTTCACCGCCGCCCTTCTTGAAACCTACCCGTGGCTGCCCGTCGAGGAAGACGGTCGGCTGCACGACCCGGTGCTGCGGGAAAACTTTATCGAGCGGGTATTTGCCCTGCACGAGCTAAACACGCTGCGCGATAAAGGTCTCACGCGACGTGGGCTGCTGGATTTCCACAGCCGCTATAAATTGCAGCTGCTGGCGCACCATCAGGCGGGCTACCGCGAAATCGGCCCGTTCGTTGCCTCGCTGCACGAGTGGGAAGACCTGGACGCCTTCTTCGTGGCGTACCGGGAAAAGCTGATGACCATCCTGAAAAAACCCGCCTCGCGGAAGAATCACACCAACGTGCTGATGCATATCCAGGGGTATTTCCGTAACCAGCTGAACACCCGCCAGCGCGGCGAGCTGCGCGACGTGATCCTGCACTATCGCAACGGACAGTTGCCTATTCTCGCCCCGATCACGCTGCTGAAGCACTACCTGGCCGAATACCCCGACCGGTATCTGATGACGCAAAACTACTTTGATCCCTATCCTGATGATTTGGGTCTGCGTCTGGCAGTCAAGTGATCATAAAAATGCGAAGGCCCCATTGACCCATAGAGGCCCAAAGCAGTACCCCGTTTAGACGACATCCTCACTGTCGTCTCTTTTTTTGCATTTAACCTCAAAGACTGTGATTATATACAGGCTTATTCTGCGAAAGGGGCCTGCCTGTGATCAACACCCTGCACATTCAAAACTACCGCTCCATCCGCGACATGTCGCTGGAGCTGGAGCAGCTCAACATCGTCTTCGGGCCGAACGGCACCGGGAAATCCAATATTTACAAGGCGATACACCTGATGCACAGCGCCGCCCAGGGGCAGTTTTCCCAGGCGCTGGCGAACGAGGGCGGCATTCTGAAGGTGTTCTGGGCAGGCAAAACCCGCAGCGACCCGCTGCGGCGGATGAATCTGGCCGTGGAAACAGAGTCCTACGAATACGAGCTGCAGGTCGGGTTTGTGGAGAAGCTGCCCTATCCCTCGCAGTTTCAGCTCGATCCGGTGATCAAAGAGGAGTCCATCTGGCTGAGCGGCCAGCACCGTCGGCCTTCGTCACAGCTGATGAAGCGTAAGAACCAGGCGGTGTTTCTCAACAACGTGCATCACGAGAAAGTGACCCACAGCGGCACGCTGTACGAGAACGAATCGGTGTTCGGACAGCTCGGCGAACCGCATCTTTATCCGGAAGTGTCGCAGATGCGTGAGTCCCTGCGTAACTGGCGCTTTTATCATGAGTTTTCTGTATCAATTGGCTCGGCGATGCGCGCCCCGCAGGTCGGCTTCCGCTCCCCGGTGCTGGCCAGCGACGGCGCCAACCTGGCGGCCGCGTTTCAGACCATCGTCGAGATCGGCGACGAGCTGCTGCTGATGCGCATCCTTGACCAGGCCTTCCCCGGCTGCGTGTTTTACAGCGACAACACCGGCGGACGTTTTCGCATGATGATGCAGCGCGAGGGGCTGAGCAGGCCGCTGGAACCGGCGGAGTTCTCCGACGGCACTCTGCGCTTTCTGTGCCTGGCGGTAGCGCTGTTAAGCCCGCGCCCACCGGCGTTTATCGCGTTGAACGAACCGGAAAACAGCCTGCACCCGCAGATGCTGCCCGCCCTGGCGAGCTTAATCGCCGAGGCCAGCCGCTACTCGCAGATCTGGCTCACCAGCCACTCGCCGGAGCTGGCGCAGTTGATTGAGAAGCAGAGGTCGTTCTCGCTGTATCAGCTGTCGATGGTGGAGGGGGAGACAAGGGTGGAGAGGCTGGGGTAGTTCTTTATATCTCACTTTCCCTGCCTTCAATGACTATTCTTTCGGTAGCCACCAACGACGAAAATGATTTTCGCCGGGATATGCCTTTGGCGCTTGCTGGCTCGCGATACATGCCCCAATTTATTGTTGCCAGTTTCTGCTGGAAGGATAATCTGTAAATATTGGTTATCAGATGAGAAAATTTAAATGGATATTGCACTTTTCCCTGGTCAAAACGCCCGAGCATGGGCTGAAACAATGATAAATCTTGAAGCCCGGAAGCTTATCAATACTGCGAATATTGTCGGAGGGCAACATCTCAGCGACGGACTCGCACGGATTAAGTTTATGGATGATATTCGGCAGTTTGTGATGCAACAATTTAGCGCTACCCGGGCGGCCAGAAGTCATGAGGAGTGCATGGAATGCCTGAAAAACATCCGGACAGAGAACGAAAGTCTTCTTGATCAAAGCAGAATGCTTCGCTCACGTACAGCTCAGCTTTTTGCTCAAATTGAACTGGTTAAAGAAAATAACAAAGTCGTCGGTTATGTTATCTCGTCGATTAAGGTGGTGCTTTCAGGATTACAGATTGTTGCAGGTGTAGGTGCAATGATGACAATGAACCCAGTGGGTGCGCTTGCAGGAGCGATTCTGGTTATGGATGGTGCAAATGCCATTTCAAAAGAAATTAACAGAACGCTTCAACATCAACCAAATTCCGAAGGAATGCTGGCAGATGGCGTCATGGATATCGCTCAGTTTATGGGATTTAAACGTGAATCAGCACTGGGAGTATTTAACAGCGTAAGCCTGGCCGCAAGCGTCTATACGGTATTTGGCGCCATCCGAAAACCCGAATCATGGCGTCTGTTTCGCTATCTCCCGCTGGATTTCTACCGCAAGGTCGACGGAATGAATCGCGCAGCGCTCACTATGAAAATTGTCGGCTGGGGTGTGTCTGCAAAAGTCTCGTTTGATTTAATTTCTAATGCGTCTGGCCAGAACTAATGTATTTCTTTCTGTAGCGCCAGGCTTTGTAGGTAATGACCGGGGGTTGAAAAAACCAGACAATCACCAACACGATGAAAAGAGAAATGCCTCCGGAAACAATATTGTAATGCTCAGCGAAAAAAAGAAGCGCCAGAAAAATCAAAGCCACAACCGCAGTAAGAAACAGAACCATGATAAATCGCTTACCTAACTCAAGTACTACCTCGAGCAAGGATGAACCATAACGGCTAATGTTCCGGTTCAGATACGCTAATTCTTTTACGGTGAAACCTGATTCTAGTAACTGCGTTTCAATATTGTTCATGCCACTACCTTTTCTCTGGAAAGTAACGTGGAATATCTTAACCGGAAGAGAGGCGTCTTGTAACCATTCTGATGCATCAGCATTAAACAGCAAAAATCAGGATCACGCTAAAAAGACACTGGCGGCTAAAGTAAAAAAACAAAAGATTACGGGATTTAAGACGCGCTCGTCAGGGACGTTTGTAACCTCAACAAATAGATGCCGCCTACGGCTTTTCACTCCAGCGCAACAGAATTATCATTTTCTGAAGACGGCTGAATGCGAAACGTCTTTCGCCACTCCGCCGGGCTCACCCCAAAACGCGCCTTAAACTGCTGTCGCCAGGTGACGGCGGAATTAAATCCTACCAGCTCGGCCACGCGCTCAATCGGCATATTTCCGGCTTCAAGCAGGAGCTGGCTGCGCCGTAGGCGTTCGGCGGTAAGCCAGTCGGCAACGCTCATCCCCGTGGCTTTAATAAAATGGCGGGTCAGGGTGCGGCGGCTCATCGAAACCACCTCTGCCAGCGAGTCCAGGCTATGCGGTTCGGTGATGTGCTGCTGCAGGTAATCGATCAGGCAGTTAATGCGTGCGTCACGGGTATCATTCGGAACCGGCTGGGCGATGAACTGCGCCTGACCGCCCTCGCGGTGGGGCGGTACAATCATCCGGCGGGCAATCTGGTTGGCAACCACGCTGCCAAAGCGCTGGCGAATGATATACAGGCAGCAGTCCAGCGCAGCCGCCGTTCCAGCAGAGGTGATGATATTGCCGTCATCCACGTAAAGGGCATTAATATCCAGCTGAACGTACGGGAAAAGCGACTGGAACTGATGCTCGAACTCCCAGTGGGTGGCCGCACGTTTGCCGTCGAGGAGCCCCGCCCAGGCCAGCACAAACGACCCCAGACACAGCCCGACGATTTCCGCGCCGTTGTCTCTCGCCTGCACCAGGCTGTCGAGCAGCGTCTGGGGCGGTCGTTCAAGGACGTGCTGCCAGTAGGGAACGACAACAATATCGGCCTGGCCAATGGCAGTGTAATCCTGCGTGGCGTTGAGGGCAAATCCGTCTTTTGAGGTGAGAAAACCCGGCGTTTCGGCGCAGATCGTCACGTTAAAGCGCTTTTCGCCGGAGACCGAATCGCCAAACAGAATGCAGGGAACGGAGTAGTGGAACGGGCTGAACCCGTCTACCGCGACAATCGCGACGTTGATTAGCGACATCTGTCTCTCCTTTCCCTTTAACGCACTCAGAATATAACGGTTTCGCCATCCTTGGGAATGCTCACCGCGTCACTCACCTGATTGGCTTCAACGTACTCACGCAGCGCGCTGCGGGTCAACAGGCAGTGGTTAATCGCCTCCATATGGATCGCCACAATGTTTGCCTGCGGCAGCAGGAAATGAACGTTGAGCACATCCTCCTGCCCCATAATAATGGGCCCAAAACCAATGACGTGGGCATAGCCCGCGTTCAGCACCACCACGTCCGGCTGGTGCTTTTGCAGGTCGGCCGCCACTTCGTCACGCCAGATGGTATCCCCGGCAAGATAAAGCGTCTTCTCATCGGGATGACGCAGCACCACGCCGCAGGCCTCACCCAGCCGCTCCGCCAGCTCCGGCACGGCGTAAGCGCGATCGGTGCCGTGCTGCCCGCCGTGGGTTTTCGTAATCTGAATATCGCCGAAGAAGGTCGCGTCGGTCATGACCGTCAGGTTGCTGAATCCCTGGCTTCGCAGCAGCGCGGCGTCACGATCGTTTTGCACGTAGATCGGTTTGTCTTTGGCGATCAGCTCCGCCGCGGCGCGATCCCAGTGATCGTCATGGGTATGGGTGACGATCACCGCGTCAGCATCCAGCAGCGTGTTGACGTCAACGGGGAGTTCGACAGTCGGGTTACGGCGTTCGGCATACGCCGTACCGGGAAAGCCCGGATAAGCCCCCTTCGGGGCCAGCATCGGGTCGATTAAAAGACGTTTTCCGGCGTAGGTAATCAGCTGGGTGGCGTTGCGAATATGGGTAATGTTCATGGGCTATCCTCCGGTTGGTGTGATAAGGAGGATAGCCAGCCGTCACAATTGACGCTGTGGGTTAAAGGGCGATTACCGATGGAATCGGGCCAAGTTAAGCAACCCGTTTTCCGTCAGATCGTTTACCAGCCCGGCACCGCCCCGCCGTTAAAGATCGTCTCCGCCGCTTTCGCTACCTCAGGCGATTGATACGACTGGATAAATTCCTTCACGTTCTCCGCGTCTTTGTTGTCTTCGCGCGTCACCACAATGTTCACGTACGGCGAGTTTTTATCCTCAATAAAGACGCTGTCATGCACCGGCGACAGCCCTGTTTGCTGAATATAGGTAGTGCTGATGATGGCGACATCCACTTTCGGGTCGTCCAGCACGCGCGGCAGCTGTGCCCCTTCCAGCTCCATAATTTTCAGCTGTTTAGGGTTGGCGGTAATATCCAGCGCCGTCGGCAGCAGCCCGGTGTCCGGCTTCAGGGTAATGAGCTTCTCCTTTTGCAGCAGCAACAGCGCGCGGCCAAGGTTGGTCGGGTCGTTTGGAATGGCAATGGTCGCCCCGTCCTTCAGGTCAGAGACGGATTTGATTTTGCGGGAATAGCCGGCCATCGGAAAAACAAAGGTGTTCGCCACGGCCACCAGCTTGTAGTTATGCGCCTTGTTATCCTCAGCGAGGAACGGGCGATGCTGGAAGACGTTAGCATCCAGTTCCCCTTGGTTGGTGGCATCGTTAGGCAACAGCGAGCCGCTGAAGCCCACCAGCTCCACGTCCAGGCCATATTTCTCTTTTGCCACCTTTTTGGCAACTTCCGCTACGTCCTGTTCAGCGCCGTTGATGACGCCCACTTTAATGTGTTTGGCATCGCTGCCACTTTGATCGCACCCTGCCAGCAGCAGGCCAGCAAGTACCAGAGCACCCAATCGACGTTTCACAAGACAGTTCCTTTTGCTAAATGTTGTAGTGACTATATCGACAACGAGGCGGTGAAATAAAAACCGAAAAAGAATCAATAAGAAGGATAAGTTATATGCGGGTATTGCCGGGTGGCGCTGCGCTTACCCGGCCAACAGATTCCGAGCTTAAAGCGCTTTCGCCAGGTAATGTCGCTGCATGCCCGGGTACGGATAATCCTGCAAAGACATCTGCAACTGGTACCCCTGTTTTTCATAGAACGGACGCGCCTGGAAGCTGGCGGTATCGACCAGCGCGTGTTTGCAGCCTTTGCGTCTGGCTTCCTCTTCGGCCGCTTTGATAAGCTGACTGCCCACGCCGGATCCGCGCACGGCATCGCTCACCCAGAGAAAGTCGATATTCAGCCAGTCGCCTTTACGCACCCCAATTAGCCCGCCGAGCATGACGCCTTTATCATCCCGCACGTAAACGCCAATATCCCCGCTGAAGGTGGATAGATCCAGAAACTGCGCATTGTAGGCTCTCAGGCCCGTGAGTAACTCTTCTTTTTCCTGCGCCGTAACCGCACGAGTAATGCTCAGCTGCATATTTTTATCTCCTTGTTATCTGTGCCGCTTCACTATCTCACACAGATCTCCTGGAGAAAATTCATACTTTCGGCTGGCGTCGCTACACTGAATGTAACGATATATTTCATGGGAAGCATGTGACTTCTAAAAGGGGGTTGTGATGAAAGCTGCGCACCTGGTCTGCCTGCTGGTTTGTCTGCTCTTCGCCGCGTTTGTCCATGCTCAGGAAAAGGATGACCCCGCGAAAGAGGCGCAAATAAAGCAGCAGGTCCTTAAAGATATTAAGAAAACCTGTACGCCACAGAAAAAGCAGAGCGATAAAGCCTGGCAGGAGATGATTTTGTCGTCCGAGGCCAATCAGCTGCTGATCAAAAATGCCATCACCGCCGTTAAGCGCGACAACCTGGATGCCTACTGGGGGGCGATTGGCCAAGTGGATTGTATGGAAGATTATTGAGTTCCCGCCGGGTGGCGCTGCGCTTACCCGGCCTGGAAAACATTTTTAACGCTTCCGCATGTCCGGAATAATCAAATCCCCGCGCAGAACATAGGACCCGAGCATCTGCGTTTTCTCCGTCAGCCAGCTCACAATCCGCGCCGCCATCGCGTCCATGGAATATTCAATCGCCGGGATCACCGGAATACCCGGCAGGTGCAGCGATCCGGCCAGGCTGAAGACCATGATGTCGTCCGGCACCGATTTGTTAAACGCCTGCAGCTGCGGGATCACCCGCTGGGCTTCCTGCTCATCCGCCACCAGCAGCGCGTTGAAGTTCAGAGTACTGGCGTTATTAAGCAGCTCCTGTAGCGCAACGGACGAGGAGGTCGCGTCCATAAAGACCAGGCTGCGATTAAAGGGCAGGAAATTTTTCTCCAGCGCGTGCTTGTAGCCGAGCAGCACCTGATCGGCAAAACCGCTGCCGTGCGGATGGATCAGCGCAATCTGGCGACGCCCCTGGCTGGTGAGGTAGTTACAGGCGGTCTCGGCGGCAAAGGCATGATCGAACTGGATGCTGTTGGAATTATCAGTCTCCATACAGTCCACCAGAATGACGTTGTCCATATCCACGTCCAGCGGGAAACGGGCGCCAATCACCAGGATGTCATCGCAAAGCCCGCAGGAGAGTTCTTCAAGGGCGTGCATCACTTCCGCTTTGCTGTGCGCGAAGCGCAGCAGGAGATGTTTTTGATGCTGGCTGAGCTGTTTTTCCAGCGCGTAGAGATAACCGGTGGTCTGGTTAATGTTTTCCTGCGCGCAAATCACCCCGATACAGCCCGTCGACTGGCTCAGCAGCGACTGGGCAATCACGTTAGGCCGGTAATTCAGCTCATCCACCGCTTTTAATACGGCCTGACGGCTGGCTTCCTTAACGCCACGCGACCCGCTCAACACTCGCGATACCGTGGCTTTAGACACCCCGGCAAGACGTGATACATCATTGATTGTCGACATCTCTTTCCCCTGGCAGGCTTACCTCGCGCCTGCAAATTCCATGACCGCTTCGGCTCACATTATAGCCAGAACGGAGTATATCCGTTTCCGTTTTCCATGGAAACCGATTTTCCGTTTCCACTCAAAATGATGTCAAAACAGCCAAATTATGTGATGCACATCCGGTTAATTAGCCTCATAAGTAAGGGATATTGATGGGTATCACACTTCTGTCTTTTATGAATGGAAACCGGTTTCCGTATAATGTCCAATCATCCTCGCAATAACTTTTTACATTTAGAGGATGGTTGTCGATGTTCAAAATTATGCTGTGCTGCTCTGCCGGGATGTCCACCAGCCTGCTGGTCAGCAAAATGATCGATGTCGCGAAAGAACGTGGTTTGCCGGTGAAGATTGATGCGTACGGTGTTTCCGAATTTGATACGCAGTTTCCACAATACCAGGTTGTCCTTCTCGGACCGCAAGTGAAATACATGTTACAGACACTCTCAGACAAGGCGGCTACGAAAGGCATTCCGGTGCAGCCCATCGATATGATGGACTACGGTATGCAGCGTGGCGATAAAGTACTGGACTATGCTCTGTCGCTCATCGAAGCGGCACACTAAAAGGTGTTCACATGAGTTCGTTATATCAATCCATGGTCGCGGTGATTGAGCAGTCAATTACCCCGCTGGCCGCGAAGCTGGGTCAGCAAAAGTATGTGATTGCCATCCGCGACGGCTTTACCGCCGCGCTGCCGTTTATGATCATCGGCTCGTTTATGCTGGTGTTCATCTTCCCGCCGTTCTCGGCGGATACCACTAACAGCTTCGCCCGCGGCTGGCTGGATTTCTCCCAGACCTATCGCGAGCAGCTGATGCTGCCGTTTAACCTCAGCATGGGCGTGATGACCTTCTTCATCTCGGTGGGGATTGGCGCGAGCCTGGGGCGTCAGTTCAACCTCGACCCGGTGATGTCCGGCCTGCTGGCCTTTATGGCCTTCCTGCTGGTCGCCGCGCCGTATGCCGACGGCAAGATCTCGACCCAGTATCTCTCCGGCCAGGGCATCTTCACCGCGCTGATCACCGCCATTTACGCCACCCGCGTCTACGCGTGGCTGAAGCAGAACAACGTGACCATTCGCCTGCCGAAGGAAGTCCCAACCGGTGTGGCGCGCTCGTTTGAGATCCTGATCCCGGTGATGGTGGTGATCGGTACGCTGCACCCGCTGAACCTGTTCATCGAAGCGCAGACCGGAATGATCATCCCGCAGGCGATCATGCATCTGCTGGAGCCGCTGGTGTCCGCGTCTGACTCCCTGCCCGCGATTCTGCTCTCCGTACTGCTGTGCCAGATCTTCTGGTTCGCCGGTATTCACGGCTCGCTGATCGTCACCGGCATCATGAACCCGTTCTGGATGGCGAACCTCTCCGCAAACCAGGCGGCGCTGGCGGCCGGCGCGGCGCTGCCGCACGTTTATCTTCAGGGCTTCTGGGATCACTACCTGCTGATTGGCGGCGTAGGCTCCACCCTGCCGCTGGCGTTCCTGCTGCTGCGCAGCCGCGTTACCCACCTTCGCACCATCGGCAAAATGGGCGTGGTGCCGAGCTTCTTCAACATCAACGAACCGATCCTGTTCGGCGCGCCGATCATCATGAACCCGATGCTGTTTATCCCGTTCGTGTTCGTTCCGCTGGTTAACGCCTGCCTGGCGTACGCGGCCACCAAACTCGGCTGGCTGGCGCAGGTTGTGTCGTTAACCCCGTGGACCACCCCTGCACCGATTGGCGCCTCATGGGCGGCAAACTGGGCGCTGAGCCCGGTGGTGATGTGCCTGGTCTGTATGGTGATGTCCGCGCTGATGTACCTGCCGTTCCTGCGCGCCTATGAGCGTACGCTCATCAAAAATGAAGAGCAGAAGGCCCAGGCAACCGTCGGCGCCGCCGAGACCGCCAGCAATTAAGTCAAAGAGGAAGAGTCATGAAATACGCATTTCCCGATAACTTCTGGTGGGGCAGCGCAAGCTCCGCTCTCCAGACCGAAGGGGCAAGAGAGGGCGAAACCACATGGGATTACTGGTTTGCCCGCGAGCCGAACCGTTTTCACAACGGCGTGGGGCCGCAGCAGACCTCCACGTTCTATCAGCACTGGAAAACGGACATTCAGCTGTTAAAGCAGCTGAACCACAACAGCTTTCGCACCTCGATTAGCTGGGCGCGCCTGATCCCCGACGGTATCGGTGAAGTGAACCCGGAAGCGGTCGATTTTTACAATCAGGTCATTGATGAGCTGAATGAACAGGGCATCACGCCGTTTATGACCCTGTTCCATTTCGACATGCCGATGGCGATGCAGGAGATCGGCGGCTGGGAAAACCGCGACGTGGTGGACGCCTACGCCCGCTATGCGCAGATTTGCTTTGAGCTGTTCGGCGATCGCGTGCTGCACTGGTTTACCTTCAACGAGCCGATCGTGCCGGTGGAAGGCGGTTATCTGTACGACTTCCACTACCCCAACGTGGTGGATTTTCGTCGGGCGGCAACCGTGGCGTATCACACCGTGCTGGCCCATGCGAAAGCGGTGCAGGCCTACCGCGCCGGGCATTACGCGGGGGAGATTGGCATCGTGCTGAACCTGACGCCGTCGTACCCGCGCTCGCAGAACCCGGCGGACGTGAAGGCGGCGCACATCGCGGACCTGATGTTTAACCGCAGCTTCCTTGACCCGGTCCTGCGAGGGGAATACCCGGCGGACCTGGTCGCGCTGCTGAAATCCTGCGATCAATTACCCGCCTGTAAACCGGAAGACGGTTTCCTGATTGCGGAAGGGAAAATCGACCTGCTTGGCGTGAACTACTATCAGCCGCGTCGCGTGAAGTGTCGCGACAGCGCGGTGAACCCGCAGGCGCCGTTTATGCCGGAGTGGTTCTTTGATAGCTACGAGATGCCGGGCCGCAAGATGAACCCGTACCGCGGCTGGGAAATCTACGAGCCGGGTATTTACGATATTCTGGTCAACCTGCGCGACAATTACGGCAACCCTCGCTGCTTTATTTCTGAAAACGGCATGGGCGTCGAAAACGAGCAGCGCTTTATTGAAAACGGCCAGATTAACGATCAATACCGCATCGAGTTTATTTCCGAACATTTAGCCTGGCTGCATAAGGGTATTAGCGAAGGGTGCAATTGTCTTGGCTATCATATGTGGACGTTTATTGATAACTGGTCGTGGTGCAACGCGTATAAAAATCGCTACGGATTTATCCAGCTCGATTTAGAGACGCAGAAACGCACCATTAAGAAAAGCGGAGAGTGGTTTGCCGCCACCGCGTTAAATAATAGTTTTGATAAAGAGTAATGATGATGATCGCATTAGAAGAAGCCGTAATGGAAATTATCGTCAATGCCGGACAGTCCCGCAGCCTGTGCTTTGAAGCACTGCACGCGGCGCGCCAGGGCAACATTGACGAGGCCAAAAGCCTGCTGCGCGAAGCCGACGGCTACGCGCGCCAGGCGCACAAGATGCAGACCAAACTGATCGAGCAGGATGCGGGCGAAGGCCGCCAGCCGATGACGTTAATTATGGTGCACGCGCAGGATCATTTAATGAATTCCTTATTAGCGCGTGAATTATCCGAAGAAATTATTCATTTATATCAGAGATAGTCTATGGCGAAATAATTACTGTAATACCTCTGTACCCTAAATAGAGATCCACTTGTTCTGATGATAGCGACATACTCTGTCAGATCGGAGCGGGATGGTTATTGTCTGAATAAAATTAAACTATATTGAGATAACCATGAATACGATTAAAAAACTTCCATTAACCATGGCGGTTATCGCCGCGCTTTGCCCAATTTCCGTGCTCGCGCAGGAATTCACCTAGGAGCAAATCGACGCCATTGTGGCAAAAGCGGTGGATAAAGCCCTCGCCGAACGTCAGGCTAAAATGGATGCGGCGGTCGCGAAAAAAGCGGACGTGGTGACCGAGCCGCAAAGCGCGGCGCAATCTCCGGATATGGCGATCCCGTTCGGGATTAAATTTACCGGCTATGCTCGCTACGGCGCGCACTTCCAGGCCGCCGATCAGAAATACGTCGCGGTGGACGGCTCGTACAACGGCGCGTCGGCCATTGGTCGTCTGGGCAACGAAGGCAACGGCGGGGAATTCCAGCTCTCCAAGGCCTTTAAGGGTGAAAACGGCGCCATCTGGGACGTTAACGTGATGATCGACCACTGGGGCGACGAAGTTAACCTGAAAAAAGCCTACGCGGGGGTGACCAACATTATGGCCTCCAACCCGAACGCCTATTTCTGGGCCGGTCGTGACTTCCACCAGCGTCCACAGCAGGGCATCAACGATTACTTCTGGATGAACCACGACGGCCAGGGCGCCGGGGTGAAGAACTTCGACATCGGCGGCGTGCAGTTCGACGTGGCCGCCGTCGCGGCGGTGGAATCCTGTAGCCCGGAAGTGATGGAAGATGAAGCCAACCCGTCGCGCATCACCTGTACCGGCGGTTCCGGCACGGGTGACAAAGGCAACTACGCCGCGACCTCAAAAATCCACGGCATGAAGCTCGGCCCGATCGACATGGAGCTGTACGCTAACTACGGCTTTGACTCCAAAGCGGTGGAGAGCGACGAGCGTCTGAACGCGTGGCAGGGCGGCGTGGTGCTTAGCCACACCAACGACAGCGGCGTGAATAAGGTGATCGCCCGCTACTCCGATAACGCGGACAACAGCGTGTTCAACAAAACCGAGGATCTGACCACGGTCTACGCCAGCTTCGAAGGGCTGTACAAATTCACCCAGGCCACGCAGGTGGAGTACATCCTCGCCTTCCACGACTACGACAACAGCCGCGATAAGACCGACAACCGCAAGAACTACAACGCCATCGTGCGTCCGATGCACTGGTGGAACGACGTTCACTCCACCTGGCTGGAAGCAGGCTGGCAGCACGTTGACTACGACAACGGCGGCGACAACAAGGGCTGGAAGCTGACCCTGTCGCAGAATATGTCTATCGCCATGGGGCCGGAGTTCCGCCCGATGCTGCGCTTCTATGTGACCGGCGGCAAAGTGGATAACGAACGCACCGCGCGCGTGAACAACACCAAAGACGAAACGCTCGACGACTTCAACGTCGGCGCGATGTGGGAGGCGTGGTTCTAAGCAAGGTAGAAGCAAAACGGCAACGAGAGTTGCCGTTTTTAGTGTTTGCTCCCTCTCTCCCTGGAAGAGGGCCGGGGTGAGGGCATCAGGCCACACACAACCATGCTATGCTGTTGACCGAATTAACGACAACATCGCAGGGGAGAACATGGGTTCCACACGTAAAGGGATGCTAAACGTCCTGATCGCCGCCGTTTTATGGGGCAGTTCCGGCGTTTGCGCGCAGTACATCATGGAGAAAAGCCACATTTCTTCGCCATACCTGACCATGGTTCGCCTGCTGTTTACCGGCGTGATCCTCCTGACGCTTTCTTTCGTTCACGGCGACAAGATTTTCTCGGTGATCAAACATCGCAAAGACGCCCTCAGCCTGCTGTTTTTCTCGCTGGTCGGCGCGCTCACCGTGCAGCTCACCTTCCTGCTGACGATTGAAAAATCCAACGCCGCGACCGCTACCGTTCTGCAGTTTCTGTCACCAACCATTATCGTGGCGTGGTTCGCGCTGGCGCGGAAAAAGCGCCCTGGCGTGTTTGTTTTATCCGCGATTGTGACCTCGCTTGTCGGGACGTTCCTGCTGGTCACCCACGGCGACCCGACCTCGCTCTCCATCTCGCCTGCCGCGTTGTTCTTCGGTATCGCCTCGGCGTTTGCCGCGGCGTTTTACACCACCTATCCGTCAACGCTGATCGCCCGCTACGGCACATTGCCAATTGTCGGCTGGAGTATGTTGATTGCCGGATTGATATTGACGCCGTTCTACGCCGGGCGCGGGACGACCTTTGTGATTGACGGCAGCCTGCTGCTGGCGTTTTTCTATCTGGTGGTGATTGGTACGGCGCTGACGTTCAGCCTGTATCTGAAAGGCGCACAGACGATCGGCGGGCCGAAGGCAAGCATTCTGAGCTGTGCCGAGCCGCTGAGCAGCGCGTTGCTGTCGGTGATTTTACTGGGCGTGGCGTTCACCCTGCCGGACTGGCTGGGGACGCTATTGATCGTGTCGTCGGTGGTGTTGATTTCAATGGATTCGAGAAGACGGGTTCAGACATCGGCGTAGCCTGATGTCCCCTCACCCCAGCCCTCTCCCCAAAGGGGCGAGGGTGAAAAGACAGCACCGAGCAGTCCCCTCTCCCTGATGGGGAGAGGGAGAAAAGCACTACTTCGCCTTAACCTTCCCCGCCACCAGCAGCGCGGTCAGCAGCATCAGCGTACCGGAAATCACCAGCGGTGAGGTCAGCCCCAGATGGTCGAGCGCCACGCCGCCAATGGCCGCGCCGCAGGTGTTCGCCAGCTGGATCACCGCCACCTGAATCGACCCGGCTTTTTCAGCCTGATCGGCAAGCGAGCGGGTGATCCACGTCGACCAGCCCACCGGCACCAGCGCAAAGGCAAAGCCCCAAATAATCGCGATGGCAGACGCCACCCACTTATCGCTGCCCCACAGCACCAGCACCGCCGCACTCGCCGCCAGCACCAGCGGCGCGCCCGCCAGCGCCACCTTCAGGGAGCGTTTCAGGAACTGAGACGACAGCGAGGTGCCGACAAAGCTGGCGATACCGAAGCTCAGCAGCACCAGCGTCAGGCCGTCCACGTCAAAGCCCGCCATGGTCATAAACACCGGGCGGATGTAGGTAAAGAAGGCAAACTGCCCGGCAAAGGACATAAAGATGGCGGTCATCCCCGCCAGCACGCCGGGGCGCTTCAGCAGCGCGAACATGTTCTGTTTGTGGTGCGCCGCTTCGCCCAGCAGGGACGGTAGCGCTTTCCACACCCAAATGATGCAGAGCAGGCCCATCACCGCCGCCGCGTTGAAGACGTTACGCCAGCCGATAATCCCGCCGAGGAAGCTGCCGAGCGGCGCGGCAATCACCAGCGCGATAGAGACCGCACCGAAGATAACGGAAAGTGCTTTTGGCACCGTCCGCGCGGGCACCAGGCGCATGGTGAGCGAGGCCGACATCGCCCAGAAGCCGCCTAACCCCAGCCCCAAACAGGCGCGCCCCAGCAGCAGCAGGGTGAAGCTTTCAGCAAAGGAGACCAGCAGGCAAGAGAGCGTCAGCAGCACGCTGAACAGAATGACCACCTTGCGGCGGTCGATGGTGCCAATCACCTGGGTGATAAACAGGCTGGCGAACATCGCCACAAACGCGGTGACGGTAACGGACTGCCCCGCCACGCCTTCGGAAATGCCCAGATCCTGCGCCATCGGCGTCAGCAGGCTCACCGGCAGAAACTCAACGGTAATCAGGCAGGCGACGCAGAATGCCACGGCGAAAACGGCCGACCAGTTGGGGCGTGAAACCTCGTTGGTCTGCGGTCTGGTCGTGGGCTGGATATGTTCTGTCATGGCGTCACCTGAAGATAAAAACGTGCGGAAAAGTCGCGCAGTTTATCATCAAAAGTGTGACGAATTTAACGTTTAGACAACTTTTGTGATTTTTAGAGGGGATCAGTGCAGGTAAAACACGCCCTCTTCCGGCAGGAAGAGCTGGTTATAGCGCAGCTGGAAGGCGTTAAGCTCCTGCGGATCGGGCTCCATCTCGCGCATAAAGCCAAGCGCCAGACGAATTTGCGCATCGGTAATCGGCGCGGCCAGGCGGGCTTTACGCAGCAGGCGGTGCCACGTGTGCAGATTCTCTTCACTGCCGTCGACAATGCAGACCTGCCATATCAGTAGCACCTGCGCGGCGTTTTGCAGATGCGCTTCGTCCGGGCGCTCAAGGTAGCGGATAAACTCATTGCCCGGCATTTTGCCGAACTGATCGATCATCGACTCAACCGGCATCGGGGTGATCCCCAGACGCTCGCTTAAACGTTTGATGGCGCGGCGGGAATCTGAGGTCAGGACGCGAAATCCCACCACAAAAACCACGGCAAGCGTTGCCAGCATTATCCAGACCATGCGTTCTCCTATGAATAGCCGCTCATCATAGCGGGAAACGCAGCGCCTCGACAGCGGGTGGCACCATAATAGTGAACGGAAAAGATGTTGAAGAATTGGGAGAGGAGGAGTTAACGCCGTCGGGGTCAATATAAAAAAGCCCGGCATCACACACCGGGCAAAGAAGTTACCTGCACACTCAGGCTGTTTTTAATTTCTGCGCGCGATTTTCACGGCGAATTTTACGTTCTTCCAGCACCGCCACCATCGCCATCAGGATGATACAGCCGATGGCCGCCGCATCCAGCGCCGCGAAGGTGCCCGCCCAGCCGGTGAGGCCGAAAATCGGCGTGCCGTCGGCGATCATCCCCAGGCCCAGCTTGGCGAAGCTGTCGCCGATCAGGTAGGCGAAGGTGCCTTTAATCCCATCGGCGGCGCCGATCGCTTTTTTCGGGACGAAGCCGACTGCCGCCACGCCGATCAGCAGCTGTGGACCAAACACCAGGAAGCCGAGCGCGAACAGGGACGCCAGGTAAACGTACTGGTTGCTGGCGTGCTGGTAGACGCCGAGCGTGGCGATAATCAGCGCCAGCGCGACGCAGGCCACCAGCGCGCGACGGCCGTTGGCAAGATCCGAAAGCCAGCCCCACAGCAGCGTGCCGACCAGGGCGCCCACTTCGAACAGAGTGAAGCCCTGAATCGCCACTTCTTTAGAGAGCTTCAGCTCCTGGAAGGCATACACGGTCGACCACTGGTCGATGCCGATACGCACCACGTACAGGAAGATGTTCGAGAAGCACAGCAGCCAGATCACTTTGTTTTTCAGCACGTACTCAACAAAGATCTGCCATTTGGACATCTCGTTTTCTTCGGTCTCTTTGTCCTCTTCGCTGATCTCCTCACCGAACAGCTCTTCGGCTTTGCCGAGGCCGTAAGATTCCGGGGAGTCGCTGCCGTAGCGCAGGCCGATAAAGCCGACAATCAGGGCGATAATCGACGGGAAGATAAACATGCCGATCACGTGGCCGTCGAACAGATAGTTTGCGCCGAACAGCGCCACGCCAGCCGCACCCGCCCCGCCGAGGTTGTGGGAGATGTTCCACATGCCGAGGTAGGAACCACGCTTGCGGCGCGGGGTCCATTTGGTGATGGTGGAGTAGCTACACGACCCGCCGGTGCTCTGGAAGAAACCGCTCAGGGCGTAGAAGGCGATCATCATGAACAGGCTGACGGAGCCCGCGCCCATGCTGGCGCTGAAGCCGAGCATACAGATGGCGGAGAGGATCAGCATAAACGGCAGGAACTGCTTGGTGTTTTTGCCGTCCGCGTAGTAGGAAACGACGGTTTTACCCACGCCGTAGGTGATGGAGAAACCCAGGCCAATCATCCCCAGCTGCGTCATGCTCAGCCCGTAGGTTGAGATCATGTCGTTCTGCGCGATGTTAAAGTTTTTGCGGATCAGGTACATGGTCAGGTAGCCGATGAAGACCACCAGATAGGATTGCATGAACGGTTTGAACCACATCTTGCGCCGCACGTCGAGCGGCAGATCCAGGGTCGGCTTGCGCACCTGGTTGAGGAAGGCCAGCATGGTTTGCTCCTGAGCTGATTTTTACCTGCGAATGGCAGGCATTGTAAAAATCAGCCAGGAGAGATGCCTGAGACAGCGTCCAGGTAAAACCGGGAAAATTTCTTAGTTTTACGCCACTCAGGCCAGAAAGGTGAGGCACATCACGCTTCGCCCATCTCGCGCGGGGCCTGCGCGTGCAGGAAGGGCAGCAGCAGCAGCGCGGAGATCCCCGCCGCGATGGCGATCACCGCGAAGAAACCGCTCCAGTGCCAGACGTCGATCACCCGCGCCAGCGGCCAGCCGGAGAGCGATGCGCCGAGGTAGGCAAACAGACCGACAAAGCCCGTCGCCGCGCCTGCCGCCTCTTTGTGGGAACACTCCGCTGCCGCCATGCCGATCAGCATCTGCGGGCCAAAGACGAAGAAGCCGGTGGTGAAGAAGCACGCCGCCTGCATCACGTAGCTGGCGAACGGCATCAGCCACAGCGAACCGACGGAGAGCAAAATCCCGGCGGCGAAAATCAGGTTCATCGGGCCACGGTTGCCGTTGAACAGCTTGTCCGAGCCCCAGCCCGCCACCAGCGCGCCGATAAACCCGCCCAGCTCGAACATCGTCACCGCCGAGTTGGCGGTCACCAGATCCACGCCGAGCATCTCGGACATGTACAGGTTGCCCCAGTCGTTGATCGCCGCGCGCACCACGTAGACCAGCACGTAACAGAGCGACAGCAGCCAGATGTACGGGTTTTTCAGCACGTATTTGGTGAGGATCTCCCTGCGGGTCAGCCCCGCGCCCTCCTGCTGCTGGGCAATCTCCATCTCGTCGTGCCGCCAGTCGCCCACCGCAGGCAGGCCGACGGTTTGCGGCCGGTCGCGCAGGCGCCAGCAGAGAAACAGTCCGGCGACAATCGCGAGGCCACCGGCAATCATCATCCCCGCGCGCCAGCCGTAGTGCAGCGCCGCCGCACCTACCACCATCGGGATCAGCGCCCCGCCGACGTTATGCGCGGTGTTCCAGATTGCCCACCAGCCGCCGCGCTCGTTGCGCGAATACCAGGCGGTGAGCAGGCGGGCGCAGACCGGCGCGCCCCAGCCCTGGAAAAAGGCGTTCAGCGCCCACAGCAGGGCGAAGGCCCACAGCGAGGTGGAGAAGCCAAACAGAATGTTGACCACGCCGGTGGCGATCAGCCCAATGCCCATAAAATAGCGCGCGTTGGAGCGGTCGCTGACGATGCCGGAGAAGAACTTCGACAGGCCGTAGGTGATGTAAAACAGCGTCGCCAGCAGGCCGATATCGGTGCGCGTCATCACGCCGCTGGCGAGGATTTCCGGCGCGGCGGCGTTGAAGCTTTTGCGGGTGAAGTAGAACAGCGCGTAGCCGAGCCAGATGGCCATCAGGATATGGCGACGCCAGTAGCGGTAGCGGGCGTCGATTTCCGCTTTATTGCCAATCGGCGCGGCGCTGGCAGGGGTTTTAAACATGGTAACTCCGTAGCGGCAGGCTGACGCTGACGCGCGTCCCGTGGGTGCAGGAGAGGTTCAGCGTGCCGCCCAGCGCCTTGACGCGCTCCCGCATGCCCGCCAGGCCAAAACCCTGCTGGCCGGAGCCCGGCGGCAGGCCGCAGCCGTCGTCTTCAATTATCAGCTTCAGGCTGTCGTCCTGCTGCCAGCCCTGAATCGTGACCGCGCTGGCGCTGGCGTGCTTGACGATGTTGTTCAGCCCTTCCTGACAGACGCGGAACAGCGTCACGCGCTGGCCTTCGCTGAGCGTAGATTCGTTAATGCGCCAGTCGAGATGGCTCACTATTCCGCGGCTTTCCAGCTCCATCTCGCGCATCAGGGAGCGTACCGCCTGCTCCAGCGTCAGGTCATCAAGCTGGCGCGGACGCAGCCGTCCCAGCAGGCGGCGAACGGAGTCATAGACCCCCAGCGAAAGCTGTTCGATATGGGCCCCGCCCTGCTTCACCCCGGCGTTTTCCGCTGCCAGACGCTGGACGATGCCCGCCTGAGTGCGAATGGCGGTGATGGTCTGGCCGATATCGTCGTGCAGCTCGCGGGCGACCTCCTGCCGCACGCTCTCTTCGGTTTCCAGCAGACGCTCCGCCAGACGGCGGTTGCGCGCCAGCTCGGTTTGCAGGGACTGGTTCAGCTCGCGCAGGCGCTGAATGCCCGCTCCCAGCAGCAGCCCGGTCAGGCTTTGAGCCAGCAGGGAAAGCAGTAAATCAACAGGATGATCGTGCCAGGTCTGGCTGGCGATCAGTGCGATGGCGTTCATCAGCGTGGCGATCAGCGCCCCCTGCCAGCCGTAGTGCCAGGCCAGGGCGATAATCGGCAGCGCCAGGCAGAACGGCGTGAAGCGTGAAAGCTCGGCGGGCAGGCCAAGCTGGAGCCACAGGCTCACCACAAACAGCAGCAGATACCAGATGAGGTGCCGGGCGCGCCAGTTCACCGGCTGGGAAACCAGCGCCGGGCCGAGCGGCTGCCAGACGGTGCTGGTGAGATAGTGCCAGATCACGAGGCAGGTTGGCGCCAGCGTCAGGCCGCCGGTGAGGGTCAGCAGCAAGGCATTGAGCATCTCCTTCTCGCCGACCCACGGAAGCGACTGCAGCAGCGCGGCGGCAATCAGCGCCGCCCCCTGACGCAGCAGCGTGCGCCAGTCGCGCTGGTGGCGGTAGCGGGAGATGAGGGCAACCGGGAGAAGCGTGAGCAGGCTTCCGGTCATCAATAAGGGCAGGTGCGCGAGGGCAACTTCCTGCGCCAGCCAGACCAGCATCAGCCACTCAGCGCCGAGCAAAACCGGCCAGTAGGCGCGCGGACACTGGAGCATTAAGCCCAGACGCAGGCCGAAGGGGAACAGCAGCACCGCCAGCTCGGGGCGTTCCACCAGGTGCAGGCTGATGCTCCACAGGCAAAACCAGGCGGCGGAGAAGATAAAAAAGCTGGCGACGACGGCGATCAGCCGTGAAAAAGCGGAACTCATTGCCAGCTGTCAAACATGCGGCGCGCCAGCTCGACGTCGTTGCTGACGTTGAGTTTTTCCATCAGGTTGGCGCGGTGAACGTGTACGGTTTTCGGGGACAGATCCAGCTCGGCGGCAATCTCTTTTACCGACATGCCCTGCGCGAGTTTTTCCGCAACCTGGCGCTCGCGTCTGGTGAGCGGATCCTGGCGTCCGGCCGCCAGCTTGATGGCGATATCCGGCGTCAGGTAGCAGCCGCCGGTGGAGACGGTGCGCACGGCGGCAATCAGCTCGTCCGGGCTGCAGCGCTTGGAGAGAAAGCCGCGCGCGCCCGCGTTGAGCGCCTGCTCGACCAGCGCCGGGCTGTCGTGTACCGACAGCATGATCGTCGCCATCCCTTTCGGCAGCTGGCTTAACAGCTCCAGCCCGGAGAGATCCGGCATCGAGATGTCGCAAATACAGACCTGCACCCCGCGCCCCGGCAGGCCCGCCAGCGCTTCACGACCGGAGCCAAACTCGGCCACGACCTGAAAATCCGGTTCGAGGTTCAGAAGCTGGGCAAATCCGGAGCGGACGATAAGGTGATCGTCGATGAGAGCGATGGTGGTCATGGCGCATTCCTGGCGGGCGGATAAAAAAACGCGCCTACCTTAACGATAAGCGCGCGGGTGTTCAAGCAATGAGCTATTTATTCGAAGAACACCGCAATTTTGTTAAACATGGTGGGATCGGACTGGTTGCGAGCCACTTTGGTGACGTCTTCCAGCTTGTCGATCTGCGCCATCATCTGCTCAAGACGCTGGTCGTCGTTGACCAGTAGCCAGATGCGGCTGTGCTCGCTGCCCTGAATCGGCAGACAGAGAATGCCTTCCACGTTAAACGCACGGCGGGCAAAAAGCCCGCAGACGTGGGTCATGACGCCAGGGTGGTTGCGGACGGTGAGTTCCAGAATGACGTTATCATGTTGTTTCTGCATGGCTTATTCTCCCACCATCTCAGTATTTGCCGCTCCCGGCGGCACCATCGGATACACTTTTTGTTCAGGGTCGATACGCACGTGGATCAGCGCCGGGCCGGGGCGAGAAATCGCGTCCTGCAGCGCCGCGTGGGCATCCTCTTCGGCGTTCAGATCGCAGGTGTGCAGGCCGAAACCGGCGGCAATCTGCATAAAGTTAATCATCCCCGGATAGGTCGCGGCAAACACGCCCTGCTTGTAGAACAGGCTCTGCTGCTGGTGCACCAGCCCCAGCGCCTCGTTGTTCATCAGGATGATTTTTACGTCTAACTGGTTTTCGGCTGCGGTCGCCATCTCCTGAATGTTCATCATCAGGCTGCCGTCGCCGGAGAAGCAGATGACCTTGCGGTCCGGATTCGCCAGCGCCGCACCCACTGCTGCAGGCAGACCGAAGCCCATGGTTCCCAGACCGCCGGAGGTCAGCCACTGGCGAGGACGGTTCAGCGGATAGGCCTGCGCGGTCCACATCTGGTGCTGTCCCACGTCGGTGGTGATAATCGCGCTGTCGTCCACGCAGGCGGCAACGGCGTTGATAAGACCGTAGTGGCTCAGCGGATCGCCTTCGGTTGGGATGGCGCCCGGGAACTCGCGCTGCAGATCGGCCACCAGCTTACGCCAGTCGGCGCGCTCGGCTGCGTCCGTCTGCGGGATCAGCTGCGCCAGCACCTCGGCCACGTCGCCCTGAATCGCCACGTGCGGCTGCTTGATTTTACCCAGCTCGGCGCGGTCGATATCCACGTGAATGATTTTGGCGTTCGGACAGAACTGCTCGGTTTTGCCAATCGCCCGGTCATCAAAACGTGCGCCCATAACAATCAGCAAATCCGCCTCTTGCAGGATGTAGTTGGTGCTGCGCGCGCCGTGCATGCCCAGCATGCCGAGAGAGAGCGGGTGCGCTTTAGGCAGCATGCCCAGCGCCATCAGGGTCATGGTGGTCGGCAGGTTGGCTTTTTCCGCAAACTGGCGGATTTCATCCGCAGCGTTGATGGCCCCACCGCCCAGATAGAGCACCGGGCGTTTGGCGGCGTTAATCATAGCGGCGGCGTCGCGCACGCTCTCAGCGCTGAATTCCGGCGCGGGGGCACGCTCGCCCGGCTCCGGCAGGACGTCTATCTCGATCTCTGCGGTCTGGACATCCTTAGGAATGTCTATCCACACCGGGCCCGGGCGGCCGGACTGCGCAATGCGGAACGCATCGCTAATAACCTGAGGAAGCTCGCTGATGTCGCGAACTAAATAGTTATGTTTGGTGATGGGGATAGAGATGCCGTAGGTGTCCACTTCCTGGAACGCATCGGTGCCGATCATTGAGGACGGTACCTGGCCGGTAATGCAGATCAGCGGAATGGAGTCGAGACGCGCGTCGGCGATGGCGGTGACCAGGTTGGTTGCGCCCGGGCCGCTGCAGGCCATACAGACCGCCGGTTTGCCCTGCGTACGCGCCATGCCCTGAGCAATAAAGCCTGCCCCCTGCTCGTGGCGCGCCAGCACGTGGCGGATCTGCGTGCTTTGGCTTAACGCATCGTACAGCGGCAGCACCGTGCCACCCGGGATGCCCGCAACCGTGGTGATGCCCTGCCGTTCCAGCAGATGAACGATCAGCTGCGCGCCAGTAAAACGCGTCTTGGTGGATGTTGTGCCCGAACTTGCCATGCTCCAGTCCTTTTCTTCTGGGCCGACGTTCCGGGGAGGGTCCTAAACGAAAAACCCCGCCCGGTTTGCGCCGGCGGGGTTTTGGATTCGTGTGTTGATCCAGTCCCTACGGCGCATTGCCGACGACCACCACCACACGCACGACGACCACTGCGGCTGGTTGCGCAGTTTTTAGTAGGGTCGAAGTGAAGATGGATGAAGTCATTGGGGACCTATGTTTGGAATCATTGATGGAATTTATACAAACACAGGTTTTCGGGCGTGACAATGGAAATATTTTCATCTGCGCAAAAATGCGTCAGGGATCACGTTTCGTTTGTTGAGGGTTGAAAACAAAAAACCCCGCCGGAGCGAGGTTTTTATCAGGGTTTTGCGGTTGGTCGCCGCAGAACACACTGTGTTACGTCAACGCAAAAAGTATACGCGATCGAAGACGAACGCGCAATTCCGGCACGGATTTTGACGCTTTTGAGTATGGATCGCCTTCCTGATTTTGTCCAAAAAACACTGTTCATGCATACAGTATTTATCTATACTGAGGGTGTTCGCAGTGAGCGAGGGGGCCGCAGTTTTACCGGCGCAAAGAAGTCCTGGCTGAAACGGGTGGTGCCGTCAGTGCCTTAACCCCTGAAGTGAGCACACTGTGTTACGTCAATCCAGGTGCTGGCAACAGGCGGCGGAAAGGTACGCCAGCATCGTGCTCCTTTTAACCAAAAGGAGACGCGTATGAGCGTAGTGGATATGGTGATACTTATCCTCAAACTCATTGTTGCTGTACTGCAACTACTTGATGCTGTCCTGAAATTCCTTCGGTAATTCAGGTTCAAGTCGCACCTGAGAGGGGCGGGCAACCGCCCCTCTTTAATAACGAGGGAATGCTATGTCGCGTCTGTTAATTGAGCCCGTCACGCCAGATGAGCCGGGGTATATCGCCCTGAAGGCTGAAAGTATCGCACTGAATTTCAACATGCTGCGCAGGCTGGAAGATAACTGGCAGCGTGGTGAGAACCGCTTTAACGCGCCGGGTGAAAAGCTGCTGGGCGCGTTTCTCAACGGCAGGCTGGTCGGCGTGTGCGGCCTCAACCGCGATCCGTTCAGTCAGCAGCCGCGCGCCGGACGTATTCGCCATCTTTACGTCAGCGATAAGTGCCGCGGGCTGGGCATTGGCAAACAGCTTTTAACCGTGGTGATGGCCGATGCCAGCATCTGGTTTGATTTCCTGAATACCCATGCGCCGGAGAGCGCGTACGGCTTCTATCGCCAGGCGGGTTTTACGCTGGTCTCGGACGAGCCGCGGGTGACGCACCGCCTTTTTTGTGCCGTGTAGCCGGCTGGCAGCATCAGGGTGTGAATGTTACAGTTGAGTGACAATTCACCACCCGATACGCTATGACCATCACCGTTTTTTGCATTTTGCTCTTCGCCGCGCTGCTGCATGCCAGCTGGAACGCCATCGTTAAGGCCGGAACGGACAAGCTCTATTCCGCCATAAGCGTCAGCGGATCCGCCACGGTTATCGCTCTGGTCTTACTGCCGTTTTCCCCACAGCCATCTGCTGCAAGCTGGCCGTTTTTGATCGTCTCCTGCGCCTTACAGGTTGTGTACACCGTGCTGGTAGCGAAAACCTATCAGGTCTCCGATATGAGCCAGACCTATCCGCTGATGCGCGGCACCGCCCCGCTGCTGGTGGCGCTGATCGGCGTGCTGGCGCTCGGCGATCGTCTCTCGTGGCTAGCCTGGTCCGGTATCGGAGTAATTTGCCTGTCGATTCTGGCGATGGCGATGCATGGCCGCATACGGTCACGCAAAGGGATCGGGCTGGCGCTGCTGAACGCCTGCTTTATTGCCGGGTATACGCTGGTGGATGGCACCGGCGTGCGTCTGTCGAACACCGCGCTGGGCTATACGCTGTGGACCTTCTTTATGAACGGCTTCTGCCTGTTGAGTTGGGCAATGGTGGCGCGTCGGCGCGAGGCGTCCAGCTACCTGCGCCTGCACTGGAAAAAGGGGCTGCTCGGCGGGGTGGGAACCATGGGATCTTACGGTCTGGCGCTTTGGGCAATGACGCAGGCGCCGCTGGCGGTGGTCGCGGCGCTGCGTGAAACCTCCATACTCTTTGGGGCACTGATCGCGTTTGTCCTTTTAAAAGAGAAGGTTGCGGGCCTGCGCATCGCGGCGGCGCTGGGTATTGCCGGCGGCGCCATTCTGCTGCGCATGGCGTAAATCACTGGCAACATTAGTTGCCGATCTTGTTTACAAATCCTGCCTTTCCCGGTTTTTTCATTCACCACGACAATGCTTAAATTGTCATCTCTCTGTGGTAGATTCCTCGCGCATTTATGGGAATGTGCAGTCACTTATTCTTCATTTTTCTCTTTTAGCAAAAGTATTCAGCGACATGAAAAAACAAAGGAACGTTAACTTATTGTTGATGCTGGTGTTACTGGTGGCCGTCGGTCAGATGGCGCAAACCATCTACATTCCGGCGATTGCCGACATGGCAAAGGAATTGAACGTCCGCGAGGGCGCGGTGCAGAGCGTGATGGCAGCCTACCTGCTGACCTATGGCGTTTCGCAGCTCTTTTACGGCCCGCTGTCTGACCGCGTCGGGCGTCGCCCGGTGATCCTGGTGGGCATGAGCATTTTCATGGTGGCGACGGTGATTGCCATTACCACGCACAGCCTGACCGTATTGATTGCAGCCAGCGCCCTGCAGGGCGTCGGGACCGGCGTCGGTGGGGTGATGGCGCGAACCTTACCGCGCGATATGTATCAGGGCACCCAGCTCCGTCATGCCAACAGCTTGTTGAATATGGGAATTCTGGTCAGCCCGCTTCTCGCCCCGCTGATTGGCGGCCTGCTGGACACAATGTGGTCCTGGCGCGCCTGCTACGCCTTCCTGCTGGTGCTGTGCGTCATTGTCACCTTCAGCATGGCGCGCTGGATGCCGGAAACGCGCCCGCAGGATGCGCCGCGCACGAAGCTCATCACCAGCTATAAAACGCTGTTCGGCAACGGGTCGTTTACCTGCTACCTGCTGATGCTGATCGGTGGCCTGGCGGGCATTGCGGTGTTTGAAGCCTGTTCCGGCGTGCTGCTGGGCGCGGGTCTGGGCCTGAGCAGCATGGTGGTGAGCATTCTGTTTATTCTGCCAATCCCGGCGGCGTTCTTCGGCGCGTGGTTTGCCGGACGCCCGAACAAACGCTTCTCCACCCTGATGTGGCAGTCGGTGATCAGCTGCCTGCTGGCGGGTCTGATGATGTGGATACCGGGGCTATTTAGCGTGATGACGGTCTGGACGCTGCTCATCCCGGCAGCGCTGTTCTTCTTCGGCGCGGGGATGCTGTTCCCGCTGGCGACCAGCGGCGCGATGGAGCCGTTCCCGTTCCTCGCAGGCACGGCTGGCGCGCTGGTGGGCGGTTTGCAGAATATCGGCTCCGGCGCGCTGGCCTGGCTCTCGGCGATGATGCCGCAGACCGGGCAGGCTAGTTTGGGCCTGCTGATGACGCTGATGGGGCTGCTGATTTTACTGTGCTGGCTGCCGCTGGCGTCGCGTGTTCCGCATCACGAGCAGCCGGTTTAACCGCATGATGGCCCGGCTTCTCGCCGGGCTTTTCACAGACGGGCGCAATCATCGCCTGCAACAACGGCTCCGGCGCGGGCCGCCAGGCCCCCTCTTCCCCATCGTAAAACTGGAAATCCGCGTTCAGCGCATACGGGATTTTCGCCTTTTGCAGCTCGCAGGCCATAAAGGTGGAGAACGCCATTTGCGAAGCGGTTGGCGTGAGGTGGTTTGACTCTCCCACGCCCCAGCCCCCGACCCAGCTAACGTGCCCGGTTTTTTGCTGCCAGCGCAGCGCGGTATTGATGCGATTATGGATAGCCGCTTTCTCCGCCGCCGTGCCGGACGTCCACGGGTATTTACCGCTATTTTTCAGCGGCCCCCACGGGAAAATATGCCACTCCGCCAGCAGGTAGTTTTGACTGTGCGCGGGCAGCTTCAGGCTGGATAAATCCTCCGGCGCGGCGCGCAGGCGTGGCGCAACAAAGATCATGCGCTGCGGGTCCATGTCGTGGATCGCTTTAATGGTTTTTTCATACACGCGGTTTAGCGACGCGAGGTTGTGGTTAAGCTTGTCGGCCGGCTCATAGATGAGATCAAAACCCAGCAGCGGATAGCTCTGACCGAAATAGTGCGCCACGGCAATCCACCAGTTGATCGTCTCTTTCTCGTTATCGGCTTTCGGGTCGTTTTTATATTCATCAGCCTGATAAGCGATAATCGGGATCACGCCATACTGCTCGCAGGCTTCTACCAGCTTGCGCAGGTGAATTAGCCGCGCTTCCGTCGGCTCATCGGCGACGCGAATGCGCACGTGGGTAATGCCTTTTGCACGAAAATCGCGTACCACCAGCGGGTCGAATTCGCGTATGCCGCGCTCGGTGCGCGCCCAGTCCACATCCATCCCGACGCCCAGCTGCTGCGCATAACGGGCAGCCGTCAGCGGCGGCTCAGCGGCAATCGCCCAGCCGGAAGAGATCAGTAATGCACAGGCAATAAAAGGCTTTAACACGGTTTACCCTGGATAAATCGAAAGCATTACCTGTATTTAGCACGCTTTTTCACATTTCGTGTAGAGCGAAAGCGTAATAATTCTTCAACCTGCCAGTTCTCTCAGCCAGCCGATAAAGGCGTCTATTTTCGGCCACTGACGACCGGAAAGCGTCGAGACATAGTAGTGCTGATGGCATTTCAGGGTCTTGTCACCAAACGGGGCGATCAGCTCGCCCCGTTCGAGCCTCTTCTGCACCAGCCGCTTTCTGCCCATCGCGACGCCGACGTGGTTGATGGCCGCAATAATCGCCAAATCCGAACGATCGAAACCGATAACCGACGATAGCGGCATATTCACCGCAAAGTGCTGCGCCCAGCTCAGCCACTCATCCGTCCCGGAATCATTACTCCAGGCCTGACGGTCGTGCAGCAGCGTGCAGTGGCTGAGGTTATCGGGGTTTTTCAGCAGTTCATGCTCGCGGGCATACTGCGGTGAGCAGACGGGCAAAATCTCCTCGTCCATCAGGAAGTGATGAGAGAGATGGTTTGGCGGCGTATCGTCGAAATAGAGCGCAAGATCGACGCCCGTTCGCTGCATATTGACGTAATCATTGCCGGTCAGGATGGTGAGTGAAATCGACGGATAGCGGCGGGTAAAGTCCCCCAGCATGGGCACCAGCCAGCACTGGGCGATCGACGGCCGGGAGTAGACCGTCAGCGTGCCGGACAGCGCCTGGTTTTTGATATCCAGGATCTCCTGATTCAGGGTATCGAGGGATGATTTCAGCGTCCAGTAAACGCGCTTTCCCTCCTGCGTCAGCTCAACTTTACGGTGCGAGCGGACAAACAGCTGAATGCCCAGCTCCTCTTCCAGCAGGTTGATGCGGTGGCTCACCGCGCTGGGGCTGAGCGACAGCTCCTCCGCCGCCAAGGCGAAGGACTCATGCCGGGCGGCCACTTCAAAGGTATACATTTTCGACAGCTGCCAGCCGTTTAACAGGCGGTTTCTGGCTTCATTCGCATCGGTCATCACAATTCTCACGTGGGTTTTCTGCGCTCAGCATACCGCTCAAGGGTGAATTTATGTGAACCTAATACGAATTAAGTGCGCTTTTTAGAGCGCAGTCACTCAGTTGATCCAATCTGGCTCACCTGAACGCCAATTTATATCGTTTGTCAGCCCACGCCGTTTTTTCGTCCAATACCCACAGATGACATAAGGGTGAGGTGAGATATGGGATCTCAGGTCTGGGTTGTGGCAACGCTGCTGGTCAGCATTGTGTTGATTGTTTTAACCATCGTAAAACTGAAGTTTCACCCGTTCCTCGCGCTGCTGCTGGCGAGCTTTTTCGTCGGCGCGATGATGGGGATGAGCCCGCTGGATATGGTGAACGCCATCGAGAGCGGAATTGGCGGTACGCTGGGCTTCCTGGCGGCGGTGATTGGTCTGGGCACCATTCTCGGCAAGATGATGGAAGTCTCCGGCGCGGCAGAGCGCATCGGGATCGCACTGCAGCGCTGCCGCTGGCTGTCGGCGGACGTGATTATGGTGCTGGTAGGCCTTATCTGCGGCATTACGCTGTTTGTGGAAGTGGGCGTTGTACTGCTGATCCCGCTGGCGTTTTCCATCGCCAAAAAGACCAACACGTCGCTGCTCAAGCTGGCCATTCCGCTCTGTACCGCGCTGATGGCGGTGCATTGCGTAGTGCCGCCGCATCCGGCCGCGCTGTTTGTGACCAATAAATTAGGCGCGGACGTCGGAACGGTCATTGTCTACGGTTTGATGGTGGGCCTGATGGCCTCGCTGGTCGGCGGCCCGCTGTTCCTGAAACTGCTCGGCAATCGTCTGCCGTTTAAACCGGTTCCGGCGGAATTTTCAGACCTGAAGGTGCGGGAAGAGCACACCCTGCCGTCGCTGGGCGCCACGCTGTTCACGGTGCTGCTGCCGATTGCCCTGATGCTGGTGAAAACCATCGCCGAGCTGAATATGGCGAAAGAAGGCACGCTGTATACGCTGCTGGAGTTTATCGGCAACCCGATCACCGCGATGTTTATCGCCGTGTTTGTCGCCTACTACCTGCTGGGGATACGCCAGCATATGGGCATGGGCACGATGCTGACGCATACCGAGCACGGCTTCGGCTCTATCGCCAACATTTTGCTGATTATCGGCGCGGGCGGCGCGTTTAACGCCATCCTGAAAACCAGCGGACTGGCGGACTCGCTGGCGCATATTCTCTCGAACCTGCACATGCACCCTATCCTGCTCGCCTGGCTGGTGGCGCTGGTGCTGCATGCCGCCGTCGGCTCCGCGACGGTGGCGATGATGGGCGCCACGGCGATAGTCGCGCCGATGCTGCCGCTCTACCCGAACGTGAGCCCGGAGATCATCACCATTGCCATCGGTTCCGGTGCCATTGGCTGCACGATCGTGACCGATTCCCTCTTCTGGCTGGTGAAGCAATACTGCGGCGCGACCCTGAATGAGACCTTCAAATACTATACGACGGCGACGTTTATCGCCTCGGTGCTTGCACTTGGCGGCACATTCCTGCTTTCCTTCATTATCTGAGCGCGAAGAGACGTATTATGGAAAACGCAACTATCACTACTTTAACCGCACAGTTTCCTCTGGTTGAGGATCTGATTGCTCTGAAAGAAACCACCTGGCTTAACCCGCGCACCACGACGCTTGCAGAAGGGTTGCCGTACGTCGGGCTGACCAAAGCCTACGTGGACGACGCGCACGCGCGCCTCAACCGCTTCGCGCCGTACCTGGCGAAAGCCTTCCCGGAAACGGCGGCAACGGGCGGGATTATCGAATCCGAACTGGTTGCCATCCCGGCGATGCAAAAGCGGCTGGAGAAAGAATCTGCGAAGTCTATTCCCGGCACGCTGCTGCTGAAAAAAGACAGCCATCTGCCGATCTCCGGCTCGATCAAAGCGCGCGGCGGCATCTATGAGGTGCTGACCCATGCGGAAAAACTGGCGCTGGAAGCCGGGTTGCTGAGCGTTGAAAACGACTACAGCGTTCTGCTGGAACCGCGCTTTAAGGACTTCTTCAGCCAGTACAGCATTGCGGTAGGCTCAACCGGCAACCTTGGGATGTCCATCGGCATTATGAGCGCCCGCATCGGCTTTAAGGTGACGGTGCATATGTCTGCCGACGCCCGCGAATGGAAGAAAGCCAAACTGCGCAGCCACGGCGTCATCGTCGTGGAATATGAGCAGGATTACGGCGTGGCGGTGGAGCAGGGACGAAAAGCGGCGGAAAGCGATCCGAACTGTTTCTTCATTGACGATGAAAACTCCCGCACCCTTTTCCTGGGCTACGCCGTTGCAGGCGAGCGGCTAAAGGCGCAGTTTGCCGAACAGGGCCGCGTGGTGGATGCCGATCATCCCCTGTACGTCTACCTGCCGTGCGGCGTTGGCGGCGGCCCTGGCGGCGTGGCGTTTGGCCTGAAGCTGGCCTTTGGCGATAACGTCCACTGCTTCTTCGCGGAGCCAACGCACTCCCCGTGCATGCTGCTCGGCGTCTACACCGGCCTGCACGATGAGATCGCGGTGCAGGATCTGGGCATTGATAACGTGACGGCGGCGGACGGTCTGGCGGTAGGGCGCGCCTCCGGCTTCGTGGGCCGCGCGATGGAGCGCCTGCTCGACGGGTTCTATACGCTCTCCGATCAGAGCATGTACGACATGCTCGGCTGGCTGGCGCAGGAGGAGGGCATTCGCCTGGAGCCGTCGGCGCTGGCGGGGATGGCCGGTCCAGTGCGCGTTCATTCGCATACCAACGTTACCCACCTGGTGTGGGCGACCGGCGGCGGGATGGTGCCGGAAGACGAGATGGCGAAGTATCTGGCGAAAGGGAAGTAATTATGCCGGGTGGCGGCTGCGCCTTACCCGGCCTACGGTTCGCGGCAGTTGCAGGCCCGGTAAAGCGTAGCCGCCACCGGGCTTACAGGCTCAAAATTTGCTGAATATGAGTTACCGCAAACAGCAGCGACAGCGAGAGAACAGCGAGCGCGATCAGGAACTTATCCCGCACCGCCTTCGGCTGTACAAAATCGTTCTGCGCCACGTCCATCAGGTTACGGCTGCGGGTATAGCGCCATAAAATAATGGCCACCAGCGCCAGCACAATAATGGAAATCCAGAATGGCACCCCTGTGCGGTGCCAGTTGTGCTTGATCGCCAGGGCAATCAGCGCGCCATACCCCAGCAGCGTGCGCAGCCAGGCGAGCGACGTCCGCTCCGGCTGCAGGCCGGGGTCCGCTTCGCGCCGCGCTTTGCGGCTATCCGCCATAGAACACCAGCACCATCACCACGCCCGCCACCGTCAGCAGAATCGTGCTGATAATCAGCAGCCCGCGCGTATAGGGCAGATCCTGCTTCAGACGCATCGCCTTCTCATTGCGCAGCCAGCGCAGGTAGCCGTAAATCGCCAGCACGCCCGCAAACAGGCACAGCAGCAGCGCCAGCACTTCGCGAATCAGCGGCGTGGCGAAATCGGGCGCGAGCTGATCGAGACCCACCCCTGCGGCAAGAAAGCCCAGCGCGGTGCGGATCCACGCTAAAAAAGTGCGTTCATTAGCCAGAGAGAAGCGGTAGTCCGGCGCTTCGCCGAGGCGGGAAATTTTCATGAGGGTTCCTTGTCGTGCTCCAGGCAGGCTTCAGCATAGCGTAAATCGACAAGGACAAGGAGACCGGCATCGGGCGATGCCGGTCAGGACGATTAGTGCAGCTCTGGCCAGTAGTCCTTATTGGCCGCGATCAGGTCATCCAGAATCGCTTTCGCGACGGACGCGCTCGGCACGGTTTTCGACAGGGTGATCGCCTGCCAGAGTTTCTGGTACGAGCGCTGCTCCCAGGCATCCACCACCAGTTTTTCCACCGCCACCTGCTGGCTCATCAGCCCTTTCTGGAAGTGCGGAATATCGCCCACCGTGAGCGGCTCCGGCCCGTTATGGCCTACCAGGCACGGGATCTCCACCATCGCGTCGGCATCAAAGTTATGGATGGCCCCGTTGTTAGGCACAATCAGTAGCATCCGCTCCTGGGTGTTGAAGGCAATCGCCGTCGCCAGATCGACGATGTACGACGCATGTTCGTCGATTTCCAGCTCACCGGCGGCGGAGTGACCGGCTTCAATAATTGCCCGACAGGCGCTGAACACGTGCTTTTCACGGTGATCCATGACCTCATTGGCGCGGGTGCGTTCCGGATTGGAGTGCGCGACCACGTAGTCCGGGAACAGATAATACTTCAGGTAGGTGTTCGGCATGGTATCCGGGTCAAGCGCCTGTACGTCTCTGGCTTTGGCAAAGGTATCGTTCCAGCTCGCTTCGGTATGCGCATCTTCCGAAGGCGGCACATAGCCGTTTTTCGCCACGTATTCGCGCAGTTTCGGCATCAGATCGTTGCCGTTGAGATCTTCAATCGACGTCCACCAGCCGAAGTGGTTCAGACCGTAGTAGCGCACGCGCATCTCTTTGCGGTTTTTCAGGCCGACAATCTGCGCCATGCGCCCTTCAATGCCGATCGGCATATCGCAGATGTTGAGGATTTTGGCGTTCGGACGCAGGCGACGCGTGGCTTCCGCGACAATCGCCGCCGGGTTGGAGTAGTTCAGCATCCACGCGTTCGGGGAGTACTGCTGCATATAATCCACCAGCTCCAGCACGCCGCCGATCGAGCGCATGCCGTAGGAGATGCCGCCCGGTCCGC
Source organism: Enterobacter sp. 01-M-02-SI-ECC (assembly GCF_047530595.1). NCBI lineage: Bacteria > Pseudomonadati > Pseudomonadota > Gammaproteobacteria > Enterobacterales > Enterobacteriaceae > Enterobacter > Enterobacter sp. 01-M-02-SI-ECC. The sequence continues at coordinate 68,129 of NZ_JBLKCZ010000006.1, read as the reverse complement.
AGGTTTCCTGGCCCAGCACGCCGTGGCGCAGCGGGATTTTTTCATCTTTTTCGCGCATCGGGTATTTGCCCACGCGGATATGCGCCATCACGAAATCCACATCGCTAAACGCCGCTTTAGGGTCGGTGGTGTAGCTGAATTCGATCTCCGGCGCCTGCTCCCTGAGGATGATTTTGCACGCTTCGGCGATGGTTTCCTGACGTGCGCCGTCGTTGTCATAGAACTTCAGCGCGCGCAGCGGGAAACGGTCACGGTTGGCTAACAGCATCAGGACGATACCAGGCGTAAAGGTGCTGCCGCCGCCTGCAATGACAACTGAGAATTTTTTCATGATATAGCCTCTGTCAGGGTGGTTTGTTCATTTGTTAAAGGAGTTTTCATCAACGATTCCAGCTGGTCGCGCACCTGAGGAACGTGCAGGCCGACAATCACCTGAATGCCGTTGCCGCGTCGCACCACGCCGTGGGCGCCGAGGGCTTTGAAGACGTCATCGTTTTGGGTTTTCGCCATATCCACCAGCGCAATGCGCAAGCGGGTGGCGCAGTTGTTGATGCTTTCGATGTTGGCCGCGCCGCCGAGCGCCTGCAGGAATCCGGCGGCCTGCCCGACCTGCTGGCTGGCCGCGGCCGGGACGGTGGTTTGCCCGCTCGCCGCCTTATAGTCGGCCTTGCTGTAGAGTTTGATTTCGCTCTCTTCCCGGCCCGGCGTTTTCAGGTTCAGACGTTCGATCAGCGTTTTGAAGACCGCGAAGTAGATGCCGGTGAAGCAGACGCCGATGCCGATCTGGGTGAATACCGTCGAGGCGTGGTTATGAAACATTGGGATCCAGTTTTGCGGCAGGAACTGGTCCAGCAGGCCGCCGCCCATGTTCCCGACCACGCCAAAGGCGTACATCACCGTTGCCATAGTCGCCGCCAGCACCGCATGGACGGCAAACAGCAGCGGCGAGATAAACAGGAAGGTGAACTCGAGCGGTTCCGTGATGCCCACCAGCACGGCGGTGAGCGTGGCCGGCACCAGCAGCCCCGCCACCTTGACGCGGTTTTCCGGCGACGCGGTGTACCAGATCGCCAGCGCAATCCCGACCGAGCCAAACACTTTAGAGTTGCCGTGCAGCGCGAACCCGCCTTCCGGGAAGAGGGTTTTCAGCGGCAGGGTGCTCTGACTGAACTCCTGCAGGTGCTGTGCCCAGTAGACCTGAATCCCGCCTTCCACCGCCGCCGGGCCGAAGATGAACGGACCGTAGACGAAGTGGTGCAATCCGGTTGGGATCAGAATGCGTTCCAGGAAGGTATACACCCACACGCCCAGCGCACCGGCGGAGCGCAGAAACGCCTGCAGGGACTCAATGCCCATCTGTACTTTTGGCCAGCCCAGCAGCGTCAGCCAGGCGCAGGGGATCATGACGAAGAACGCGAGGATAACGACAAACGAGCTGCCCTGGAAAATCCCCAGAAAGACCGGCAGCGGCTTGTCGAAGTAGCGGTTGTGGATGGCGGTGACGATACCTGAGATCACAATGGCGCCGATGATGCTGGTATCGAGCGTTTTGATGCCGGCAATCATCGCCAGCCCGCTACCCGCCGTCGGCTCGGCGGAGAAGTCGACGCCGAAGAAGTGGCCCCAGGTCATCCCCATCGCGTTAATGAAGTAGTTCCAGGTCAGAAAGCTAATCAGCACCGCCAGACAGGCTCGGCCCTGCGCCTGCTTCGCTAGGCCAATCGGTAAGCCAACGGCAAAAATCAGCGGCATATTGCGAAACACCGCCCAGCCGCCCTCTTCAATGATGTGAACAATCTGCGCGAAAAGATGATCGGGGGCCGTTAAGGCTTCGCCGACAAACAGCGGGTTGCGAAGCATGATGGCGATTCCCACCACGATCCCGGCGAACGGAAACAGCAACACCGGGGTAAACATGGCACCGCCAAAACGTTGTATTTGACTGAGCATTTTTAAATCCTCATGAAACAACCTGTAGGGGTAGAGGCCTTTATGATTTTTTGCTGGCCTGAGGTGAGCATAAGAACTTACTGATGCGCGAACATGGCGTGCCGCTGCGATTCGTGATCGCATTCATGGTTTTATTTTGACCAATCAGGTCTACTTTTTGGCGTAAATATGGACATGTCAGGACACAATCCACGCCCTGATAAGGGCAGAGAGGTCTACTGGTGATCTACAAATCTATCGCCGACAGATTGCGGCTGCGGCTGAATTCGTCGGACTACAACATCGGCAGCCCGCTGCCCGGCGAAAAGGCGCTGGCGCAGGAGTTCGGCGTGGCGCGAATGACCATCCGCAAGGCGCTCGATCTGCTGGTGAGCTGGGGGCTGGTTGAGCGGCGGCACGGCAGCGGAACCTTTGTCTCGCGCAAAGACGTTCACCACGAAACCACCAACCTGACCGGGCTGGTGGAGGTGCTGCGGCAGCAGGGAAAAGATGTGCAGAGTAAGGTCTTACAGTTTGAAGTGATGCCCGCCCCGCCCGCTATCGCCAGCCAGCTGCGGATTCAGGTGGATGAGCGGATCTACTTTTCCCGGCGGGTGCGCTACGTGGACGGGAAGCCGCTGATGCTGGAGGACAGCTTTATGCCGGTGAAGCTGTTCCGCAATCTGTCGCTGGCACATCTTGAGGGGTCTAAGTTTGATTATATCGAGAAGGAGTGCGGGATCACCATCAGCGGCAACTACGAGAGCCTGACGCCGGTGCTGGCAGATAAAACGCTGGCCGGTTATATGAACCTGCCGGAACAGACGCCGCTGCTGCGAATTACGTCTCTCTCCTACAGCGACAGCGGCGAGTTCCTTAATTATTCCGTGATGTTCAGAAATACCAGTGATTACCAGGTGGACTACCATCTGCGGCGCATCCACCCGGACGACCTACTAGCCCATTCCCCAGAACAGCACCGCCAGTAGCTGCGGGGTGATGATGCGCAGGAACATCACCAGCGGATAGACGGTGGCATAGGAGAGCGCAGCCGCACCGCTGGTGGCGTGCAGGTTGTTGGCAAAAGCCAGCGCGGGTGGATCGGTCATGGAGCCCGCCAGCATCCCGCACAGCGTCAGGTAGTTCATTTTGGCGAACATCCGCGCCAGTATTCCCACCGTCAGCAGCGGGATCGCCGTGATAAAGATACCGTAGCCTACCCAGCTCATCCCTTCGCCCTTGACCAGGGTATCGACAAAATCCCCGCCGGACTTCAGCCCGACCACCGCCAGGAACAGCACGATGCCCAGCTCGCGCAGCGCCAGGTTGGCGCTCGGTGGCATAAACCAGTAGAGCTTCCCGATACAGCCGATACGCCCGAGGATCAGCGCCATAATCAGCGGTCCACCCGCCAGGCCCAGCTTGAGCGCCACCGGGAAGCCCGGCACGTACACAGGAATAGAACCGAGCAGCACGCCGAGCCCGATACCGATAAACACCGGCAGCATCTGCACCTGCTGCAGCTTTTGCTGGGCGTTACCCACCATATCCGCCACGGCGTCGATGGACGACGGGCGCCCGACCAGGTTGAGGATATCCCCGAACTGCAGGCTGGCCTCCGGGCTGGCGACCAGTTCAACACCCGCACGGTTAAGGCGAGAGATCACCACGTCATAGCGCTCTTTTACCTGCAGATCGCGTATTTTCTTGCCAAGAACGTGTTCGTTAGTCACCACAACGCGTTCCACGCGCATATCGGTGCCGCGGGTTGAGAGCGAGGTATCCACTTCCTGGCCAATCACCAGCCGCGCGTTGTTTAAATCTCCGGGCTGGCCGACCAGGTGCAGCAGATCGCCCTGCTGAATGACGGTGCCGGGGGCAGGCACCATCAGCATATCGTCACGCTTGAGGCGGGAGCAGATGATATTGGCGCTGTTCAGAATCGGCACGTCCTGAATCGCCATATTGTTCAGGTTGGGGTTATCGACCCGAATGTTGATGGTTTTAATTGGCATATGGCCGTTGGTGAGCGTGGTTTCATGGTCCTTCGCCTCTTTGTCGACGTTAATGCGAAACAGGACGCGCACCAGCCACATGGAAAGCAGAATGCCGCAAATCCCAAACGGATAGGCCATGGCGTAGCTCATCCCCATCTGGTCGACAATGCCGGGTTCAATACCCAAATCGCGCAGGATTTGCTGCCCGGCACCGAGCGCAGGCGTGTTGGTAACCGCCCCGGAGAAAATGCCCAGCACCACGGGGAGCGGGATATCGAAGATTTTGTGCAGAATTGCGGTGACCAGCCCGCCCATCACCACAATGCCGAGGGCAAACAGGTTGAGCCGTAAACCGGAAACCCGAAGTGAGGCGAAAAAGCCCGGTCCCACCTGAATACCGATGGTATAAACGAAGAGGATCAGGCCGAACTCCTGGGTAAAGTGGAGCATTTCGGCGCTGAGGACCAGCCCGAGCTTGTCGGCGAAGTGCCCGACAAAAATGCCGCCAAACAGTACCCCGCCTATCCCAAACCCGACGCCGCGGATTTTGATATTACCTATCCACAGGCCAACAACAGCGACCAGGGCCAACACGCTGACGGTTAACGCGATATCACTCATGACCCACTCCCTTAGCATAACCTTAGTTATGCTAAGGATTCTCTCAGAGCCGGGGGCGGTTGTATGGGTGATGGCGCACAAAAAAGCCCTGCCGGGGCAGGGCTTTATCTTTTCACCCTCTCCCACAGGGAGAGGGCCAGGGTGAGGGCATCAGCCCGCACAGTGCTAACTGTTCAACGCCGGCCGCTCGCTAATGGCGATACGCTGCGGCGCGATGGCTTCCGGCACGTTGCGGATCAGGTCGATATGCAGCAGACCGTTGGTAAACGTTGCGCCGGACACTTCCATATGGTCTGCCAGGGTAAAGCTCAGGCTAAACGGCTGATTAACCAACCCCTGATGCAGCCATTTGGTCTCGGTCTCTTGTTTTTCCGGCGACCCCTTCACGGTCAGGCGAGTGCCTTCAAGCTGGATGTCCAGATCGTCCTGGCGGAAACCGGCCAGCGCAAGGGTAATGCGATAGTGGTTATCGTCGCTTTTTTCGATGTTGTACGGCGGAAACGTCTGTTGCTCGGTGGTGCTTTGCAGGGCGTTAGCAAGTTTGTCAAAACCAATCCACTGACGCAGCAGGGGGGATAAATCATAGTTACGCATACTAAATCTCCTTCTGAGAAGCGAGTTCGGCACAGTGTAATTTTGTGCACAGTTATTCCTGCAAATCCTGATGGATTCGCATATGCTCCCGTTACGGCAAGCAAGTTCGGGTGGGCCGCTCACGCGACCCGCGTAATTAGTTAATTTCGATACGGCGCGGTTTTTTCTCTTCCGGAATCACACGTTCCAGTTCGATAAACAGCAGACCGTTAACCAGGTTCGCGCCTTTAACGTGAATGTTCTCGGCTAACTGGAATTTGCGTTCAAAGTTGCGCTCGGCGATGCCCTGATAGAGGTAGGTACGTTCTTTCTGCTCGGCCGTATGGGAACCTTTCACCACCAGCAGGTTGTCCTGCGCGGTGATCTCCAGTTCGTTTTCTGCAAAACCGGCGACGGCAATGGCGATGCGGTAGTGGTTTTCGTCAACCAGCTCAACATTGTATGGAGGGTAGCCGTTGCTCTGGCTTTGGTTATTTTCTAAATGGTTAAACAGGCGGTCAAAACCAATTGCAGAACGGTATAGCGGAGAAAGATCGAAGTTACGCATAAATAAAACTCCTGAAATCAGCGAGAAATTGTAGCCTTCCACCATGGACAGGCCTTTGCGCCCCCGAACACCCATCAGGCGAGTTCGTTATCGGGCCACATTCTTAAAATGGGTCTGCAATCGGGCTTTTCAAGAACGACAGCTGCACTTTTTTTTGCACTTTCCTGCATCTCGCTTAGACTGGGACAACAGCACAAAGGGTTAAATTGCGATGGCTGCCACAGTGCGGGGTTATAGGGCTATCCATTTTGGATAAGGCTCGCTATAACCCTGAGTTGCAGGTCTATGCAGTGCCATTAACGATGACTGAGTGATGATGAAAAATGTTCTGATAAAGCTGACGACGTTCAGCGGGGTAGTTTTACTTTGCGGGTGTTCGAGCGTGATGTCTCACACCGGCGGTAAAGAAGGAACATATCCGGGGACGCGCGCCAGCGCGGCGATGATCTCCGATGACGATACAAACTGGGGCACCAAATCCCTGGTTATCCTGGATATGCCGTTTACGGCCGTGGCGGATACGCTTCTGCTGCCGTGGGATATGTTTCGTAAGGACAACTCCGTACGCTCGCGTGTAGAGAAAAGCGAGCAGGAAAATCTGGCGACAAACGCCGTCATCCCGCCCGCTGAAATGCCTCCACGCTAGTACTGCGCGGTTTCCGTCACCCAAAGCTGACGGAAACCGGCTGTCTCCTCCATCCACGCAATAACGCGCCCGTCAGGGGAAAACACGACCGCATCAGCAGACGGCGGGTTGCCGTGATCGGACGTCAAAAACGTCACCTCTCCGGTCTGTGCGTCGCAGCAGGCGATCCGATTTTCGAGCACAAACCCCAGACGATCGCCCGCAGGATGCCAGTTAAATGCTGACTGAATATCGCTCCCGGTACGCGTCAACTGGCGCGGCTCGCCTCCCTCAGGAGAGATCAGCCACAGCTGCACAATGCCGTTATCATCCCGCATCAGAAACGCAATCTGTGTCCCCTGCGGGTTGCAGCGAACCCAGTGACGCGGCACGTTCACCAGGCCCGGGTACGCCCTCTGATGCGTGAAGGTCAAACGACGCTGCTTCACACCCGCAGGCGGCGCTGGCAGGGTCTCCGTCGTGCCCTGTAGCGGCGCATCGCCCGCATGCTTCCAGCCCTGCTCGTCTTCCGGCAGATTTACGATAAACAGTTCCGGGACTTTTTCACCCTGCTCAGACAGGGTGTCGCCGATGAACGCCAGCCTGTCGTTGCCCACCCAGCCCTCTTCGTAGGCGCGGTTAATCTCGTCGCTGCCCGGCTGCGGGTTGGGCGTCGTGCGGCTGACCAGCACGCTCCAGAATGTACCTGAATATTCGCGCGGATGGTTCCCGCGCGGGTTCACCGGGCCGTAAGGCGCAGCCACGCCGACGTTGCGTAAATCAAGTTTAGGATCGCGTTCGTGCAGAACATGGTCGTTATAGGTAAAGCTGACGAGCTGCCCGTTTGGGCTGAAGACATGGACGTGGCTGCCGCCGCGCAGCGCGCCTGCGGTGTAAGGCGCTGTGATATCCATCGCGTCCAGGTTGCTCACATGACCGTTTTGCGCAACCACTCCCTGACGATGATGAAAATCGTAGTGCCAGTCTGCATCCGGGTTTTTCGGGCCGTGGATAAAGACATATTTCTCTTCTGCAGGATGAACGGTCACCACGCCGACATGCGCGCCGTCAGTCGCGCGATAAACCACCTCTACCTCACCCGTCGCGACATTGACCCGCTCGATGGTTTCACCGGTGAACGACGCACCGGACGGGCGCACGTCGTAGACCAGCCACTGGCTGTCCGGCGTCCAGGTATTGATGTTGGTCAGCTGGTGGTTGCGGGAAGCGAAGGTGATTTGTTTCATGAGGATACCCTGATGCACGGTGAATGCATCAGGGTAAAACATCCGCAGAGATTAGCCTACTCGTTTCACGTCGCCCACCAGCAGGATGTAGGAGAGTGCCCCGATCAGCGCCACGGCAGAAATATAGACCAGCGCCGGGCCGAAGCCGTAGTCCTGCGCCAGGTAGCCGATGACCAGCGGTACGGTGATCCCGCCCAGCCCGCCGACAAAGTTGAACACGCCGCCGGTCAGGCCAATCAGCCGCATCGGCGCAAGGGACGACACCAGCGACCAGGTGATAGAGGCGAAACCGTTACCGAAGAACGCCACCGCCATCAGGGTCATAATCCACACCGGATCGTTGGTGTAGTTGGCACCCATGATGCAGGTTGAGATCAGCAAGCCGCAGATGATCGGCGTTTTACGCGCCACGCCCAGCGAGTAGCCTTTTTTCACCAGCTTATCGGCCAGCCAGCCGGAGAGCAGCACGCCGAAGAATGCTGCGAGAAACGGCACGGTGGTCATAAAGCCCGCCTGCAGCGCCGCGATCCCCTTCTCCTGGGTCAGGTAGTTCGGGAACCAGGTGAGGAAGAACCACAGCGTGGAGGTCACCGCGAACTGGCCCAGATAAACACCCACCAGCTTACGATGGAAGACCAGCTTCCAGTCCGCTTTGGTCAGCGGCTGGCGCGCCTCTTTTTTCACCGGCGCATCGCCGTCCACCAGGCCACCGCCGTCGCGGATGTAGTCCAGCTCGGCTTTGGTGATGCTTTTGGTCAGACGCGGCGGCTGGTAAACCTTGAACCAGATCAGCGACCAGATAATGCCAATCCCACCCGTGACGATGAATACCCAGTGCCAGCTCAGCAGCTCCTGGATCCAGATCAGCAGCGGCGTCAGGAACGCCAGGCCGACAAACTGCCCGGAGGTGTAAAAGCCAACGGCGGACGCGCGCTCGTGTTCCGGGAACCAGCTAGTCACCATACGGTTGTTGGTCGGAAACGCGGGCGCTTCGAACACCCCGGTGATGGCGCGCAGGCCAATCAGCGACATCAGCCCGGTCGCGAAGCCCTGGAACAGGGTCGCCACTGACCAGCCGAAAATGGCAATGAAATAGGTCAGACGTGAACCCACGCGGTCAAGGAACCAGCCGCCCGGGATCTGACATAAAGTATACAGCCAGGCAAACGCCGAAAAGACGTAGCCCATTTCCGCTTTGGTGATGCCAAACTCTTCCTGGATATGGGCCGATGCCACGGCAAGGTTGGCGCGGTCTACATAGCAAATGACCACGGTAATAAAGATCATAATCAGCGTCAGGTAGCGGCGACGCCCGGTTTTTGTAGCGGTAACTGGAATATCCATCGCAATCTGTCTCCAGATTTTGGGCATAGCGAAGCCGCTCACCATGCCCTGTAATTTACAGAGGGTTATATTTTTGTATGTATGATTTTTGCCCGGAGGCTTATCGGGTCTACGGGATGGCGATTACCATTCCGCTACGCTGCCGTCCTCATGACGCCACAGCGGGTTACGCCAGTCTGGCGCATTTTTACTCAGCTCAATGACTTTGGCTTCGTCAATTTCTACGCCAAGGCCCGGCTTCGTTAACGGTTTAAAGAAACCGCCTTCCATGCAGAAGTCTTCTTTATTTTTCACAAAATCGAGCAGTTCCGCGCCCTTGTTATAGTGAATCCCCATGCTCTGTTCCTGGAACACCGCATTCCGGGAGACAAAGTCGACGTGCAAACAGGCAGCCAGCGCGATCGGGCCTAGCGGGCAGTGCGGTGCCAATGCCACATCGTAAGCCTCTGCCATCCCGGCAATTTTGTAGCATTCAGTTATGCCGCCCGCGTGAGAGAGGTCCGGCTGCAGGATGGCAATGCCGCCCGCTTCAAGCACGCGTTTGAACTCGAAGCGCGAGAACATACGTTCGCCCGCCGCGATGGGAATATGGGTCTGTTCAGCCAGTTTCGGGTAGTACTCGGCCTGCTCGGCCAGCACCGGCTCTTCAATAAACAGCGGACGATACGGCTCCAGCTCTTTGATCAGAACTTTGGCCATCGGCGCGCTGACGCGGCCGTGGAAATCCAGGCCAAACTCAATCTCGTTGCCGAAGGCTTCACGGATTTGCGCCACGGTGTTCACCGCCCGGTCTACCGCGCGCGAGTTGTCGATAATGCCCATCTCTTCGCAGCCGTTGAGCTTGAAAGTGTCGAAGCCGATGTTGCGCAGCTGCGTGATGCCATCAATCACTTCCGCAGGACGGTCACCGCCGACCCAGCTGTAGGCTTTGATTTTGTCGCGCACCAGGCCGCCCATCAATTGCCAGACCGGCGCGTTCAGCACTTTGCCTTTGATATCCCACAGCGCCTGGTCGATGCCGGCGATGGCGCTCATCAGGATCGGCCCCCCGCGGTAGAAGCCCGCGCGGTACATCATCTGCCAAAGGTCGTTAATGCGCGCCGGATCCTGACCAATCAGGTATTCACCCAGCTCGTGCACCGCCGCTTCTACGGTACGCGCCCGCCCTTCAATCACCGGTTCGCCCCAGCCCACAACCCCTTCATCGGTTTCGATTTTCAGGAACATCCAGCGCGGGGGTAAACGGTACGTGGTGAGTTTGGTTATTTTCATTTCACTGCCTCTCGATACGCTTTCACAAATGCTGCCGCCTGCTGTGCGGTACGCTCCACGGACTGTCCGGCACGATAAAGATCGCTGCCCAGCCCCGCGCCCACACAGCCAGCGCTCATCCACTGGCCCAGGTTTTCTGGCGTTACGCCGCCTACGGCAAAGATCGGCACGCTGGCGGGCAATACCGCTTTCAGCGCTTTGATGTAGTCCGGACCAAAAGCCGATGACGGGAAAATTTTGAGCGACTGTGCGCCTGCTTCGAGAGCAGTAAAGGCCTCCGTGGCGGTGGCGCAGCCCGGGCAGACGGTCATGCCGTAACCTACCGCGCGGCGGATCACCTCTGGCTGAATGTTGGGCGTGACGATAAGCCTGCAGCCCATTTCCGCCAGCCGATCCACCTGCTCAGGCTGTAACACGGTGCCTGCGCCAATCAGCGCCTTATCACCAAAGGCCTTCACCACGGCCGGAATGCTTTTTTCCCACTCCGGAGAGTTAAGCGGGATTTCCACCACGTCGAACCCGGCGTCAATAACCGCGCCGACGTGGGCTAACGCCTCATCGGGCGTGATGCCGCGCAAAATCGCGATAAGGGGAAGATCAGTTTGCCACTGCATGAGCGATGCTCCTTATTCCTGCCTGAAATGCCGTGTCGCCGGATATCGTTAAAACATCACGCCCCACGGCGCGAAACGCCTGCTCGTAGCGCGACGTCAGCGATGCGCCTGCGACAATGGTGATGGCCTGCTCGTGCGCGATGAAATCACGCATGCTGGCAACCTCAGCGCCAATCAGCAGGCCGGAAAGAAACTCGCTGACCTGCTCGCGCGGGAGATTTCCCAGCACGTGCGAGGCGCGAACCTCAAAAAGGTGCGGCAAGACATCAGGAGAAGCGATCCCACGTTCAAGCCCGGCAGCAAACGCCTCTGCCGAGGCTTCCTGCTCAGGTAAACCGGCCCCAACCAGCGAATGGTTGAGCAGCAAATAGTGCAGCTCGCCGGTCATCACGGTGCGAAAGTCGTGGATTTGCTCAGCGTCAGCCTGGACCCACTTGCAGTGCGTTCCGGGCATGACGTAGACAGAAGAAGGAGAAAGCGCGCGCGCGCCAAGCAGCTGCGTCTCTTCGCCGCGCATCACGTTGTGGTTGTCGTCGCGAGAAACGCACAAGCCGGGAATAATCCAGATATTGTCGCCAACGGACGTTAACTGCTCGCCAATCGCGGAGAAATGGGCGGGAACCGGCAGATAAGGCGCAACTTTCCAGCCTACATTGCTGCCTACCATACCCGCCATCACTACCGGCGTGGCGCTGTCGCGCCAGCGTTGTGTGACCTCTGCTAACACCGCCTCGGGGGATTTACCATTCAGGCGCGTCACGCCTGCTTCTGATTGCCTGCTTTCCAGGCACTGCTCGCCCTGATACAGCCAGGCGCGCAGATTGGTCGATCCCCAGTCAATTGCGATGTAGCGAGATGTCATGTGATTTCCTTCAGCCTTCGTGTCGAGCTGGCAATCATGGTAAGTGCCGCCTGCTCTGCCGCATCGCCGTCCTGATGCCTTATCGCATCGAACAGCGCTTTATGTTCCTGGAGCGTTTTCGGCATGTTGGCCTCATCGCCCATCCAGGTACGTTCAAATACTGCTCGCTGTAGCGAGCTGATCGCTACGCTAAGCTGCTGTAATACCGGGTTATGCACCGACTGCAGCACCGCCTCGTGGTAGCGAATATCTGCCTCGTTAAACGCCTCCCGGTTCTGGTTATTGGCGATCATGTCGTTTAAAGCCGACTCGATCTGGGCCAAATCGCCGGAAGTTGCGCGTTCCGCCGCCCAGCGGGCGATGGCCGGTTCAACCAGGTTTCGGACTTCGCTCATCGCGCCGATAAGCCGCGGGTCGTAGTCGTTTTCCAGCACCCACTGCAGCACGTCGGTATCGAGGTAGTTCCACTGGTTACGCGGGGCAACAAACGCGCCGCGATAGCGCTTCATTTCAATCAGCCGCTTCGCCATCAGCGAGCGGAATACTTCCCGGATGATGTTGCGCGAGGTTTCAAACTCCTCACACAGTTCGGCCTCTGCCGGCAGCGGCGAACCGGGAACGTATTTGCCACCCACAATCTGGGTGCCCAGCGTGATGACGATGCGATCGGTTTTATTGAGTGTCATGGAGAGTCCTTGTGCTCTGTATGTCCATCACTACTTTACCGCGACCGCTGAATTTCACCTCACTTTTGCAGTACAAACGTGAGGGAGTTCGTCTTTGTCATGGCCGTAATGTAGTACAATCATTTAATGTTGTACTACAATCAAGATCACAAAAAGAACAATTCAATAAATTCAGCGCAAAAAAAAGCCCCGGTTGATAACCGAGGCTGATGATTAAAAATAAGCGTTACTGCAGCACAAACTTCTCGATCGCGTAAGCAACGCCGTCTTCCAGGTTGGATTTTGTCACGAAGTTGGCCACTTCTTTCACGGATGGAATGGCGTTATCCATCGCCACGCCCATACCGGCGAATTCGATCATCGCGATGTCATTTTCCTGGTCGCCCAGCGCCATGATCTCTTCCTGTTTAATGCCCAGCGCATCGGCCAGTGATTTGACACCGGTGCCTTTATTGACGCGTTTATCGAGGATTTCGAGGAAGTACGGCGCACTTTTCAGCACGGTGTACTTCTCTTTTACCTCCGCCGGAATGCGCGCAATCGCTTTATCCAGGATCTCCGGCTCGTCGATCATCATTACTTTCAGGAACTGCGTCGCCGGGTCCATTTTCTCCGCTTCACAGAACACCAGCGGAATGGTCGCAACGTAGGATTCATGTACCGTGTAGTAGCTGATATCGCGGTTGGCGGTATAGAGCGTATTGCGATCGAGCGCGTGGAAGTGGGAACCCACTTCACGGGACAGTTTTTCCAGGAACAGATAGTCATCGTAGCTCAGCGCGGTTTGCGCAACCGTACTGCCGTCAGCGGCTTTCTGCACCAGCGCGCCGTTATAGGTGATGCAGTAGTCGCCCGGCTGATTCATGTGCAGCTCTTTCAGATAGCTGTGTACGCCCGCATACGGACGCCCCGTGGTCAGGACCACATTCACGCCCTTTGCGCGCGCCGCGGCGATCGCGTTTTTAACGGCTGGAGAAATGGTGTGGTCTGGCAGCAGCAGCGTGCCGTCCATGTCAATTGCAATGAGTTTGATAGCCATGAGTTCCCCGGAATAAATGAGTGCTGCCTCATGCTAACGCGATTAAGCACACAAAAATAGAGCTATATTGCGCAACAGGAATGCCCCTTTTACGCTGATTCCGGGGAACGAAGGCTTACTCGCGGGTGAGAACTATTTTACCGAACGCGCCGCGATCGAGGTGTTCAAACGCCTGTTCAAGCTCGTTAAAACGGTAGCGATGCTCTATCACCGGCTTCAGCCCCGTGACGTCAACTGCGCGGACAAAATCTTCCAGCGCCCGGCGGTGCCCCACGCCAATCCCCTGAATGACGGGTGATTTCAGCAGCAGTTCGCCAGCAGAGAGCGTAATCTCCGTCCCGGCCAGCACGCCAATGACGGAGATACGTCCGTGAACGGCAACGGCGCGCAGGGAATGCTTCAGGTTCTCTCCGCCTACGGTTTCAATAATATGGTCGATGCCGCGATCCTGCGTGATCGCCAGCGTATTTTCCGCCCAGTCGCCTTTCAGACGGTTGATGCCCTGGCTGGCTCCCAGCTTTTTGGCCAGCGCCAGCTTTTCATCACTCCCCGAGGTGACAAAAACCTCAGCCCCGTGCGCTTTTGCGATTTGCAGGGCGAATATCGCCACGCCGCCCGTGCCCTGCACCAGCACCGATTGCCCGGCGCGCAGCTGGCCGCGTTCCACCAGCGCAAACCAGGCGGTAAGCCCTGCGCAAGGTAAGGTGCTGGCCTCGGCGTCATCCAGGGTCTCCGGGGAGGCCACCAGCGCATCTTCCTTCACAATCACATACTCGGCCAGCATGCCTTGGAAATAGCCGCCGGACGTTTTATAGGGCAGATTGCGCGCGTCCGCCTGCGGCTTACCGTCGATCCACTCCGGGAAGAAGGTTGAGATGACGCGCGCGCCGGGCTGGAAGCGCGTGACGCCTTCACCAATGCTGTCCACCACGCCCGCCATGTCAGATGCCGGGGTAAACGGGAAGGAAAGCGGGATCGGCATTGTGCCTTCAACAACCATTTTATCGCGATAGTTAAGCGCAACGGCATTTACGCGCACGCGCACTTCACCCGGACCTGGCTGTGGAACGGGTGCCTGAGTCAGCTTGAGGTTCTCGCGCCCGAGGGCATCCATGGACCAGCGTTGCATTGTCTCTGTCATTTTATTTCTCCTGCCATCAGATGAGCTTTAGTCCTGACAGTCTACCGTTGACTAAAGGTCGCCAGTGGCGATAAGTTTTCTCTTTATTGACGCCATAAAAGATACAATCCATGACCGATACGCTGAAGGATATTCCTGTTTTTGTGGCCGCCGTTGAGGCGGGAAGTTTTGCGCAGGCCGCTATTCGTCTGCATTTGTCACGCTCGGCGGTCGGAAAAAGCATCGCTCGCCTTGAACAACGGCTGGGGGTACGTCTTTTTCAGCGCACCACCCGCAGCCAGAGTCTGACCGATAACGGCGCCCTTTTTTATGAACGCTGCCTGCGCGCGCTGGAGGAGATTCGGAGTGCGGAATCGCTGCTTGAGACGGGGAAACAGCAGGTCAGCGGTCGCCTGCGCATTTCCATGCCGGTGCTGTTTGGTCGCCAGTGTGTCGCCCCGCTGCTGATAGCGCTGGCTCAGGAACATCCCGGGCTTGAGCTGGAAATGTCATTCAGCGACCGCGTAGTGGATCTGGTCGAGGAAGGGTTTGATATGGCGGTGCGTAACGGCACGCTTCAGGACAGCAGCGTGCTGGTCGCCAGAAAGCTGGGAGAACACCGCATGGTGCTGTGCGCCGCGCCGGAGTATCTGCTGAAGAAAGGCCAGCCACAAAGCGTTAATGATTTATCCCTGCATACGGCCATTAACTATTTGAGCGCAGGCAGAGTGTTGTCCTGGCAGCTGATGGATAACGAAGGAAAGTCGCACACCTTTACGCCCCGATCGTCGCTCAATATGGATGATTTGCAGGCGATCTGCGACGCTGCGCTGGCCGGACACGGCATTGCATGGCTGCCCTGCTGGATGGTCGTCAAAGATATTCACCAGGGTAAACTCGTCCCGCTCTTAAAGCAGGCACCGGATGTGCATTTCAACGTTCATGCCGTGTGGCAGCAGACGCCGCATCTGCCGCTGAGGGTAAGAATAGCGATAGATACTCTGGCGAGCCGTTTACCGTCCGTGATGTCGCTGGATATGCCTGCTCCCACAACAAAGCCGCGCTAAAAGCACAGGTTAACGATCTGATTCATACAGGCAAACCTGCTTACCAGGCGAAAATCTGCTTATAACAGTGAAGTACACATCCCGGCTACGTTCTGACGTCCACAACTCCCCGGCGGGAGCTTTTCTCGCAAAGGAATAGCCACGCGAAACAAGGTATTGTTTAAGTGCAGCGGTATCAGATACCCCGCTAAAGCACACGCCAGCGGTTTCCGGCTGTCCATTTGCAGCAGAGTGGCTGAAGGTATAATCCGGTGAAAGGCGTGGTACCTGCTTAATCGATTCTGGGGTGTAAAGATGATAGCGAACCCTATCTGATTCACGGTATGTCATCTCAGGCTCATACGGCAAAAGGAGGTATATGACCGTGACAATCACGATGGTCAGCCCTGAGAATATGGCTAACTTTTTCATGCTCAACGTCGTCCTGAGTGGGTAAAGAAGGAATGATATGTGCCGTTATCGTTAAGAATACGAACAATGTCTGAACTGAAGTTATCAAACGGCGTTACCCACTTCATAAAGCGGGGAAGCGAGCCTTTATAGGGTTCATGCCGGATATTTAGGTCATCAGGGTCGGGAAACATCAGTGGAAGAAAACCCCGGTTCTTGAAATTACCGATCGGTCCGTAATGATCCCAGCGGCGTAGTGCGCTTTCACGGCTGACAGGCCTCAACTGAGCCCGGTAATCCGAAGGAATCAGCGCCCTGTAAAAACCGAGCAGATCCGACACCAGGTCTTCTCCGCTGAACCCGCTATCGGTGTACCAGCTGAAAAAAGCGCGAGACTGGTAATTTTCAAAATTTCTCGCGGTATCCATCATCATGGCCAGGGCAATGCTGTTAATTTCTGACATCGAGCGCCCACGTTTTATTTCCCAGCGAACAAACTTACCCGTTCCGGCAAGTCCTTTCCCGATATTCATTCTCTGATTGTATGCAATCGTGTAATAAGGTCTGCCACTGGCTTCGCCGCTGCTGAAATCAGCCAGAAGCAGGGAAATATCTTCGCCCCTGGCATGCCCCAGGTCAATCCAACCGAGGACCTCACTGTAGATGAGGCCACTGCGGGTCGTTACCTGCCATTCATCGGCCCCGATAATATCGCTCCTGCTGCTCATTCGGTGTATTCCTTTTTCCGTAACGATTTCAACTCTAACAGACCACCATACTCTTCGTCAGGGTATGTTCGGGATATATTCTCCTGGTAGAGGGTTATGCCAATGAGATCGACTTTGTTCTATTGATACACCAATTTAAGCAAAAAAAGAGAGGGACATCGTGCCCCTCTCTTTTTGTTCTTAACCGACTGCATTCTTTATGAGATGTCATTTCATTTGAAATGAGACCCCACAATAACAACCGTTAAATATCGATATTTGCCGCTTTCAGGGCGTTCTCTTCGATGAAGGCACGACGTGGTTCAACCGCATCGCCCATCAGGGTCGTGAACAGCTGGTCTGCAGCAATCGCATCTTTAACGGTGACGCGCAGCATGCGGCGGCTTTCCGGATCCATGGTAGTTTCCCACAGCTGCTCCGGGTTCATTTCACCCAGACCTTTATAACGCTGGATCGCAAGACCACGACGAGACTCTTTCACCAGCCAGTCCAGCGCCTGCTCGAAGCTGGTTACCGGCTGACGACGTTCGCCACGTTCGATGAACGCATCGTCTTCGATCAGGCCGCGCAGCGTCTCGCCGAGCGTACAGATACGACGGTATTCCGGACCGGTCACAAACTCATGTTCCAGCGGGTAGTCGGTGTCAACGCCGTGGGTACGCACGCGAATAATAGGCTCGAACTGCTTATCGGCGTTCTGCTGGATATCGCATTTCCACATGCTGCCGTGCTGCTCTTTCTCGTTGAGATCGGTCACCAGGGCGTTCACCCAGCGGGTTACGGTCTGCTCGTCGCTCAGATCGGCTTCGGTCAGGGTTGGCTGATAAACCAGCTCCTTCAGCAGCGTTTTCGGATAGCGGCGTTCCATACGCGTGATCATTTTCTGCGTCGCGTTGAACTCGGACACCAGACGCTCCAGCGGCTCGCCGGCCAGTGCAGGGGCGTGCGAGTTCGCATGCAGGGTTGCGCCATCAAGGGCGATTGCGATTTGGTACTGATCCATCGCTTCGTCGTCTTTAATGTACTGTTCCTGCTTGCCTTTCTTCACCTTGTACAGCGGCGGCTGTGCAATGTAGACGTGGCCACGCTCAACGATTTCAGGCATCTGACGATAGAAGAAGGTCAACAGCAGCGTACGAATGTGCGAGCCGTCGACGTCCGCATCGGTCATGATGATGATGCTGTGGTAGCGCAGTTTGTCCGGGTTGTACTCATCACGGCCGATGCCGCAGCCCAGCGCGGTAATGAGCGTCGCCACTTCCTGAGAAGAGAGCATCTTGTCGAAGCGCGCCTTCTCAACGTTGAGGATTTTACCCTTCAGCGGCAGGATAGCCTGGTTCTTACGGTTACGGCCCTGCTTCGCAGAACCGCCCGCGGAGTCCCCTTCCACGAGGTACAGTTCGGACAGCGCCGGGTCGCGTTCCTGGCAGTCAGCCAGTTTGCCCGGCAGGCCTGCTAAGTCCAGCGCGCCTTTACGACGGGTCATTTCACGGGCTTTACGCGCCGCTTCACGGGCACGCGCCGCATCGATAATTTTACCCACCACGATTTTCGCGTCGGACGGGTTTTCCAGCAGGTATTCGCTCAGCAGTTCGTTCATCTGCTGTTCAACCGCCGATTTCACCTCGGAAGAGACCAGCTTGTCTTTGGTCTGTGAGGAGAACTTCGGATCCGGCACCTTCACGGAGACAACGGCAATCAGGCCTTCACGGGCGTCATCACCGGTAGCGCTGACTTTCGCTTTCTTGCTGTAGCCTTCTTTGTCCATGTAGGCGTTTAGGGTACGGGTCATCGCCGCACGGAAGCCTGCAAGGTGCGTACCGCCGTCACGCTGTGGAATGTTGTTGGTGAAGCAGTAAATATTTTCCTGGAAACCGTCGTTCCACTGCAGCGCCACTTCCACGCCGATACCGTCTTTTTCGGTGGAGAAATAGAAGATATTCGGGTGAATAGGCGTTTTGTTCTTGTTCAGATACTCAACGAACGCCTTGATACCGCCTTCGTAGTGGAAGTGGTCTTCTTTGCCGTCACGCTTGTCGCGCAGGCGAATAGAGACGCCGGAGTTCAGGAACGACAGTTCACGCAGGCGTTTCGCCAGGATGTCGTACTCGAATTCGGTGACGTTGGTGAAGGTTTCGAGGCTCGGCCAGAAACGCACCATGGTACCGGTTTTGTCGGTATCGCCAGTAACGGCCAGCGGTGCCTGCGGCACGCCGTGCGTATAGAGCTGACGGTGGATCTTGCCTTCGCGCTGGATAACCAGCTCCAGCTTCTGCGACAGGGCGTTAACCACGGAGACGCCTACGCCGTGCAGGCCGCCGGAAACTTTATAGGAGTTATCGTCGAACTTACCGCCTGCGTGCAGCACGGTCATGATCACTTCCGCGGCAGAGACGCCCTCTTCCGGGTGAATACCGGTTGGGATGCCACGACCATCATCGGTGACGGAGACGGAGTTATCCGCATGGATGGTGACCACGATGTCTTTACAGTGACCCGCGAGCGCTTCGTCGATAGCGTTATCTACCACCTCGAATACCATGTGGTGCAGACCGGTGCCGTCATCCGTGTCGCCGATATACATACCCGGGCGCTTACGCACCGCATCCAGCCCTTTCAGGACTTTGATACTGGAGGAGTCATAAGAATTCGACATCAACGTTTCTCGCTCATTTCAACTTGGGTTAATCCGTTATTTTACCCTTTTCCACGGTAAACATCTTCGAATTTTCGTCCGACATGTCTATAACGTGTTCAGCGCTAATGGCGCTGACGAAAACCTGCGACTGCGTGGCTTTTAAGCGGCTGGCAAGCAGCCCGCGCCGCGCGTCATCAAGTTCCGAGGCAAAATCATCTATCAGGTACAGGCAGCGTCTTCCGCTCTCGCGGGTGAGAAACTCTCCCTGTGCCAGGCGCAGCGCACACATCAGGAGCTTGAGCTGCCCGCGCGACAGCGTGTCTTCCACCGGTGCACCGTCGGCACGAATGCGGAAATCCGCCTTGTGCGGGCCGTGCGCGGTGTAGGTCAACATGCGGTCGCGCTCGAAGCTTCTCTCTAACACCTCGGCATAATCCGTCTCTTTCTCCCAGCCGCGCTGGAAGGAGAAGGTGAGAGAGAATTCAGGTAAAAACTGTTTGCAGGTGTCGGCCATATCTTCGGCGATACCTGCGCTGTATTCGGCACGCCAGTTGCTGATTTGTTCCGCGAGAGGGATTAACTCCATGTCCCACGGACGCAGCTGGGCGTAACGGGTAACCTGGCGCAGTGCAGCGTTACGCTGCTTGAGCAGACGCTTCAGGTTGCTCCAGGCGTTAAAGAAACCGGCTTCGTTGTGAAAGCATCCCCAGTCGAGGAATGCTCTTCTGTATTTGGGGCCGCCGTTGAGTAAAGTAAACCCCTCCGGCGTAATCAGCTGCATTGGCATCAGCAGCGCCAGCTCCGCCACTTTATGGCCGTCGGTGCCGTCGATGCGCACCTTGCTGTCGCCCTGCTTGTCTTTGGTCAGGCCGATGGCGGTTTCCCGCTCCGCCCCCTGCAAACGCCCGTGCAGGACAAAGGATTCCTGCTCGTGGCGAATGACGCGACCAATCTGCAAACTGCGAAACGCCCGACCGTGGCCGAGCGTATAGATGGCCTCAAGCACGCTGGTTTTGCCGCTGCCGTTTGCGCCAACCAGGAAGTTAAAGCCAGGGGATAAAGCGAGATCCGCGCTTTCGATATTGCGAAAGTCGCGGATCAACAGACGGGTGAGCGACATTACAGTCTCATTGGCATGACAACATAAGCAGCCGACTGTGATGCGGCATCTTCAATCTGTACGCTTGAAACGGAGTCGGTCAGCAGAATGCGCACGTTCTCGCACTTCAGCGCATTCAGCACATCCAGCACGTAGCTGACGTTAAAGCCGATTTCCATCTCGGTTCCGGCGTAGGTGACGTCCAGAATTTCTTCTGCCTCTTCCTGCTCCGGGTTGTTAGCGGTGATTTTGATCTGGTTTTCACTCACGTACAGGCGCACGCCGCGGAATTTCTCGTTTGAGAGAATGGCCGCACGGGCAAAGGCCTGCTTGAGGCTGTCGCAGCCTGCTTCCAGCGTTTTGTCCGGATTCTTCGGCAATACGCGGCGATAATCAGGGAAACGACCGTCAACCAGCTTCGAAGTGAAGACAAAATCGCCCACGTGTGCGCGGATATTGTTGCTGCCGATCTGCACGCGCAGCGGCGTGTCGCCGCCGTCGAGCATACGCATCAGCTCAATCACCCCTTTACGCGGCACGATCACCGAATGGTTTGGCAGCGCGTCGCCAATCGGCATAGAACAGACCGCCAGACGGTGGCCGTCGGTGGCTACGGTACGCAGCTCTTCACCTTCGGTTTCGAACAGCATGCCGTTTAAGTAGTAACGGACGTCCTGATGCGCCATGGAGAACTGCGTGGCTTCAATCAGACGCTTCATCGTCGCCTGCGGCAGGGTGAATTCAACTTCGCTCTGCCAGTCGTCCAGGTTCGGGAAGTCCGCAGCAGGCAGCGTGGAGAGCGAGAAACGGCTGCGGCCAGAGCGCACCAGCATACGGTCGCCTTCCAGCTGCACGGCGATTTCAGCGCCTTCCGGCAGCCCGCGGCAGATATCAAAGAATTTACGTGCCGGAACCGTGGTCGCGCCCGCGTCGTGCGGCTGCGTCAGCGTAACGCGCGCGATCATTTCCATTTCCAGATCTGTACCGGTCAGCGACAGCGTACCGTCCGCGACCTGAAGCAGCAGGTTTCCGAGAATAGGCAGCGTTGGGCGGCCACCTAATGGGCCACTCACCTGTTGCAGCGGTTTTAATAAATGTTCACGTTCAACGGTAAATTTCATAGCGTCACGATGATAATGTTCTGATTAGATTGGAAAAATCTTCTTTTATGTCGTGGCTTTCTTCGCGTAACTGCTCAATCTTGCGACAAGCGTGCAGCACGGTCGTATGGTCACGGCCACCAAACGCATCCCCGATTTCCGGCAGACTGTGGTTGGTTAACTCCTTAGCCAGCGCCATCGCCATCTGACGCGGACGCGCCACCGAGCGGGAACGACGTTTAGACAGTAAATCTGCCACTTTGATCTTGTAGTACTCAGCCACCGTCTTTTGAATATTGTCGATAGTGACCAGTTTTTCCTGCAATGCCAGCAAATCTCGCAGCGCTTCACGCACAAAATCGATGGTGATCGCACGACCGGTGAAGTTGGCATTGGCGATAACGCGGTTCAGCGCCCCTTCCAGCTCACGCACGTTGGAGCGCAGACGCTTGGCAATGAAGAACGCCACTTCGCCCGGCAGGCGAATGTCGTTTTCATCGGCTTTCTTCATCAGGATCGCGACGCGGGTTTCCAGCTCCGGTGGCTCGATCGCCACCGTCAGGCCCCAGCCGAAGCGGGATTTCAGACGATCTTCAACGCCGTTGATCTCTTTTGGGTAACGATCCGAGGTCAAAATGATCTGCTGATTGCCTTCCAGCAGGGCATTAAAGGTGTGGAAAAACTCTTCCTGCGATCGTTCTTTATTGGCAAAGAACTGGATGTCATCGATGAGCAGCGCGTCAACAGAACGATAGTAGCGTTTAAACTCTTCGATCGCATTGTTTTGCAGGGCTTTTACCATGTCCTGAACGAAGCGTTCGGAGTGCATATACACCACTTTGGCATTGGGCTTGCGCGCCATAATGCCGTTACCCACCGCATGCAGCAAGTGCGTTTTACCCAGACCCGTACCGCCATAAAGGAACAGCGGGTTGTAGGCCCCACCAGGGTTATCAGCAACCTGACGAGCCGCCGCGCGCGCCAGCTGGTTCGACTTACCTTCAACGAAGTTATCGAACGTGTGTTTCACGTTAACGTTAGAGCGGTAGGTTGGCTCAGCCGGTGCGGGGACATTATCCCAGCCCTGACGAGCGGGTGCGACGCGAGGGGCCGGAGCAGGCGCGGCCTGAGCAGGTGCTGCTACGTTCACGGTTTCACGAACGGTTTGGGTAACCGGCTTTGTACCCACTTCAAAGCGCAGCTGCGGGGCATCAGACCCGCAGAAATCGTTCAGCAGTCCATTGATGTTATTAAGGTACTTGTCCCTTACCCAATCGAGCACAAAACGGTTTGGCGCATACAAAGCCAGCGTGTTATCGCTCAGTTCCGCCTGCAACGGGCGGATCCACATACTGAATTCTGTGGCTGGTAACTCATCCTGCAATCGGGCAAGACACTGCTGCCAAAGCGAAAGTGACACGGCGGACTCCACTCGAACAATAAAAGAAAACTATTGAATATTCATGATTGTTGGCGCACATCGACATGACCCTGTGTAAAGGGGGACGTGCGAATTGCTATCTGCAATTTATCCTGACCAGGATCCTGGGATCCCGATCGGGACCGCGGATCATAGCCTAAACTGAGCCAGAGATCTTCTGTTTCTCACAGATTCTTCCCGATTTATCCACAGGAAGATCCGGAACCGGATAAGTGTAAACGATCCTGGCGCCAGTGCCCCACGATTTAGTCCGCATATTGGAAAAATTAATGAGCACAGACAATTTATTGCTTAAATGATCTAACGAAGATCCGGGACGATCCTTGCGCTTTGTTGGCGAGGCCGTATAATCCTCGACCCGGCGCGTGATGCTCATCTTCCTGCGTCGTCCGTTGCTCATTTTCCACGCGAAAACGTGCGGAAATACGCGGGAAATAAGGAAAGAGAATTGACTCCGGAGTGTACAATTATTACAATCCGGCCTCTTTAATCACCCACGCTGAGGCGTTAGTCGTTCGAAACTCGTTCGGGTATACGCAAAAGTCAGTGAATTTATTCAAGTTTAGGTAGAAATCGCCATGAAACGCACTTTTCAACCGTCTGTACTGAAGCGCAACCGTTCTCACGGCTTCCGTGCTCGTATGGCTACTAAAAATGGTCGTCAGGTTCTGGCACGTCGTCGTGCTAAAGGCCGCGCTCGTCTGACCGTTTCCAAGTAATAAAGCTAACCCCTGAGTGGTTAAGCTAGCATTTCCCAGGGAGTTACGTTTGTTAACTCCCGCTCATTTCACTTTCGTCTTCCAGCAGCCACTACGGGCTGGCACGCCGCAAATCACCATCCTCGGCCGCCAAAATTCGCTGGGGCATCCCCGCATCGGTCTCACAGTCGCCAAGAAAAATGTTAAGCGTGCGCATGAACGCAATCGGATTAAACGTCTGACGCGTGAAAGCTTCCGTTTACGTCAGCACGAACTGCCTTCAATGGATTTCGTGGTGGTGGCGAAGAAAGGGGTTGCCGACCTCGATAACCGTGCTCTCTCGGAAGCGTTGGAAAAATTATGGCGCCGCCACTGTCGCCTGGCTCACGGGTCCTGATAGCCCTCATTCGGGTCTATCAACGCCTGATTAGTCCGCTACTCGGGCCGCACTGCCGTTTCACACCAACATGCTCAAGCTACGGAATTGAGGCATTGCGCAGGTTTGGAGTGATAAAAGGCAGTTGGTTGACGGTGAAACGCGTATTAAAATGCCACCCTTTACACCCCGGTGGAGACGACCCCGTCCCTCCAGGACCCTTTGATACCAGAGAACACTAACGATGGATTCGCAACGCAATCTTCTTATCATCGCTTTGTTGTTCGTGTCTTTCATGATCTGGCAGGCATGGGAGCAGGATAAAAATCCTCAACCCCAGCAGCAGACCACGCAGACTACGACCACCGCAGCGGGTAGCGCCGCCGACCAGGGCGTACCGGCCAGTGGCCAGGGGAAACAGATTACGGTTAAGACCGATGTGCTTGAGCTGACAATCAACACCCGTGGTGGTGATGTTGAGCAGGCGCTGCTGTTGACCTACCCGAAAGAGCTGAAGTCTAACGAACCGTTCCAGTTACTGGAAACCACGCCTGAGTTTATCTACCAGGCGCAGAGCGGCCTGACCGGTCGTGATGGCCCGGATAACCCGGCTAACGGTGCGCGTCCACTGTATACCGTCGAGAGCGACACCTTTGTGCTGGCTGATGGTCAGAACGAACTCGCGATCCCGATGACGTATACCGACGCCGCAGGCAACACCTTCACTAAAACCTTCACCCTGAAGCGCGGTGAATATGCGGTGAACGTGGGCTACAGCGTACAGAACGCCAGTGCGAAACCGCTGGAACTGTCTACCTTTGGCCAGCTGAAGCAGTCCATCAATCTGCCGTCTCACCGTGACACCGGAAGCAGCAACTTTGCGCTGCATACCTTCCGTGGCGCGGCGTACTCCACGCCAGACGCGAAGTATGAGAAATACAAATTCGACACCATTGCCGATAACGAAAACCTGAACGTTAGTTCCAAAGGCGGTTGGGTTGCGATGCTGCAACAGTATTTCGCTACGGCCTGGATCCCAAACAACGACGGTACGAATAACTTCTATACCGCGAACCTGGGCAACGGTCTTGCAGCCATCGGCTACAAATCTCAGCCGGTTCTGGTTCAGCCGGGTCAAACCGGTAAGATGGCAAGCACCCTGTGGGTCGGCCCGGAAATTCAGGACAAAATGGCCGCTGTTGCGCCGCACCTGGATCTGACCGTTGATTACGGTTGGTTGTGGTTCATCTCTCAGCCGCTGTTTAAGCTGCTGAAGTTCATCCACAGCTTCCTGGGTAACTGGGGCTTCTCCATCATCGTTATTACCTTCATCGTTCGTGGCATCATGTACCCGCTGACTAAAGCGCAGTACACCTCCATGGCGAAGATGCGTATGCTGCAGCCGAAGATTCAGGCTATGCGTGAGCGTCTGGGGGATGACAAACAGCGTCAGAGCCAGGAAATGATGGCCCTGTACAAAGCAGAGAAAGTAAACCCACTGGGTGGTTGCTTCCCGCTGCTGATTCAGATGCCAATCTTCCTTGCGCTGTACTACATGCTGATGGGTTCCGTTGAGCTGCGCCACGCGCCGTTCGCACTGTGGATCCATGACCTGTCCGCACAGGACCCGTACTACATCCTGCCGATCCTGATGGGCGTGACGATGTTCTTCATCCAGAAGATGTCGCCGACCACCGTGACCGACCCGATGCAGCAGAAGATTATGACCTTTATGCCGGTCATCTTCACCGTGTTCTTCCTGTGGTTCCCGTCAGGTCTGGTGCTGTACTATATCGTCAGCAACCTGGTGACCATCATCCAGCAGCAGCTGATTTACCGTGGTCTGGAAAAACGTGGCCTGCATAGCCGCGAAAAGAAAAAGTCCTGATTCGGTAAGTTAACGCTAAAATAAGGGCGGTCGATTGACCGCCTTTTTTATTTGTATTGAACGAGACCAACCATGAGCCATAACGACACTATCGTCGCCCAGGCAACCCCACCGGGACGCGGTGGTGTAGGCATTCTGCGTATCTCCGGCCTGAAGGCGCGCGAGGTGGCCGAAGCGGTGCTGGGTAAACTGCCAAAGCCGCGCTACGCTGATTACCTGCCGTTTAAAGATACCGACGGCACGCCGCTGGACCAGGGCATTGCGCTGTGGTTCCCCGGCCCGAACTCTTTCACCGGCGAAGACGTGCTGGAGCTGCAGGGCCACGGCGGCCCGGTTATCCTCGACCTGCTGTTAAAACGTATCCTGACCCTGCCTGGCCTGCGCATTGCGAAGCCGGGCGAGTTCTCCGAGCGTGCCTTCCTCAACGACAAGCTCGACCTGGCGCAGGCAGAAGCGATTGCAGACCTGATCGACGCCAGTTCTGAACAGGCGGCCCGCTCCGCCCTGAACTCGCTGCAGGGGGCATTCTCCGCCCGCGTAAATCACCTTGTGGAAGCACTTACTCACCTCAGGATCTACGTGGAAGCGGCTATCGACTTCCCGGATGAGGAGATCGACTTCCTCTCTGACGGTAAAATCGAAGCGCAGCTCAACCAGGTGATGGCCGATCTCGACGCCGTTCGCGCCGAAGCGCGCCAGGGCAGCCTGCTGCGCGAAGGGATGAAGGTGGTGATTGCCGGACGCCCTAACGCCGGGAAATCAAGCCTGCTGAACGCCCTGGCGGGCCGTGAAGCGGCAATCGTAACCGACATTGCCGGCACCACTCGCGACGTGCTGCGCGAGCACATCCACATCGACGGCATGCCGCTGCACATCATCGACACCGCCGGCCTGCGCGATGCCAGCGACGAGGTTGAGCGCATCGGTATCGAACGTGCCTGGCAGGAGATCGAG
This sequence comes from Enterobacter sp. 01-M-02-SI-ECC, assembly GCF_047530595.1. Lineage (NCBI taxonomy): Bacteria > Pseudomonadati > Pseudomonadota > Gammaproteobacteria > Enterobacterales > Enterobacteriaceae > Enterobacter > Enterobacter sp. 01-M-02-SI-ECC. The sequence continues at coordinate 41,253 of NZ_JBLKCZ010000006.1, read as the reverse complement.
CAGGCCGACCGCGTGCTGTTTATGGTGGACGGCACCACGACCGACGCCGTTGACCCGGCTGAGATCTGGCCAGACTTTATCGCCCGTCTGCCGGCTAAACTGCCCATCACCGTGGTGCGTAACAAAGCGGACGTCACCGGCGAAACGCTGGGCATCAGCGATGTGAATGGTCACTCACTGATTCGCCTGTCGGCGCGTACCGGTGAAGGCGTTGACGACCTGCGTAACCATCTCAAGCAGAGCATGGGCTTTGATACCAGCATGGAAGGCGGCTTCCTGGCGCGTCGTCGTCACCTGCAGGCGCTGGAAGAGGCGGCAAACCACCTTGTTCAGGGTAAAGCGCAGCTGATCGGCGCGTGGGCGGGTGAACTGCTGGCGGAAGAGCTGCGTCTGGCGCAGCAGAATCTGAGCGAGATCACCGGGGAGTTTACGTCGGACGATCTGCTGGGACGGATTTTCTCGAGCTTCTGTATCGGTAAGTAAGGCCCGATCGCTGATGGTGATTTCCTCCAGGGAAATCACCATTGTCCAAATGGCAACTCGCCTAATCCCTTTTCACCCCCTATCCTGCATGCCTGCATCTATGGGGGGTTTATGGCGCGTTTTCTGTTTTGTAGTTTCGCTTTAGTTCTGCTTTATCCGTCCGGCATTGATATGTATCTGGTGGGATTGCCGCACATCGCCCGCGATCTGGGCGCCAGCGAAGCGCAGCTGCACATCGCGTTTTCGGCCTACCTCGCGGGGATGGCGTCGTCTATGGTCTTTGCCGGGAAGATCGCGGATAAGGCAGGCCGTCAACCCGTCGCGATAAGCGGCGCCATCATTTTTGCCCTGGCCTCTCTTCTCTGCTCACAGGCGCAAAGCAGCACCTTGTTCCTGGCCGGACGGTTTATCCAGGGCATTGGCGCCGGTGGCTGCTACGTCGTCGCGTTTGCCATTTTGCGCGATACCTTAAGCGCCCAGCGTCGCGCTAAGGTGCTTTCGATGCTGAACGGTATTACCTGCATTATCCCGGTGCTGGCCCCGGTCGTGGGATATCTGATCATGCTGAAATTCCCGTGGCAGAGCCTGTTCTGGACCATGGCGGCGATGGGCGCGCTGGTGTTTATCCTGTCTATCGCCGTGCTGAAAGAGACCCACCCGGGCTCGCAGAATACCGGTCATACCGCAACCATTCACCCAGCCGAGAAGCTGCTTAACCGCTTTTTCCTCAGTCGTCTGACCGTGACCACGTTAAGCGTGGCGGTGATCCTGACCTATGTAAACGTTTCCCCGGTTTTACTGATGGAAACCATGGGCTTCGATCGGGGTGAGTATTCAACGGTGATGGCATTAACCGCCATGGTCAGTATGGCGGTCTCGTTCTCTACCCCGTTTGCGCTAAATGTTTTTAGCCAGCGTGCGTTGATGCTGACCTCACAGGTTTTATTCCTCACGGCTGGCGCGATCCTGGCAACCACCAGCTCGCATGCGGTGATGCTGGCGGGTATTACCCTTATTTGTGCCGGGTTCTCGGTTGGCTTTGGCGTGGCGATGAGCCAGGCGCTTGGCCCCTTCTCGCTGCGGGCAGGCGTGGCAAGCTCGGTGCTGGGAATTGCGCAGGTCTGCGGCTCGTCGCTGTGGATTTGGCTGGCGGCGGTCATCGGGCTTAACGCGCTGAATATGCTGATCGGGGTTCTGATTGGCTGTAGCATACTGTGCATCACCTTACTTATGGTCATCCAGCCCGCGGCGCATTAGGAAGAAGCCCATCAGCAGTCTCGATCTTAACCTGTTGCTGTGCCTGCAGCTTTTGCTGCAGGAGCGCAGCGTCACCAAAGCGGCGAAGCGGATGAACGTGACGCCGTCTGCGGTGAGTAAATCGCTGGCCAAGCTGCGTGACTGGTTTGACGACCCGCTGTTTGTCAAAACGCCGTTGGGGCTGCTGCCGACCCCGCTGACGGTAAGCCTCGAGCAGGATTTGGCTGACTGGATGCAAATCGGCAACCAGATCCTCGATAAATTCCACCATGATTCCCCGGGCGGGCTAACGTTCGTGCTGGCCGCCGAAACGCCGTTGATGCTGATCCGCTTTAACGCCCTGCTGGAGCAGGTGAACCAGCGCTATCCGCAGGCTACGGTGAAGATGCGTCACTGGGATTATGACTCGCTGGACGCCATTACGCGTGGAGAGGTGGATCTGGGATTCACCGGACGCGAAACGCACCCGCGATCGCGTGAATTGCTGAAGCTAATGCCGTGGTTCATCGACTATGAGATCCTGTTCAGCGACCGTCCGTGCGTGTATCTGCGTGAGGATCACCCCGCGCTACAGGACGAATGGAATCTTGAGACCTTCCTGCGCTACCCGCACATCAGCATCTTCTGGGAACGCAGCGACACCTGGGCACTGGACGAAGTGCTAAAGGAGATGGGTCGGGAGAGAAACATTGCCATGAGCGTGCCGGGCTTTGAGCAGTCGATGTTTATGGCAGCGCAGCCCGGTCACAACTATATCGCCACGGCTCCGCACTACTGCCATCACTACAATCAACTCCACCAGCGGAAGCTGATCGCGCTGCCCATTCCCATTGACGAAGCGCAGGCTGAAAAGCTTACCGTTCCCTTCACGCTGATCTGGCATAAACGGAACAGCCATAATCCGAAAATCCTCTGGCTGCGGGAAACCATCAAGGCGCTGTACGGTGCCAGCGATCCAATTTTTGCCTAAGAAAATGTAAAGTTCGGTCCTGAGGCTTCTCTTACTCCCATTTACTGATTAAAACAGGAGTCAAGTTAAGCGATAATCATGTAACCGTTTAACCGATTACGACCATTATCAAGGAGCGAAAAATGGCTACGCACTTTGCAAGAGGGATACTTACGGAAGGACGTCTCGTATCGGCAAGAATTTCTTCAGCCTGTCACAGTGAAGCTCTCACTCTCCCGGAACACCGCAGAACGCGGTTTTTAGCGTCCAGAGCGCTTCTCGCAGAACTGCTGTTTATGCTGTACGGCACCAGCGAGCTGCCGGACATCATTACCCAACCCGAAGGCCGCCCGGTCTTTGCCGACCCGGATCTCCCTCGTTTTTCGATTGCCTACGCGGGCAATATCATTGGCGTCGCGCTGACCACCGAAGGGGATTGTGGGCTGGATATGGAACTTCAGCGCGCGACGCGCAGCTTCCATGGCGGTAATGCGCATGAAGACTATCCGCTCTCCAGCAATGAGAAGCTGTGGGTACGCAACCAGAACGATCCTGTCGAAGCCCGAGCCCAGCTCATTACCCTGCGCCAGAGCATTCGCAAGCTCTGTGGATGCGCCTCAGACGACGCCAGCATGCTGCAACTGCTTCCAGGCTCCGGACGTCTGCGCGCCACTCAGGCCACGCTGGTAGAGGCGCTCAGCGACGCAGAGGATGTGCTCATTTGGTCCATTGCGGTTACCCCCGCCATCGAACGCATGAAAATCTGGGAATTTGACAGCCAACAGGGATGGCGTAGCCTTCCTGATGTGCCCGAGCGCGCCAACGAGCCCGCCGCACGCCTGATGCGTTTAACCAGTTTACCGGCAGAAAAAGCATTCACCCTTAGCTGATCCGATCAGGGTCATCATGATGAAACAGGAGTAATCATGTCTGATACGTTGAAAGTAGTTACGTTACTGGGAAGCCTGCGCAAAGGTTCATTTAACGGGATGGTTGCCCGCACGCTGCCACAGCTGGCACCGGCAGGAATGGAAATTAGCGCCCTGCCGTCTATTGGCGATATTCCGCTGTATGACGCTGACGTACAGCAGGAAGAGGGTTTTCCGCAGAGCGTTGAGGCGCTGGCAGAGCAGATCCGCCAGGCTGACGGCGTGGTCATCGTCACGCCGGAGTATAACTATTCGGTTCCGGGTGGTCTGAAGAATGCCATCGACTGGCTGTCCCGTTTACCTGAGCAGCCGCTGGCAGGTAAGCCGGTGCTGATCCAGACCAGCTCAATGGGCGCGATTGGCGGCGCGCGCTGCCAGTATCATCTGCGCCAGATCCTGGTATTCCTGGATGCGATGGTCATGAACAAGCCGGAATTTATGGGTGGTGTGATTCAGAACAAGGTCGACCCGCAAACGGGTGAAGTGGTGGATCAGAGCACGCGCGATCATCTGTCTGGCCAGCTGACGGCGTTTGGGGATTATATTAAGCGGGTGAAGGCGTAAGCTTATTGCGGCCTGATGCCCTCACCCCAGCCCTCTCCCACGGGAGAGGGTGCAAACACTAAAGCCCTTTTCTTCGAAAAGGGCTTGCTGTTTATTTGGCATCAATAAACACAATCTTCAGCACAAACAGCAGCGCCACAACGATGACGCACGGGCTGAGGTCGCGGAAGCGGCCGGTACCGATCTTCATTACGCAGTAAGAGATAAAGCCCAGCGCGATACCTTCGGTAATCGAGAAGCTGAACGGCATCATCACGGCGGTAATAAACGCCGGCACCGCTTCGGTTAAATCATCCCACTTCACGCGAGACAGGCTGGAGGTCATCAGCACCCCCACATAGATCAGCGCGCCGGCTGCCGCATACGGTGGAACCATACCCGCCAGCGGAGAGAGGAAGATCACCAGCAGGAACAGAATACCCACGACCACCGCCGTCAGGCCGGTACGGCCTCCCACGGACACGCCGGAAGACGATTCAATGTACGCGGTAACGGACGAGGTTCCGATAAAAGCACCGGTCACAGAGGAGACGCTGTCCACAAACAGCGCCTGCTTCATGCGCGGGAATTTGCCTTTTTCATCCGCCAGGCCCGCTTTGTCGGTCACGCCAATCAGCGTGCCGGAGGAGTCAAACAGGTTGACCAGCATGAAGGAGAAAATCACGCCCGCCAGGCCCAGGTTCAGGGAACCCGCCAGATCGACATGACCAATCACGGTAGAGACGCTCGGTGGCGCGGAGACAATACCGTTATAGTGAACGTCGCCCAGCATCCAGCCCAGCAGGGTGGTGACCACGATGGAGACCAGCACCGCCGCGTGAATATTGCGGGAAGCCAGGATCGCGATGATAAAGAAGCCCAGCACGCCCAGCAGCACGTTATGAGAGGTCAGGTGACCGATGCTCACCAGCGTATCCGGGTTCGCCACGATAACGCCGGCGTTTTTCAGCCCCATCATCCCGATGAACAGACCGATACCGCTGGTGATGCCCACGCGCAGACTCACGGGAATGTTTGCAATCATCCAGTAACGCACGCGGAAAATGGTCAGCAGCAGCAGGCCAACCGCGCCCCAGAAGATGGCGCCCATGCCAACCTGCCACGGCAGCCCCATCGCCTGAACAACCACGAATGCGAAGAACGCATTCAGGCCCATCGCCGGTGCCAGCGCAACCGGCAGGTTAGCGAACACACCCATCAGAATGCTGCCAAGGGCCGCAATCAGGCAGGTGGTTACAAAGACGGCGCTGGTATCCATGCCAGCAACGCCCAGAATTTGAGGGTTCACAAAAACGATATAGACCATCGTCAGGAAGGTGGTGAAACCAGCGATCACTTCGGTGCGTGCCGTTGTGCCGTGCTCGCGCAGTTTAAAAACGCGCTCAAGCAGACCCTGACCAGACGTCTGGGTAGTGTGTTGTTGACTCATCATCAATTCCGAACAAGGAGGGAAAATTCGTCGCTATCCTATACCAAAATGCGACAATAGTGGCGGTTACGTGATACTTTTTTCATTGATTTTGCTTATACGGCAACGATTGCGTCCCGGCGAACTGCCGTACGTAAACGTTAAACTTGTTAAAAGGGAAAGGCATGTCCGGAATTGAAGCGGTATTTTTCGACTGCGACGGTACGCTGGTCGACAGTGAGGTCATTTGTTCCCGCGCGTATGTCACTATGTTCAAGGAATTTGGCATTACGCTGGAGCTCGAAGAGGTGTTTAAACGCTTTAAGGGCGTGAAGCTCTACGAGATCATCGACATCATTAACCGGGAACACGGTGTGGATCTGGCGAAAGCCGATCTGGAACCGGTGTACCGCGCCGAGGTCGCACGCCTGTTTGATTCGGAGCTGGAGGTCATTCCGGGCGCAAACGCGCTGCTGGATGCGATGACGGTGCCTGTCTGCGTCGTCTCTAACGGCCCGGTCAGCAAAATGCAGCATTCGCTGGGCAAGCTTGAGATGTTGCACCATTTCCCGGAAAAACTGTTCAGCGGCTACGATATCCAGCGCTGGAAGCCAGACCCGGCGCTGATGTTTCATGCGGCAAAAGCAATGAACGTCAACGTAGAGAACTGCATTCTGGTGGATGACTCGTCTGCGGGCGCGCAGTCAGGGATTGATGCGGGGATGGAGGTGTTTTACTTCTGCGCCGACCCGCACAACAAGCCGATCGATCATCCGAACGTGACGACCTTTACCGATCTGGCGCAGTTGCCAGCGCTGTGGAAGGCACGCGGGTGGAATATTACTCGCTGAGTTTTCCCCCTCATCCCGACCCTCTCCCCAGGGGAGAGGGAGAAAACCGAATTGTCCTCTCTCCCTGTGGGAGAGGGTTAGGGTGAGGGTAAAATCACTCTTTCGGATCTTTACCCGCCAGCAGTTTGTCCAGCTCGTCGCCGCCCACGTGACGGAAGTCCTGACCTTTCACGAAGTAGAAGATGTATTCGCAAATATTCTGGCAGCGGTCGCCGATACGCTCAATAGAGCGCGCGCAGAACAGGGCGGTCAGTACGCTTGGGATCGTACGGGAATCTTCCATCATGTAGGTCATCAGCTGACGCACGATGCCTTCATACTCCTGGTCGACCTTCTTGTCTTCACGGTAGATACGCACCGCTTCGTCCAGATCCATACGCGCAAAGGCATCCAGCACGTCGTGCAGCATCTGCACGGTGTGGCGGCCCAGCGACTCCAGGCTCACCAGCAGGGGCTGGTGCTGCTGAGAGAATTTCTCCAGCGCGGTGCGGCAGATTTTATCCGCAACGTCACCAATACGCTCCAGCTCGGCGATGGTCTTGATGATTGCCATCACCAGACGCAGATCGCTCGCCGTCGGCTGGCGTTTCGCGATAATGCGCACGCAGGCCTCGTCGATAGCGACTTCCATCATGTTGACGTTTTTGTCGCCTTCAATGACGCGCTTCGCCAGCTCGCTGTCCTGATTGTGCATTGCAGTAATCGCATCAGAAAGCTGCTGCTCGACCATGCCGCCCATGGTCATTACCTGGGTGCGAATGCTTTCCAGCTCTGCGTTGAACTGGCCGGAAATGTGTTTATTAAGATTGAGGTTGTCCATGGTTTCTCCACATGCACTAAGGCAAATCAACCGTAGCGGCCAGTAATATAATCTTCGGTTTGTTTCTTCGCGGGCCTGGTGAACAGCGCGTCCGTATCGCTGAACTCAATCAACTCGCCCAGGTACATAAACGCCGTGTGATCGGAACAACGTGCAGCCTGCTGCATGTTATGGGTCACGATAACCACGGTGTAATCCTGCTTCAGCTCGGTGATCAGCTCTTCAATACGGCCGGTTGAGATCGGGTCCAGCGCTGAACACGGCTCATCCAGCAGCAACACTTCCGGGCGAATAGCAATACCGCGCGCAATGCACAGACGCTGCTGCTGACCGCCGGAGAGAGAGTAACCGCTCTGGTGCAACTTATCTTTGGTTTCGTTCCATAATGCGGCCTTGGTCAAAGCCCACTGCACGCGCTCGTCCATATCGGCACGGGAGAGTTTTTCAAACAGACGCACGCCAAACGCGATGTTGTCGTAAATTGACATCGGGAAAGGCGTTGGTTTCTGGAACACCATCCCCACTTTGGCGCGCAGCAGGGCGATATCCTGAGCCTGGGTCAGAATGTTTTCACCGTCCAGGATGATTTCACCTTCAGCGCGCTGCTCCGGATAGAGCGAATACATTTTGTTAAAGGTACGTAGCAGCGTGGATTTTCCGCAGCCGGACGGACCGATAAATGCCGTGACCTGGTTCTTCGCGATATCCAGGTTGATGTTCTTCAGGGCATGGAATTTGCCGTAGTAGAAGTTCAAATCACGAACCTGAATCTTACCCGGGGCAGTATCAACCATACTCATTGACTCATTTCCTCATTCGGCGCCGCGAGCTGCCGCGCCGTAAAAAATTAACCGTGTTTCTTCTTCGCGAAAATGACGCGCGCCAGAATGTTCAGCAACAGTACGCAAAGGGTAATGATCAGCACCCCGGCCCAGGCCAGCTGCTGCCATTCCGCGAATGGGCTCATCGCAAATTTAAAGATCGTCACCGGCAGGTTGGCGATCGGCTGCATCATGTCCGTGCTCCAGAACTGGTTGGAGAGAGACGTAAACAGCAGCGGCGCCGTTTCACCCGCAATACGCGCTACCGCCAGCAGGATACCGGTCATGATCCCGGAGACGGACGCCTTCAGCGTAATCGCAGAGATCATCTTCCATTTCGGCGTACCCAGCGCATAAGCCGCTTCTCGCAGGCTGTCCGGCACCAGTTTCAGCATGTTCTCGGTGGTACGAATAACAATCGGCACCTGCAGCAGCGCCAGGGCAATCACACCCGCCCAGCCCGAGAAGTGTTCCATCTGCGCCACCACCACGGTGTAAACAAACAGACCCACGACGATAGAAGGTGCAGACAGCAGAATGTCGTTGATGAAGCGAATGACTTCGGCCAGCCAGGATTTACGACCGTATTCTGCCAGGTAGATGCCCGCCATAATGCCCAGCGGCGTGCCGAAGACCGTCGCCCAGAGGATCAGCAAGCCGCTGCCCGCCAGGGCATTCGCCAGGCCACCACCCGCCGTGTTCGGCGGCGGCGTCATTTCGGTGAACAGCGACAGTGACATCCCGTCAATCCCGCGAACGACCGTCGAGAAGAGGATCCAGACCAGCCAGAACAGGCCGAATGCCATCGTCGCCATAGAGAGCGACAGGGCAATACGGTTTTTCATGCGGCGTCTGGCCTGCATTTTGCGGCGAGATTCCGCCAGTTCAGCGGTTGCTTGCATTTCGAGAGTTGCCATTAGCGTGCTCCCTCATTTTTAGCGAGGCGCATAATCATCAGCTTGGAAATCGCCAGAACAATGAAGGTGATAACGAACAGAATCAGACCCAGCTCCATCAGCGCCGCCACGTGCAGCCCCGATTCCGCTTCCGCAAATTCATTCGCCAGCGCCGAGGTAATACTGTTACCCGGCATGTAGAGCGACGCGCTGTCGAGCTGGTAGGTGTTACCGATGATAAAGGTGACCGCCATGGTTTCACCCAGCGCACGACCTAAACCCAGCATCACGCCCCCGATCACCCCGTTTTTGGTGAACGGAAGGACAATGCGCCAGATAACTTCCCAGGTGGTGCAGCCGATGCCGTAGGCCGACTCTTTCATCATCACCGGCGTTTGTTCGAAGACATCGCGCATGACCGCCGCAATGTAAGGAATAATCATGATGGCGAGGATCACACCTGCCGCCAGAATGCCAATACCGAAAGCCGGGCCAGAGAACAGGGCCCCCACAAACGGAATAGCGGAAAGCACGTTACCGACCGGTTCCTGGAAATACGTTGCGAACAGCGGAGCAAAGATGAACAGACCCCACATGCCGTAAACGATACTTGGAATAGCCGCCAGCAGTTCGATGGCAATACCCAGCGGGCGTCGCAGCCAGCCCGGCGCCAGCTCCGTCAGGAACAGGGCAATACCAAAGCTCACCGGAACCGCAATCAGCAGGGCGATGAACGAGGTCACCAGCGTGCCGTAAATCGGCACCAGGGCACCGTAGATGTCGTTCGGCGCGTCCCACTCTTTGGTCCACAGGAAGGAAAAACCGAATTTCTGGATGCTCGGCCATGAGGAGAAAATCAGAGACACGATAATGCCGCCCAGCAGCAATAGCACAATCAGCGCAGCCAGTTTCACCAGCGCGCTGAAAATCATGTCACCTTTTTTACCCGGAGGGTTAAATGCAGGCTTGGTTGCAGCCATAAATTACTCTTCTGTTTGAGACGTTTTTACGAATATGCCCGGTGGCGCTAACGCTTACCGGGCCTACAGCTTAAACCGTAGGGCGGGTAAGCGCAGCGCCACCCGCCATCTTCGTTAAATATATCCTGTTAGTACAGCGCTTTACCGCTGCTGTCTTTCACGTTGGTTTTCCATGCAGCGCGAATCTGCTCAACCACGTTGTCCGGCAGGGTGGCGTAATCCAGAGCGTTAGCCTGTTTGCCGCCGTTTTTGTACGCCCAGTCGAAGAACTTCAGCACTTCGGCGCCCTGCTCAGGTTTCTTCTGCTCTTTGTGAACCAGGATGAAGGTGGTAGAGGTGATTGGCCACGCACCTTCGCCTTTCTGGTTAGTCAGATCCTGCGCGAAGGATTTGCTCCAGTCAGCGCCTTTCGCGGCGTTAGCAAAGTTCTCTTCGGTTGGGCTAACCGGTTTGCCGTCGGCTGAAACCAGTTTGGTGTAGGACAGATTGTTCTGCTTGGCGTACGCATACTCTACGTAACCAATTGAGCCAGGCAGACGCTGTACGAACGCGGCGATACCGTCGTTACCTTTACCGCCCAGACCGGTTGGCCAGTTAACGGTAGAGCCGGAGCCGACTTTAGATTTCCACTCTTCGTTCACTTTTGCCAGGTAGCTGGTGAACACGAAAGAGGTACCGGAACCATCCGCGCGGCGAACCACGGCGATGTTCTGAGAAGGCAGCTTCAGGCCTGGGTTGAGTTTAGCGATCGCTTCGTCATCCCATTTTTTGATTTTGCCCAGGTAGATGTCACCCAGCGTTTTGCCGTCCAGCACCAGCTCACCCGACTTCACGCCCGGCAGGTTGATGGCCAGGACCACGCCACCGATCACGGTAGGGAACTGGAACAGGCCTTCCTGAGCCAGTTTGTCATCAGACAGCGGAGCGTCTGATGCGCCGAAATCAACCGTGTTCGCGGTAATTTGTTTAACGCCACCGGAGGAGCCGATACCCTGATAGTTAACCTTGTTACCGGTTTCTTTCTGGTAGGTATCCGCCCATTTGGCATACACCGGCGCAGGGAAGGTTGCACCAGCGCCAGTCAGGCTTGCTTCTGCAAATACAGAGAACGCGCTCAGAGATAAGGTCGCGGCGACAACAGTTGCGACAGTGGTACGCATAACTTTCATAATGTCTCCTGCAAGATTTTCGTAAATCGTTGTTTAGTGGCTACGATGAGCAAAATAGGACAAACAGGTGACAGATAAATGTACGAATTATGACAGTTTTATGACAACGTAAATTTCACTTAAAAATAAGCAAAAGAAAGCTTATTTTTCATCGCGTTAGACGCTTTTATGACAAGGCGTTTTCAGAAATATTTTCTTTATGTGACACTGAAAAAAGTAGCTGAAGATGACAAATTGTCATTATTAAAAACGAGAAAGGATTGATGAAAAACAAGCCGGGCAGGATAAAAAAGCTCCACCCGAAGGTGGAGCCTGAAGGGATTATTCTACGGTAACCGATTTCGCCAGGTTACGCGGCTGGTCAACGTCGGTACCTTTGATCAGCGCAACGTGATAGGCCAACAGCTGCAGCGGAACGGTGTAGAAGATTGGTGCAATCACCTCTTCCACATGCGGCATCTCGATGATATGCATGTTGTCGTTGCTGACAAAACCGGCATCTTTGTCGGCGAAGACGTACAGAACACCGCCGCGGGCGCGCACTTCTTCGATGTTAGACTTCAGTTTTTCCAGCAGTTCGTTGTTTGGTGCCACAACGATGACCGGCATATCCGCGTCAATCAGCGCCAGCGGGCCGTGCTTCAGCTCGCCAGCCGCATAGGCTTCAGCGTGAATGTAGGAGATCTCTTTCAGCTTCAGCGCGCCTTCCAGCGCAATCGGATACTGATCGCCACGACCCAGGAACAGGGCGTGATGTTTGTCGGAGAAATCTTCCGCCAGCGCTTCAATGCGTTTGTCCTGAGACAGCATCTGCTCAATACGGCTCGGCAGCGCCTGCAGGCCGTGAACGATGTCGTGCTCAACGGACGCATCTTCACCTTTCAGACGCGCCAGCTTCGCCACCAGCATCAGCAGAACGGTCAGCTGAGTGGTAAACGCTTTGGTAGAGGCCACACCGATTTCGGTGCCCGCTTTGGTCATCAGCGCCAGATCGGACTCACGCACCAGCGATGAGCCAGGAACGTTACAGATGGCCAGAGAGCCCAGGTAACCCAGCTCTTTAGAGAGACGCAGCGCGGCCAGCGTATCCGCCGTTTCGCCGGACTGGGAAAGGGTGATCATCAGGCTGTTACGACGCACCGCGGATTTGCGATAGCGGAATTCAGACGCGATTTCCACATCGCACGGCACGCCCGCCAGGGATTCAAACCAGTAGCGAGAAACCATGCCGGAGTTGTAGGAGGTGCCGCAGGCCACGATCTGAATATGCTCGACCTTGCCGAGCAGTTCGTTCGCGTTTGCGCCCAGCTCGCTCAGATCCACTTCACCGTGGCTGATGCGCCCGGTCAGCGTGTTTTTGATGGCGTTTGGCTGCTCGTAAATCTCTTTCTGCATGTAGTGACGGTAAGCGCCTTTGTCGCCCGCGTCGTACTGCAGGTTAGATTCGATCTCCTGGCGTTTTACCTGCTCGCCTTTGGTATCGAATACGGTCACGCTGCGACGGGTCACTTCCGCGATATCCCCCTCTTCCAGGAAGATAAAGCGACGGGTAACCGGCAGGAGCGCCAGCTGGTCAGAAGCGATGAAGTTTTCGCCCATGCCCAGACCGATAACCATCGGGCTACCGGAACGCGCTGCCAGCAATGTGGACGGATCGCGGGAATCCATGATCACCGTACCGTACGCACCGCGCAGCTGAGGGATAGCACGCAGCACCGCATCACGCAGCGTGCCGCCCTGCTCCAGCTCCCAGTGCACCAGGTGAGCAATCACTTCGGTGTCAGTTTCAGAGACGAAGGTGTAGCCGCGCGCTTTCAGTTCTTCGCGCAGCGGTTCGTGGTTTTCGATAATGCCGTTGTGCACGACCACGATGTGTTCAGACACATGCGGGTGCGCGTTACCTTCAGACGGTTCTCCGTGCGTCGCCCAGCGGGTGTGCGCAATACCGGTACCACCGTGCAGCGGATGTTCTTCCGCGGCCTGGGCCAGCATCTGCACTTTACCGAGACGACGCAGACGGGTCATATGACCTTCTGCATCGACGACAGCCAGACCGGCTGAGTCGTAACCACGGTATTCCAGACGACGTAAACCTTCGAGAAGGATTTCAGCAATATCACGCTGCGCAACTGCGCCAACAATTCCACACATAATTTTAGATTCCGAATTTAGGCATTATGCCTGCGTTGTCGCTGACCTGTATTTGCCCTTTCCGGGCGCCCCGAGCCTTGTAGAGAGTGGGGTTATTTTTATGGGTACTGCTTATGGGGGGAGGATTATATTATCCCCTCACCCCGGCCCTCTCCCCAAAGGGGCGAGGGAGAAAAACACCGCACCGAACGATCCCCTCTTCCCTATGGGGAGAGGGTTAGGGTGAGGGGTAAATCCGTTACTTCTTCTTCACCGGGCGTTTCCAGCCCTGCTTGCTGACCTGCGGAACGCGGCTTAACACCAGCTCGTTCTCGGCCACATCGCGCGTAACGGTTGTTCCCGCGGCAATGGTCACCCCGTTACCCACGGTAACAGGCGCCACCAGCTGCGTATCGGAGCCAACAAACACGTCGTCACCGATGATGGTTTTAAACTTATTCGCGCCGTCATAGTTACAGGTAATAGTCCCTGCACCAATATTCACGTTATTGCCAATTTCCGCGTCGCCCAGATAGGTCAGATGACCGGCTTTCGAGCCTTTACCCAGACGCGCTTTTTTCATTTCCACGAAGTTACCCACGTGAGCGCCTTCCAGCAGCTCAGCGCCCGGGCGCAGACGCGCAAACGGGCCGATGGTGCATGCCGCGTCCAGACGGGCATCTTCCACCACGCTGTACGGGCTAATTTCGCAGTCGTCACCGATGACGCTGTTTTTAATCACGCAGCCGGCGCCAATTTTGACGCGATTGCCCAGCGTGACGTGACCTTCGAGGATAACGTTCGTATCAATTTCAACGTCACGCCCGTGAGATAACGAACCACGCAGATCGAAACGCGCCGGATCGCGCAGCATCACGCCCGCCAGCAGCAGTTTTTCGGCCTGCTCGGACTGATAAATACGCTCAAGACGGGAAAGCTGCAGGCGGTTGTTCACGCCGTCCGTTTCGCTGATGCGCGCCGGATGAACGGCGGCAATTTCACGCCCTTCGTGGTACGCCATCGCAATGATGTCGGTGATGTAGTATTCACCCTGCGCGTTGTTGTTGTCGAGTCTGGACAGCCAGCGCTTCATATCCGCGCCGTTGGCAATCAGGATACCGGTGTTTATCTCCTGAATCTGGCGCTGTTCGTCGCTGGCATCTTTGTGCTCAACAATACCCGTGACGTTGCCGTTTTCACGGGTGATGCGACCATAACCGCTTGGATCGTCCAGCACGACGGTCAACAAACCGATGCCGCCCTGCGGTTTGGCTTCACGCAGGCGAGTCAGGGTTTCAACGGAGATCAGCGGGACATCGCCGTAGAGCATCAAAATGTCTTCGTCATCCGCAAAGAAAGGCGCAGCCTGCTGCATCGCATGGCCTGTGCCCAGCTGTTCGGCCTGAAGCACCCAGTTGAGCTTGTCATCGCTCAGCGTCTTTTTAAGCAGATCGCCGCCGTGGCCGTAGACCAGGTGGACCTGACTGGCACCCAGTTCGTTCGCTGCATCAATGACATGCTGCACCATTGGCTTTCCTGCAAGCGTGTGGAGCACCTTAGGCAGATCGGAATACATGCGGGTCCCTTTGCCAGCGGCAAGGATCACCACGCTCATCGCACTGTTTGACATACGCATCCTGACGGTAGTTTGAGTGTGAAGTAAAAACGTTTGATGCTTAAAATTCTACATCTTTTTCATCATGAATTAAGGCCGAAAAAAAAAGCCAGCCTGGTATCCAGACTGGCTTTTGTGCTTTTCAAGCCGGTGTTACATCGCTTTTTTGGTCAACTCGATAACGCGCAGTTTCGCGATCGCTTTGGCCAGCTCCGCAGACGCCTGAGCGTAATCCACGTCACCATGAGAGCTGCTAATGTGCTCTTCAGCCTTACGCTTCGATTCCAGGGCTCGCGCTTCGTCGAGATCCTGTCCACGGATAGCGGTATCGGCCAGAACGGTCACACTGCCAGGCTGCACTTCAAGAATGCCGCCGGACAGATAGATAAACTCTTCGTGACCGAACTGTTTAACGATGCGGATCATACCAGGCTTAATGGCGGTGAGCAGCGGTGCGTGACCCGGGAAAATACCCAGTTCACCTTCACTACCCGTTACCTGGATTTTCTCGACCAGACCAGAGAACATTTGTTGCTCTGCGCTGACGACGTCCAGGTGGTAAGTCATTGCCATATCACCCTCCGATTAAGGCGTTAAAGTTTTTTGGCTTTTTCCACGGCTTCTTCGATGGAACCAACCATGTAGAACGCCTGCTCTGGCAGGTGGTCGTATTCGCCTTCCATAATGCCTTTAAAGCCACGGATGGTGTCTTTCAGGGAAACGTATTTACCCGGAGAACCGGTGAATACTTCCGCAACGAAGAACGGCTGGGACAGGAAGCGCTGGATCTTACGCGCACGTGCTACCACCAGTTTGTCTTCTTCAGACAGTTCATCCATACCCAGGATGGCGATGATGTCTTTCAGTTCCTGGTAACGCTGCAGCAGGGACTGTACGCCACGCGCGGTGTCGTAGTGTTCCTGACCCACAACCAGTGGATCCAGCTGACGGCTGGTGGAGTCCAGCGGGTCAACGGCCGGGTAGATACCCAGAGACGCGATCTGACGGCTCAGTACCACGGTTGCATCTAAGTGCGCAAAGGTGGTTGCTGGAGATGGGTCAGTCAAGTCATCCGCAGGTACGTATACCGCCTGAACGGAGGTGATAGAACCGGTTTTGGTAGAGGTGATACGTTCCTGAAGAACACCCATCTCTTCCGCCAGCGTAGGCTGATAACCTACCGCTGAAGGCATACGACCCAGCAGTGCAGATACTTCCGTACCGGCCAGGGTGTAACGATAGATGTTATCAACGAACAGCAGAACGTCACGGCCTTCATCACGGAACTTCTCAGCCATCGTCAGACCGGTCAGCGCAACGCGCAGACGGTTTCCTGGTGGCTCGTTCATCTGGCCGTAAACCAGGGATACTTTGTCCAGAACGTTGGAGTCGGTCATTTCGTGGTAGAAGTCGTTACCCTCACGAGTACGTTCACCTACGCCCGCAAACACGGAGTAACCGGAGTGCTCGATCGCGATGTTACGGATCAGCTCCATCATGTTTACGGTTTTACCAACACCCGCACCACCGAACAGACCGACTTTACCGCCCTTCGCGAACGGACACATCAGGTCGATAACTTTGATACCGGTTTCCAGCAGTTCCTGAGAGCTGGACAGCTCTTCGTAGGAAGGTGCTGCGCGGTGGATAGCCCAACGCTCTTCTTCACCGATGTCGCCTTTCATGTCGATTGGCTGACCCAATACGTTCATGATACGACCCAGTGTTGCTTTACCTACCGGGACTTCGATCGGGTGCTCAAGGTCTTTGACTTCCAGACCACGACGCAGACCGTCGGAAGAACCCATCGCGATGGTACGCACGATACCGCCGCCGAGCTGCTGCTGAACTTCCAGCACCAGGCTCTCGTTACCATTCTGTACCTCAAGCGCGTCGTACACGCGTGGTACGGCGTCCTGAGGGAACTCGACGTCCACCACGGCGCCGATTACCTGGACAATCTTTCCAGTAGCCATCTTGAATCCTCTACGTAATTCGTAAACCTGGTTAAACCGCGGCGGCCCCCGAGACGATCTCGGTGAGTTCCTGAGTAATGCTGGCCTGACGAGCTTTGTTGTAAACCAACTGCAGCTCTTTAATCAGGCTGCCGCCATTATCGGTCGCGGCTTTCATCGCCACCATTCGTGCGGCCTGCTCGCTGGCCAGGTTTTCTACAACGCCCTGATAAACCTGAGATTCAACGTAACGACGCAGCAGGGTATCCAGCAGCGGTTTCGGATCGGGTTCATACAGGTAATCCCAGGCTTTTTGCTTCAGCTCGTCATCTTCTGATGCCGGTAACGGCAGCATCTGAGTGAGCGTTGGAACCTGAGACATGGTGTTAATGAATTTGTTGCTGACAACGTACAGTCTGTCCAGACGGCCTTCATCATAGGCCTGCAACATCACTTTAACCGGGCCGATCAGTTCGGACAGGGACGGGTTATCACCCATACCGGTCACCTGAGCGACAATGTTGCCACCAACGGAGTTAAAGAAAGAGACGCCTTTAGAGCCGATCATTGCGATATCGCACTGAACGCCTTTTTCAGACCATGCTTTCATATCCGCCAGCAGTTTTTTGAACAGGTTAATGTTCAAGCCGCCACACAGACCACGGTCGGTCGACACCACCAGGTAGCCCACGCGCTTAACGTCGCGTTCTTCCAGGTAAGGGTGCTTATATTCCAGATTACCGTTTGCAAGGTGACCAATCACTTTGCGCATGGTTTCTGCATAAGGACGGCTGGCCGCCATGCGATCCTGCGATTTACGCATTTTGGAAGCGGCGACCATCTCCATCGCTTTAGTGATCTTTTGCGTGTTCTGGACGCTTGCGATCTTACTACGTATCTCTTTTGCGCCGGCCATGAGCTTCTCCTCAATGCCAGGCGGCTTGTCCTGAGACAAGCCGCCGGACGATTACCAGGATTGGGTTGCTTTGAAGGAATCGAGGATAGCTTTCAGCTTGCCTTCGATTTCGTCGTTATAGCCACCGGTCTGGTTGATCTCTTGCATCAGCGGAGCGTGATCACGGTCGACGTAAGCCAGCAGAGCGGCTTCGAAGCTACCGATTTTCGCCAGTTCCACATCTTCGAGGTAACCGCGTTCAGCCGCGAACAGTACCAGGCCCTGCTGAGCAACAGACATTGGTGCGTACTGTTTCTGCTTCAGCAGCTCGGTCACTTTCTGACCGTGGCTCAGCTGTTTACGGGTTGCTTCGTCCAGATCGGATGCGAACTGAGAGAACGCAGCCAGTTCACGATACTGTGCCAGCGCGGTACGGATACCACCGGACAGTTTCTTGATGATCTTGGTCTGAGCAGCACCACCAACACGGGATACGGAGATACCCGGGTTAACCGCCGGACGAATACCGGAGTTAAACAGGTTGGTTTCCAGGAAGATCTGACCATCGGTAATGGAGATTACGTTGGTCGGAACGAACGCAGAAACGTCACCCGCCTGGGTTTCAATGATCGGCAGAGCGGTCAGAGAGCCCGTTTTACCCTTCACTTCACCTTTGGTGAAGTTCTCGACGTATTCCGCGTTAACGCGGGAAGCACGCTCCAGCAGACGAGAGTGGAGGTAGAATACGTCGCCAGGGAACGCTTCACGTCCAGGTGGACGACGGAGCAGCAGGGAAACCTGACGATAAGCAACAGCCTGTTTAGACAGGTCATCGTATACGATCAGCGCATCTTCACCGCGGTCACGGAAGTATTCGCCCATTGCGCAACCGGCGTATGGTGCCAGGTATTGCAGTGCAGCAGATTCAGACGCGGTTGCTACCACAACGATGGTGTTAGACAGTGCGCCGTGCTCTTCCAGTTTACGAACCACGTTAGAAATGGTGGACGCTTTCTGGCCAATAGCCACGTACACACATTTGATGCCGGAGTCACGCTGGTTGATGATGGCGTCGATAGCCATCGCGGTTTTACCGGTCTGACGGTCACCGATGATCAGTTCACGCTGACCACGACCGATTGGGATCATGGCATCAACGGACTTATAACCTGTCTGAACAGGCTGATCTACGGACTGACGGTCGATAACGCCTGGTGCGATAACTTCGATTGGGGAGAAGCCATCGTGCTCAACCGGACCTTTACCGTCGATTGGCGCACCCAGGGTGTTAACAACGCGACCCAGCAGGCCACGGCCAACCGGCACTTCCAGAATACGGCCAGTACACTTAACCTTCATGCCTTCGGCGAGGTCAGCGTATGGACCCATCACAACTGCACCTACGGAGTCGCGCTCCAGGTTCAGTGCGATAGCGTAACGGTTACCCGGCAGGGAAATCATCTCACCCTGCATACAATCGGCCAGGCCGTGGATGCGGATAACACCGTCACTTACAGAAACAATAGTACCTTCGTTGTGAGCTTCACTCACAACACTGAACTGAGCAATGCGCTGCTTGATCAGTTCGCTGATTTCGGTGGAATTCAGTTGCATGCTCCAGTCCCCTTAAGACTGCAAGACGTCTGCAAGGCGTTCAAGACGGCCGCGTACGCTGCCATCAATGACCATATCACCCGAACGGATGATTACGCCTGCCATTACAGACTTATCGATTTTGCAATTCAGCTTAACTTTGCGTGACAGACGTTTTTCCATCGCGGCGGTGATTTTCGCAAGCTGTTCATTACTCAGTTCAGTCGCAGAAGTCACTTCGACTTCAGCGGTTGCTTCACTAAGGGCACGTAAGTGCTCAAACTGCTCGAGAACATCCGGGAGCACACGGAGACGACCATTTTCTGCCATCACCTTAATCAGGTTCTGGCCGTTGGCATCCAGTTGCTCTCCGCACACGGCGATAAACGACGCGGCGAGAGTTTCAGGTGCTAACGCACCGGAAAGCAACTCAGCCATTTGTTCGTTTTTCGTCACCTCAGCGGCAAACGCCAGCATATCCTGCCAGCGATCGACATTTTGGTGTTCGACAGCAAAGTCAAAAGCTGCTTTGGCGTAGGGGCGAGCTACCGTAACAAATTCAGACATCAGCCCCTCCCTCCTTACAGTTCAGCGACAAGTTTGTCCACGATGTCGCTGTTAGCAGCTTCATCCACGGAACGTTCGATGATCTTCTCGGCGCCAGCAACAGCCAGAATCGCAACCTGCTTACGCAGTTCTTCACGAGCACGTTTACGCTCAGCATCAATTTCTGCCTGAGCCTGTGTCACGATCTTAGTACGTTCCTGTTCTGCTTCAGCTTTGGCTTCGTCCAGGATCTGAGAACGGCGTTTGTTAGCCTGTTCAATGATTACCTGAGCTTCAGCTTTCGCTTTTTTCAGCTGGTCTGTCGCGTTGGCCTGTGCAAGGTCCAAATCTTTCTTAGCGCGTTCTGCAGAAGCCAGACCGTCAGCAATTTCTTTCTGACGTTTTTCGATGGCAGCCATTAAAGGCGGCCATACATACTTCATGCAGAACCAGACAAAGAGAATAAACGCGATGGCCTGGCCGAGGATTGTTGCGTTCATGTTCACAGCACAATACCTCTTTAATTTCTGTGGCTTAGGGTTTTAAAACTACTACTACGCGACAGCAAACATCACGTACAGACCCAGACCTACAGCGATCATTGGGATAGCATCCACCAGACCCATAACGATAAAGAACTGAGTACGCAGCAGAGGAATCAGATCAGGTTGACGCGCTGCGCCTTCCAGGAATTTGCCCCCGAGGATGCCGATACCGATCGCAGCACCGATAGCCGCCAGACCCATCATCACAGCGGCAGCCATGTACAGCAGATCCATATTCAGGTTTTCCATGACAGTCTCCAGTTTGTTTCAATTAAAACGTAGTAGTGTTGGTAAAAAATCAGTGCTCTTCAGACGCCATCGACAGATAGACGATCGTCAGAACCATGAAGATAAAGGCTTGCAGCGTAATGATCAGGATGTGGAAAATGGCCCATGGCACATTCAGAATCCACTGTGACCACCACGGCAGAAGACCCGCGATCAGAATGAAAATCAGCTCACCCGCATACATGTTGCCAAACAGTCGCAGACCCAGTGAAACAGGTTTGGACAGCAGGCTAACGCCTTCCAGGATCAGGTTGACCGGAATAAACGCCCAGTGGTTGAACGGCTGCAAGGTAAGCTCTTTCACAAAGCCGCTTACGCCTTTCATTTTGATGCTGTAGAAAAGAATCAGGATAAACACGCCCAGCGCCATCGACAGGGTGATGTTCACGTCCGCAGACGGTACAACACGCAGCGCAGGCAGGCCGAAGATATGCTCGCCGATAAACGGCAGCAGATCGATTGGCAGCAGGTCCATCAGGTTCATCAGGAAGACCCAAACGAACACGGTCAGGGCCAGCGGAGCAATCAGCTTGCTCTTACCATGGTACATGTCTTTGACGCTGCCATGGACGAAGCCGATGATCATTTCGATGAAGGTCTGGAATTTCCCTGGTACACCGCTGGTCGCTCGTTTAGCAACACCGCGGAACATGGCCAGGAACAGAAGACCCAAAACCACCGAGAAGAACATGGAGTCGATGTTGATCGTCCAGAAGGTGGCCGGGGGGTTATGTGGATCCACCAGCGAGAATGTACGCAGGTCCAGCTGAAGGTTATTCAGATGGTGACCTATGTAATCCTGCGGCGTCATATTTTCTGAAGCCATGATGCCTTTTACCCTTTGTTATTGATTACAGCTGGAGCCAGAACTTGTACCACCAGCACCAAAACCCACGTTGCTATCAGCGGCATGAAGACCACTTTCAAAACCGCCAGCGCCATCACCAGTAGAGCAAAGGTCAGCAACACCTTACACACTTCGCCGAGGGCGAAGGACCAGGCCACGCGGCCTTTGGCGGGTGTATGCGCCTGATGACGCCAGGCAAAAATCATAAACAACACGTTTGGCAGCACAACCGCCAAACCCCCGCACACGGCGGAGATGCCCCAGAAGGGGTCTTTGAGGCTAAACAGCAGTCCACTTGCTATCACAGCCAGAAACTGAATGAACAGAAGCTTACGAGCAACGTTTCTACTCAAGAGCGACACAGACATCACGTTTTTACTCCTGCTCCCTTCGAGGTATGCCGCGTGTCGTATAAAACGTCCTTTAAGGCTCAGAGTCAAGCATCAAAAAGCGGTCAAATTATACGGTGCGCACCCGTGATTTCAAACATTAAGTAGCGAAAAGGTGAATAAATGTTTAAATATTTTTCCCCACCGCTATTTTTTAACTTTCGCTGAAAGCGTCAACCTTCGACCAAAACTGCAAACAGCGCGAAAACGTTGGCGATAAAGCGTGCACGAGATCACAAAACACACATTTGCGATAAGGTTGTATTTATCAAAGGCGCAAATCGCATAAATTTATCTTTATGAAATTAAAAGCAAAACGTCGTAACTATTTTCAAAACAGCCCAGTACACAATAAAAACGTTTTATTGACATTCTTAATAAACAATTAACATTGCGTTCTGGTTACTGCCTCCCACTTTTAGCAGACTTATATTTTCACAGATGACTATCTTCTCGGTGAATAAAAGTGGCCAGGTTAACCTGAAGAAAAACCTTAGTGAAAAAGAGGTTAAAAGCTCACCGGTAAATCCCCGGTAGTTGTGCTGTTTTTTAACATGCGAAGAACAGCACAAATTCCACATTTTTTATTAATTTTTTAAAAATTGTTTGGCTTAATTATCACCAGATGACGCTCCCCATCGAGCTGAGGAATGTGTAATTTCTCGATGGATTCAACAGCAAAACCGTCCGGGAGCTGTTCAATCTCATCGCCTGGCAACTGCCCTTTCAGCGCATAAAAGCGGCCATTCTCTGCCGGCAAGTGCTTACACCAGCTCACCATATCATTGAGCGAAGCAAACGCGCGGCTGATAACACCGTCAAACGGCGGCTCTGCCGGGAACTCCTCTACCCTGCTCTGCACGGGCGTGATGTTTTCAAGCTTCAGCTCATGCTGTACCTGACGTAAAAAGCGCACGCGCTTGCCAAGGCTGTCCAGCAGCGTGAAGTGGCTCTCAGGGCGAACAATCGACAGCGGAACGCCCGGTAAACCAGGTCCCGTACCCACGTCGATAAAACGCTCACCTTTCAGCCACGGGGCAACCACGATGCTATCGAGTATATGGCGTACCAGCATCTCGTTGGGGTCACGTACTGAAGTCAGGTTGTACGCTTTGTTCCATTTGTTCAGCATATCGACATAGGCCACCAGCTGATTTTTCTGGTGATCGGTGAGCGAAATACCTGCCTGATCCAGCAGACGAGAGAGTTTGTTGAGCACGGTGAATACCTGTTGGAAAACTTAGGTGGCGGGTGGCGCTTCGCTTACCCGCCCTACGGGTTCATCAGGCCCGGTAAGCGCAGCGCCACCGGGCAATGTTCTGGGCATTACGCGCTGCGGCGCAGCATGCCCTGCTTTTTCAGCCAGACCAGCAGGATCGAAATCGCTGCAGGCGTGACGCCGGAGATACGGGATGCCTGGCCGATCGATACCGGTTTGTGATCGTTCAGCTTGGCGATCACTTCGTTGGAAAGGCCCGTCACCTGGCGGTAGTCCAGCATTTCCGGCAGCAGCGTGTTTTCGTTACGCTGCTGTTTTTCGATCTCATCCTGCTGACGCGCGATGTAACCTTCGTACTTCACCTGGATCTCAACCTGCTCTGCCGCTTCAGCGTCTTCCAGCCCCGGCGCGAAGGCGGTCAGTTTGACCAGGTTCTCGTAGGTGACTTCAGGACGGCGCAGCAGATCTTCCCCGCTGGCTTCACGCGACAGCGGCGCGGTTAAGTGAGCGTTCACTTCGGCGGCGGTTTCCGCCTGCGGATTCACCCAGGTGGTTTTCAGGCGCTGACGTTCCTGTTCAATGCGCTCCAGCTTTTCGTTGAAGCGCGCCCAGCGTTCGTCATCGACCAGACCCAGCTCGCGGCCCATTTCGGTCAGACGCAGGTCGGCGTTATCTTCACGCAGCATCAGGCGATATTCAGCGCGAGAGGTAAACATACGGTACGGCTCTTTGGTACCCAGCGTGCAGAGATCGTCAACCAGCACGCCCAGATACGCCTGAGAACGGCCTGGTGCCCAGCCCTCTTTCTCAGCAGAGAAGCGCGCGGCGTTCAGACCGGCAAGCAGGCCCTGTGCAGCCGCTTCTTCGTAGCCGGTAGTGCCGTTAATCTGCCCCGCGAAGAACAGACCGTGGATGAATTTGCTTTCCAGGGTAGGCTTCAGGTCGCGTGGATCGAAGAAATCGTACTCAATAGCGTAGCCGGGGCGAACAATTTTCGCATTCTCCATCCCCTGCATTGAGCGAACAATTTGCATCTGTACATCGAACGGCAGACTGGTGGAGATGCCGTTCGGATAAATTTCATTTGAGGTCAGCCCTTCCGGCTCCAGGAAGATCTGGTGCTGGTTACGATCGGCGAAGCGCATCACTTTGTCTTCGATCGACGGACAGTAGCGTGGGCCGATCCCTTCGATCACGCCGGCATACATGGGGCTGCGATCGAGGTTATTGCGGATCACGTCATGGGTTTTCTCGTTGGTATGCGTGATGTAGCACGGTACCTGCTGCGGATGCTGAGCCGCATTGCCCATGAACGAGAACACCGGCATCGGATTATCACCGTGCTGTTGCGCCAGCACGCTGAAATCAATGGTGCGCGCATCAATACGCGGCGGCGTACCGGTTTTCAGGCGGCTGACGCGCAGCGGCAGTTCACGCAGACGGCGAGACAGGGGAATAGACGGCGGATCGCCGGCACGGCCACCGCTGTAGTTATCCAGACCGATATGAATTTTACCGTCCAGGAATGTGCCCACGGTCAGCACCACGGCTTTCGCACGGAATTTGAGACCCATCTGGGTCACGGCACCTACGACGCGATCGTTCTCAACGATAAGATCTTCAACCGCCTGCTGGAAGATCATCAGGTTCGGCTGGTTCTCCAGGGCGGTACGCACAGCCTGACGGTAAAGTACGCGGTCTGCCTGAGCTCGGGTCGCACGCACGGCGGGACCTTTACTCGCGTTTAGTATCCTAAACTGGATGCCAGCATGATCGATCGCTTTCGCCATCAGGCCGCCAAGTGCATCCACTTCTTTTACCAGGTGTCCTTTCCCAATGCCGCCAATCGCCGGATTACAGGACATTTGTCCCAGCGTGTCGATATTGTGTGTCAAAAGCAGGGTCTGCTGACCCATACGCGCTGCGGCCATTGCGGCCTCAGTGCCTGCATGACCCCCGCCAATGATGATGACGTCAAAAGGATCCTGATAAAACATGGTGGTCTGCCTCGCGTAAAGCGGTATGAAAATGGATTGAAGCCCGGGCCGTGGATTCTACTCAACTTTAGTCTTTCGAGAAAGCATTGGGATCCTGGGCTATTAAAAAGAAGATCTTTTTATTTAGAGATCTGTTCTATTGTGATCTCTTATTAGGATCGCGAACCTGTGTGGATAAGTCCGATCTCATAAAGAAGATCATGCAGTTAGAAAGGATCGTTTGCTGTGAATGATCGGTGATCCTGGACAGTATAAGCTGGGATCAGATCGCGACTTTATACACAGGTCAAAAACGATACAACAGTTGTTCTTTGGATAACTACGGGTTAATACGAGCTTTTAACCAGAGTTATCCACATCTGTTCGCGCGATCTTTAATCGTTTTTGAGTAAATTTTTCCATTCCGCGAGCCAGATCTCGGCTGGATCCTCCGGAATGTCATGATCGAGGATGTTGATCTTGAGCGTTTCACCCAGCTGTTTTGCTCCACAAGAGGTTACAGCGGCTTCAACTTTCTCTATTGCCCCGCAAAAGGTGTCATATTCACGACTGCCGATCCCCACCGCGCCAAAACGGACGTTTGACAGGTCGGGCTGCTGTTCCAGCAGTTCGTCATATAAAGGTTGCAGGTTATCCGGCAGATCGCCCGCGCCGTGCGTGGAGGTGATCAGCAGCCAGACCCCGTCAGTCGGGAGATCTTCAAGCAACGGACCGTGCAGGGTTTCCGTGGAAAAGCCCGCATCTTCCAGCTTTTCAGCCAGGTGTTCCGCTACGTATTCCGCACCACCAAGGGTGCTGCCGCTGATAAGGGTAATGTCCGCCATTGATCGCTCGCCCAGATAAAGAGACGGCCATTGTACGCTGTGAACGAGCTGGGATCTACCTGTGGAAAATGTGGGAATGAATTTGCCCGATCACGGGCGGATGGTACGCATGATCGGGTTTTGCAGGGAGATCAGCGTCTCGGTGGACTGAATTTCATCGATTGTTTGGATCTTGTTGATAAGTACCTGCTGGAGGGCGTCGATGGATCGGCACATGACTTTAATAAAGATGCTGTAATGCCCGGTGGTGTAATACGCCTCGGTGACTTCATCCAGCGCGTTCAGCTTCGCCAGGGCGGAAGGGTAATCTTTGGCGCTTTTAAGAATGATGCCGATGAAGCAGCAGACGTCGTAACCCAGATGCTTAGGACTGACGTCAATGCGTGCGCCGGTAATGATCCCCGCCTGCTTCATTTTCTCTACGCGGACGTGAATGGTTCCCGGGCTGACGCCAAACTGTTTTGCCAGCTCGGCGTAGGCGGTACGGGCATTGGCCATTAACGCCTCCAGAATGCCGCGGTCGAGATTGTCGATCTGATAATTTTCCATAGCTTTTTCTTATGAGGATTAATGAATCACCCTATTCTAGCGTTTAATTTTATCGAATCAAAAGTGAAGGTGGCTTTTTGTTGATGAGTTATTGAATCTGATGCCATTTCTGTTGCTTAATCAATATCAACAGGACGCAGGAGTATAAATAATGAAAACCGCTTACATCGCAAAACAACGCCAGATCAGTTTCGTAAAATCCCATTTTTCCCGCCAGCTGGAAGAGAAGCTTGGCCTTATTGAAGTTCAGGCGCCGATTCTTAGCCGCGTGGGTGACGGGACGCAGGATAACCTCTCTGGATGCGAAAAAGCGGTACAGGTAAAAGTGAAAACGCTGCCAGACGCTCAGTTCGAAGTGGTTCATTCCCTGGCGAAGTGGAAGCGTCAAACCCTGGGACAACACGACTTCAGCGCGGGCGAAGGGCTCTACACGCATATGAAAGCCCTTCGTCCCGACGAAGACCGCCTTTCTCCGATTCATTCCGTTTACGTTGACCAGTGGGACTGGGAGCGCGTAATGGGGGATGGTGAACGCCATGTCGGTACGCTGAAATCCACCGTTGAGGCGATCTACGCCGGGATCAAAGCAACCGAAGCGGCCGTGAGCAAAGAGTTTGGTCTGGCACCGTTCCTGCCGGATACGATCCACTTTGTCCACAGCCAGGAGCTGCTGAGCCGCTTCCCGGATCTCGATGCTAAAGGTCGCGAGCGTGCGATCGCTAAAGAATTAGGTGCAGTATTCCTGATCGGTATCGGCGGCAAACTGTCTGATGGCAAACGCCACGACGTTCGCGCACCGGATTATGATGACTGGAGTACGGCGGGTGAGGGCGAATTTGCCGGGCTGAACGGCGATATTCTGGTGTGGAACCCGGTACTGGAAGACGCATTCGAGATTTCATCTATGGGGATCCGCGTGGATGCCGACGCGCTGAAGCGCCAGCTGGCGGTCACCGGTGATGAAGATCGTCTCAAACTCGAGTGGCACCAGGCGCTGCTGCGCGGTGAAATGCCTCAGACGATCGGCGGCGGTATCGGCCAGTCCCGTCTGACCATGCTGCTGCTGCAGTTACCCCATATCGGTCAGGTTCAGTGTGGCGTCTGGCCGCAGCAGGTACGTGAAATCGTCGGTTCTCTTCTGTAATTAACGCTGCCAGCGTCTGAGCAGGCGGCTACGCAACCCGGTATCAAAGCGCCAGATATGATCGAAGATGCGCATGATGCCGGGTTTTCCATGAGCGGACATCGCCACCGCATGAAAACGGTGCTGGTGCACCCGCTGTAATTCCTTCACCTTATTCACCACGTCATCCGGCAGCCGCTGGGCAATAAAATCGGAAATCACCACCGCGTCAGCGTCGTACCAGTCGCCGCCCTGCATACGCTCCACAATACTGCGGAAGCAGCTGGCCAGATCCGTGCCGCCGCGAAAGCGCTGGCTCAGAAAGCGGATTGCCTGCTCGATCCCCTGCTGGTTCGTCAGCTCATAGCCCACCACCTCGCTGGAGAAGAGCATGATGAAGCAGCGACGGCGATCGGCCAGCGCCACGCGCATCAGTGCCAGACAGAACGCCTTCGCGCACTGCTCGTTAAACCCGCCCATCGAACCGGACGTATCCACGCAAACAATGAATGGCCCGCGCGGCTGTTCATCAAAATCCTGATGGACGACCGGCCGTTGGCTGACTTTCTCGCGCCAGGCTTCACCGTGCAGTCGGTAGGTGAGAAGCTGTTTTTCAACCAGCCGACGATAAAACTCATACTCCAGCTCGGTCATCCCCAGCGTGCTTAGCTCGGTCGGCAGCAGGCGTAAGATGTCGTCGCTCTGCTGGAGCCCGTCGACCTGCTCAGGCACGGTAGCCGGTTCGCGCACCAGGGTGCGGAAGGTTTCCATCGGGGCATCTTTCTTTGGGACCGATTTTGCCTCCCTTGAGCGCCCCAGCTGTTCTGCAAGCTTCATCAGCTCGGGCTGCTGCGTTAGAAAGTCGCCGTACTTCACGATCAGCTGGTAGTCACCGCGCTTCAGCTGCCCGGCGCTCATGTCCCACAGACGTCCGGCGGCGTTTTCATTTTCTACCAGCACCTCTTCAAGCTGGCCGCTCAGCGTCATACGTTCCTGAACTTCGCTGAGCAGCTGTTCACGCTCTTCATCCAGCAGCTGCTGGTTCAGCGTTGTGGCCTGAACCACCAGGCTGAGGCGCCAGCGCTGTAAGAAGAGGGTATGCAGTGCGGGTGTAAAGGTGGCGTTATCCGTGACCAGCGCCCGGGCCTGGCTGGCAAACGGAGAGTGGACGTTATCGAGCAACGTCAGGGTTTGCGGGAGCTGGACGATAAACTGCGACGTGGAGAGCCGCTGGCACTGCTGATAGCAGGCCACCTCTTCCGTTAACTCAGGCGGAACTTCGGTCTCCCTGAACCGCTGACGCAAATTTTCCCGCCAGCGAGGCAGATCGTCCGTCATCGCCTTTTTTAGCTTCGGAAATTTTTCAAAAAACGCCGCCAGCTGCGGCGACGCCAGAAGGGTAATGACCACTTCTTCGATCAACCCCTCCTCGCTGACGGCCAGCATGACGTTAAGCGTATCGAGCGTTAGCATTGACGCGCCTGTTTGATCTGCGCGCTGACGTCCTGCAGGCTGGCTTCGATGCGACCTAACCAGTCGCTATGAATAAAGAGGCATTTTTGCTGCTCGCTAAAGCGGGTGTGCTGCTGATGCCATTCGGTATCCAGCGCTTCCAGCTGCTGCTTGATCTCTTCCGGCACGCTATCCGAAGCGGTTCCCGGCAGCGCAAGACGCGATCCCTGGAGGCTGACGTCACGGATCACCAGGTGCTGGCTACTGTCCACTTCCATATTCAGCGGCTGCGCGAAACCAATGCCGTTGAGTTTTCCTCGGATCTCTCCGCCCTTATCCAGCCACTGCGCCAGCGCCTCGCGCTCAATCGTAATGTGCACCACCTGCATATCATGCAGTTTAAGCGGTTGCTGGAGCAGCAGCGTTAGCGTTGTGCCGGTCAGATCCGCGGGAAGCTCGTAGTGCGGTTTGCGGGCGAACATACCCCCAAGGCGATTCACTTTCAGCGCGGTTTTATCACTTTGCTGCTGCTGGAGCTGGATGCGCCGCTGGGCAATCGCTCCCAGCTGGTTGAGCATTGCCTGCTGTCCCCAGGCGTGTCCGGTCATCAAAACGTCAAGCTGCTGCTGCATCAGATTCATGCCTTCTGCATCGTGCCAGAGGCAGTCTTTCAGCAGGATCAGATCGATTGGCGCGACGGCATCACGCCCGCTGAACAGGGCGCTCGCCTGCAGCAGGCGGATCGCTTTTTTCCACCGGCGATCGGAGACATAGGGCGCTGAAGGGATGAGATCAAGCTGCTGGCGCAGCAGATAGATCAGCTCGAAGACGGCGTCAGGCAGTTTGATTTTGCCGATATCCTGCTGCCACTGGTGATACTCCTCATCCGTCACCTGCAGCGAAGCGGATACCGGGTTTTCACTTTCATCCTGCTGGCTGACCAGCATGGAGCGGAAGTTGGACTTATCCTGCACTTTGTCCAGCCACAGACGGATAAGCATACGGTCATACAGCGCTTCCAGACTGCTGTCGGCTTCAGGCAGTTCGTTAGAGGCGGCCACCAGCAGGCGCATCGGGATTTTCTCTTCACTGGCACCGTTACGGAATCGACGTTCGTTTATCGCCGTGAGGAGGGTGTTAAGAATAGCCGGCCCCGCTTTCCAGATCTCATCGAGAAAAACAATCTCAGCCTCCGGAAGATACCCTTCTGTCAGGCGCTGATAGCGCCCCTCATCTTTCAATGCCTGAATGGAGAGCGGACCAAAAACTTCTTCTGGGGTGGAAAACCGGGTCATGAGATATTCGAAGGCGCGGGCGTTCTGAAAAGCAAATTTTAGCCTGCGGGCAATCAGGCTTTTGGCAATGCCCGGCGGTCCCAGCAAAAACACGCTCTCACCGCTCAGCGCCGCCAGTAAGCAGAGGCGGATGGCGTGGCTACGCTCGAAAAGGCCTTTCTCCAGCGCGCTGCTGAGGCGGGAAATTCTTTCTGCTAATAAATGTGAGTGAGCCATAATAGTTTTGCATCCTTTCGCCGTCGTGGCGGCCAATTGAAGCGAGTATAGACGTTTCAGTCAGGGCTGGTAATAGACTGAAGTGCGGCGCAATTTTCTTTGAGCTACATTAATGCGGTTGCATTTAGGGGTACGATTTTGCAATGAATCGTGCATACTGTGCGCTTTTTGTGGGCCAAGGGACCGGGAACACATTTGTTATTTAAACGAAAAGACTAGTCTATGAGCACTGATAATAAGCAATCATTACCCGCAATAACGCTTGCGGCGATCGGGGTTGTCTACGGTGATATCGGCACCAGCCCGCTTTATACGCTTCGTGAATGTCTGTCCGGCCAGTTTGGTTTTGGTGTTGAACGCGATGCCGTGTTTGGCTTCCTGTCCCTCATTTTCTGGCTGCTGATCCTGGTGGTTTCCGTTAAATATCTCTCCTTCGTTATGCGTGCTGATAACGCAGGTGAAGGTGGGATCCTGACCCTGATGTCTCTTGCCGGACGTAATACCTCGGCCAGGATGACCTCTGTACTGGTCATTATCGGCCTGATTGGCGGCAGTTTCTTCTACGGGGAAGTGGTGATAACGCCGGCTATCTCGGTGCTGTCGGCGATTGAGGGGCTGGAGATTATCGCTCCGCAGCTTGATTCATGGGTGGTTCCGCTGGCCATTATTGTCCTGACGCTGCTGTTCATGATCCAGAAGCACGGTACAGGGCTGGTGGGCAAACTGTTCGCGCCGATTATGCTGGCCTGGTTCCTGATCCTGGCGGCGCTTGGTTTACGCAGCATTATCGCGAATCCGGAAGTGCTGCATGCGCTGAACCCTTACTGGGCGGTGCATTTCTTCCTCGAATACAAAGTGGTTTCCTTCGTGGCGCTGGGGGCGGTTGTGCTCTCCATCACCGGTGTGGAAGCGCTGTATGCTGACATGGGCCACTTCGGGAAACTGCCTATCCGCGTGGCATGGTTTATTGTGGTACTGCCGTCGCTGGTGCTGAACTACTTCGGTCAGGGCGCGCTGTTGCTTAAAAACCCGGAAGCGATCAAGAACCCGTTCTTCCTGCTGGCGCCTGACTGGGCGTTGGTGCCGATGCTTATCCTGGCGACGCTGGCGACCGTCATTGCCTCCCAGGCGGTGATTTCCGGAGTGTTTTCTCTGACGCGCCAGGCCGTGCGTCTGGGATATCTCTCGCCAATGCGCATCATCCATACCTCAGAGATGGAGTCGGGCCAAATCTACATCCCGTTCGTTAACTGGCTCCTCTATTTCGCTGTTGTTATTGTTATCGTCAGCTTCGAGCACTCCAGTAACCTGGCTGCAGCGTACGGTATTGCGGTAACCGGTACGATGGTGCTGACATCGCTGCTCTCCACCACGGTAGCGTACCGAAACTGGCACTGGAATAAATTCCTCGTGGCGATGATTCTGGTGGGCTTCCTGTGCATTGACGTGCCGCTGTTCTCCGCGAACCTCGACAAGATTGTCTCCGGCGGCTGGCTGCCGCTGACGCTGGGTCTGGTGATGTTCATCGTCATGACCACCTGGAAAAGCGAGCGTTTCCGCCTGCTGCGCCGCATGCACGAGCACGGCAATTCTCTTGAGGCGATGATCGCTTCTCTGGAGAAATCCCCGCCGGTCCGCGTGCCGGGCACGGCGGTGTATATGTCTCGTGCTCTGAACGTCATCCCGTTCGCGCTGATGCATAATCTCAAGCACAACAAAGTGTTGCACGAGCGCGTGATCCTGCTGACGCTGCGCACCGAAGATGCGCCTTACGTTCACAACGTGCGTCGCGTGCAGATTGAGCAACTGTCTCCGACCTTCTGGCGCGTGGTGGCAAGCTACGGCTGGCGCGAAACGCCAAACGTGGAAGAGGTGTTCCACCGCTGCGGCCTGGAAGGGCTGAGCTGCCGGATGATGGAGACGTCGTTCTTTATGTCGCACGAGTCGCTGATCATCGGCAAGCGACCGTGGTATCTGCGTCTGCGCGGAAAGCTGTACCTCATCCTGCAGCGTAACGCCCTGCGCGCGCCTGACCAGTTTGAGATCCCGCCTAACCGCGTGATTGAGCTGGGAACGCAGGTCGAGATCTAATCCCTTCTGAAAATGCCGGGTGGCGCTTCGCTTACCCGGCCTACCAAACCCCTCGCCAACCCACAATAATTGTCTCTGCATTTCACTTAGCGAAACGTTTCGACGTCGATCACAAATCTGTTACGTCATGATGGTTTTCTGAACATTCTTGAGATTAAACTGACGTCAGCGAAACGTTTCGCTAGTGGAGCAAGAAAATGAAGAAAGGCACGGTACTCAACTCAGAAATCTCATCGGTTATTTCCCGTCTTGGGCATACCGATACGCTGGTGGTTTGCGATGCAGGCTTACCGGTTCCGCGCAGCACAACCCGTATCGATATGGCGTTAACGCAGGGTGTACCCTCGTTTATGCAGGTACTGGAAGTCGTGACGGCGGAGATGCAGGTTGAGGCAGCCATTCTCGCGGCGGAAATCAAACAACATAATCCGCAACTCCACGAAACGTTGCTCAGCCATATTGAGCAACTGCAACAACACCAGGGAAACACCATAGAAATTCGTTACACGACGCACGAACAGTTCAAACAACAAACCGCAGACAGTCAGGCGGTGATTCGCAGCGGGGAGTGTTCCCCGTATGCGAATATCATTCTCTGTGCTGGCGTCACCTTCTGAGGCCATCATGGACGCATTACTGCAACTCAAAGGGATCGATAAGTCGTTCCCGGGCGTAAAAGCCCTCTCCGGCGCGGCGCTGAACGTCTACCCCGGGCGCGTGATGGCGCTGGTGGGCGAAAACGGTGCCGGCAAATCCACCATGATGAAAGTGCTGACCGGTATCTATCAACGCGATGCCGGTTCACTCGTCTGGCTGGGGAAAGAGACCACCTTCAATGGCCCAAAATCCTCTCAGGAAGCGGGCATCGGTATTATTCACCAGGAGCTGAACCTGATCCCGCAGCTCACCATTGCTGAAAACATCTTCCTCGGCCGCGAGTTTGTTAACCGGTTCGGCAAAATCGACTGGAAAACCATGTACGCCGAAGCGGACAAGCTGCTGGCGAAGCTGAACCTGCGCTTTAAGAGCGACCGCCTGGTCGGCGATCTCTCTATTGGCGATCAGCAGATGGTGGAAATTGCCAAGGTGCTGAGCTTTGAGTCGAAGGTCATCATTATGGATGAACCCACCGACGCTCTGACCGACACCGAAACCGAATCCCTGTTCCGCGTGATCCGCGAGCTGAAGTCGCAGGGGCGCGGGATTGTCTATATCTCTCACCGCATGAAAGAGATCTTCGAAATCTGCGATGACGTCACCGTCTTCCGCGACGGGCAGTTTATTGCCGAGCGCGAAGTCGCCACGCTGACCGAAGATACGCTCATCGAAATGATGGTGGGACGCAAGCTCGAAGATCAGTATCCGCATCTGGATAAAGCGCCGGGTGAGATCCGCCTGAAGGTGGACAACCTCTGCGGCCCTGGCGTGAACGACGTGACCTTTACCCTGCGCCAGGGCGAGATCCTGGGCGTGGCTGGCCTGATGGGTGCCGGGCGTACCGAGCTGGTGAAAGTGTTGTACGGCGCACTGCCGCGCACCAGCGGTTATGTCACCCTAGACGGTCATGAAGTGGTCACCCGCTCTCCGCAGGATGGCCTGGCGAACGGCATCGTCTATATCTCTGAAGACCGCAAACGCGACGGCCTGGTGCTGGGGATGTCGGTTAAAGAGAACATGTCCCTGACCGCGCTGCGCTATTTCAGCCATAGCGGCGGTAGCCTGAAGCATAAAGATGAGCAGCAGGCGGTGAGCGATTTTATCCGCCTCTTTAACGTCAAAACCCCGTCGATGGAGCAGGCGATTGGCCTGTTGTCCGGCGGTAATCAGCAAAAAGTGGCGATTGCGCGCGGGCTGATGACGCGCCCGAAAGTGTTGATCCTCGACGAGCCAACCCGCGGCGTGGACGTGGGCGCGAAGAAAGAGATCTATCAGCTGATTAACCAGTTCAAGGCCGACGGTCTGAGCATCATTCTGGTCTCTTCCGAGATGCCAGAAGTATTAGGCATGAGCGATCGCATTATCGTCATGCATGAAGGGCATCTCGGCGGTGAATTCACTCGCGAGCAGGCCACCCAGGAAGTTCTGATGGCTGCCGCTGTGGGCAAGCTTAATCGCGTGAATCAGGAGTAAGAAGATGACTACCCAGGCTGTTTCTGGTCGCCGCTATTTCACAAAGGCATGGCTGATGGAACAAAAATCGCTGATTGCCCTGCTGGTGCTGATCGCGATTGTATCGACCATGAGCCCGAACTTTTTCACCGTTAATAACCTGTTCAACATTCTGCAGCAAACATCGGTGAACGCCATTATGGCGGTCGGCATGACGCTGGTGATTTTGACCTCAGGTATCGATCTGTCCGTCGGTTCCCTGCTGGCGCTCACCGGCGCGATCGCCGCTTCGATTGTCGGCATTGAAGTCAACGCGCTGGTGGCCGTGGCCGCGGCCCTGGCGGCAGGCGCGGCGATTGGTGCCGTAACCGGCGTGATTGTAGCAAAAGGCCGCGTTCAGGCGTTTATCGCTACGCTGGTGATGATGCTGCTGCTGCGCGGTGTGACCATGGTGTACACCAACGGCAGCCCGGTCAATACCGGCTTTACCGATAACGCCGATCTGTTTGGCTGGTTCGGTATTGGTCGCCCGCTGGGTGTTCCGACCCCGGTCTGGATCATGGCTATCGTCTTCCTGGCGGCGTGGTACATGCTGCACCACACCCGTCTGGGTCGTTATATCTACGCGCTGGGCGGTAACGAAGCGGCAACGCGCCTGTCCGGTATCAGCGTTAATAAAGTCAAAATTATCGTTTACTCCCTGTGCGGTCTGCTGGCATCGCTGGCAGGTATCATCGAAGTGGCGCGCCTCTCCTCCGCGCAGCCAACGGCAGGGACGGGTTATGAGCTGGATGCTATCGCGGCAGTGGTTCTGGGCGGTACGAGTCTTGCGGGCGGTAAAGGTCGCATTGTTGGGACATTGATCGGCGCACTGATTCTCGGTTTCCTGAATAATGGTTTGAATTTGTTAGGTGTTTCCTCCTATTACCAGATGATCGTTAAGGCAGTGGTGATTTTGCTGGCGGTACTGGTAGACAACAAAAAACAGTAACTGACGACACTACAGGACATCTTAGATATGAACATGAAAAAACTGGCTACCCTGGTTTCTGCTGTCGCGCTGAGCGCAACCGTAAGTGCTAACGCCATGGCGAAAGACACCATCGCGCTGGTTGTCTCTACCCTGAACAACCCGTTCTTCGTCTCCCTGAAGGACGGTGCGCAGAAAGAAGCGGACAAACTTGGCTACAACCTAGTGGTGCTGGATTCACAGAACAACCCGGCGAAAGAGCTGGCTAACGTTCAGGACTTAACCGTTCGCGGCACCAAAATTCTGCTGATCAACCCAACCGATTCTGATGCCGTCGGTAACGCCGTTAAAATGGCAAACCAGGCGAAAATTCCGGTGATCACTCTGGACCGCCAGGCAACGAAAGGCGAAGTTGTTAGCCACATTGCGTCTGATAACGTGCTGGGCGGTAAAATCGCCGGTGATTACATCGCGAAGAAAGCCGGCGAAGGCGCGAAAGTTATCGAACTGCAGGGGATTGCCGGTACGTCTGCAGCCCGCGAGCGTGGTGAAGGCTTCCAGCAGGCAGTGGCTGCACACAAATTCAACGTGCTGGCCAGCCAGCCGGCAGACTTCGACCGCACTAAAGGTCTGAACGTTATGCAGAACCTGCTGACCGCGCATCCTGACGTGCAGGCCGTGTTCGCACAGAACGACGAAATGGCGCTCGGCGCGCTGCGTGCCCTGCAGACCGCAGGTAAATCTGATGTGATGGTTGTCGGATTTGACGGCACGCCGGATGGTGAAAAAGCAGTAAACGATGGCAAACTGGCTGCGACCATCGCTCAGCTGCCTGAGCAGATTGGCGCCACTGGCGTTGAAACTGCCGACAAAGTGCTGAAGGGCGAAAAAGTTCAGGCCAAATACCCAGTTGACCTGAAGCTGGTCATCAAGCAGTAAAAGGCGAATCAGGCAGTCGCTGGCTGCCTGAGGGACACCAATAAAGAAAAGTGTGGCATACGCCGCCGGGTAACACCGGTGGCGCTCTCAGATGGACAACCCAACCATGAAAACCGCAGGCAACCTCGTCGTCCTTGGCAGTATCAATGCCGATCACATTCTTAACCTTGAATCGTTCCCTGCACCGGGCGAAACCGTCACGGGTAACCAGTATCAGGTGGCATTTGGCGGTAAAGGCGCCAACCAGGCCGTCGCTGCCGGACGTAGCGGGGCGAATATTGCGTTTATCGCCTGCACGGGTGATGACGATACCGGTGAGCGAGTACGCAAACAGCTGGCGAGCGACAACATTGATATCGCACCGGTCAGCGTGGTTGCAGGGGAATCAACCGGCGTGGCGCTGATTTTCGTCAATGCTGAAGGTGAGAATGTCATCGGTATTCATGCGGGTGCTAACGCTGCGCTGACGACGGAGCGCGTAGAAGCGCAACGTGCCATCATCGCCGGAGCGGAAGCCCTGCTCATGCAGCTGGAGTCACCGGTTGAAAGCGTGCTGGCCGCCGCGAAAATTGCGCATGAAAATCATACCACTGTCGTACTTAACCCGGCCCCAGCCCGTGTATTATCAGACGAGCTGCTGGCGCTGGTGGATATCATTACGCCGAACGAAACCGAAGCCGAAAAGCTGACGGGCATTCGCGTAGAAAATGATGACGATGCCGCGCGAGCCGCGCGTGCACTGCATGATAAGGGCATCGGCACCGTGATTATCACCCTTGGTAGCCGTGGAGTGTGGGCAAGCGTCAATGGCGAAGGCCGTCGCGTGCCGGGCTTTAAGGTCAAAGCGATTGATACCATCGCAGCGGGAGATACCTTTAACGGTGCACTTGTCACCGCGCTGCTGGAAGGCAAGAGAATGGATGACGCTATTCGCTTCGCACACGCTGCTGCCGCGATTGCGGTGACGCGTAAAGGCGCCCAGCCTTCCGTTCCGTGGCGTAAAGAGATCGATGAATTCTTAAGTCAGCAGGGGTAACGCTTGGCCACAATGAAAGATGTCGCCCGCATGGCGGGCGTTTCTACCTCGACGGTCTCCCACGTTATAAACAACGATCGCTTCGTCAGCGAGGCGATTCGGGAGAAAGTTGAAGCTGCGGTAAAAGAACTCAACTATGCGCCGTCTGCGCTGGCGCGCAGCCTTAAGCTCAACCAGACGCGCACCATCGGTATGCTGATCACCGCCAGTACCAACCCCTTTTATTCAGAACTGGTTCGCGGCGTGGAGCGCAGCTGCTTCGAGCGTGGCTACAGCCTGGTGCTGTGCAATACCGAGGGCGACGAGCAGCGCATGAATCGTAACCTGGAAACGCTGATGCAAAAACGCGTCGACGGACTATTGCTGCTCTGCACCGAAACGCACCAGCCCTCGAAAGAGATCATCCAGCGCTATCCTTCGATTCCCACCGTGATGATGGACTGGGCGCCGTTCGACGGAACCAGCGATCTCATTCAGGATAACTCCCTGCTGGGCGGTGATATGGCGACTCAGCACCTGATTGATAAAGGACACACTCGCATTGCCTGTATTACGGGGCCGCTGGATAAAACTCCGGCGCGTTTGCGTCTGGAAGGGTATCTCTCCGCCATGGAACGAGCGGGGCTTGCCATTCCTGATGGCTATCGAATCACCGGTGATTTTGAATTTAACGGCGGTTTCGAGGCGATGCAGAAACTGCTGGCGCTAAAGCCGCGTCCGCAGGCGGTGTTTATTGGTAACGACGCGATGGCGTTTGGTGCCTACCAGGCGTTGTATCAGGCGGGGCTACGCGTGCCTGATGATATGGCGGTCATTGGCTATGACGATATCGAACTGGCCAGCTACATGACGCCGCCGTTGACCACGATCCATCAGCCAAAAGATGAACTGGGCGAGCTGGCCATCGATGTGTTGATTCACCGTATGGCGCAGCCCACGCTGCAACAGCAACGCCTGCAGCTTACTCCTGTTCTGATGGAACGCGGTTCGGTTTAGCTTTCTCTTTGTGACGCTCTTTAATCAGGTTTCGGCCATCTTTCGGTTTTAACAGCATAAAGACCAGCGCCGATACCACGGTAAGTGCGCCCATGGTGATAAAGGTATAGTGGAACTGCTCAACGGTATTTGCGCTGTCAAAACCTTCATAAAACCGCAGCACCGCTGCACTCACGGCAACCCCTAAACTGATCGACAGCTGTTGCGTTACCGCCAGCACGCTGTTGCCGCTGCTGGCGTTCTCGTCAGTCAGGTCGGCGAGGGTGATGGTGTTCATCGACGTGAACTGCGTCGACATCGCCATGCCCAACACAAACAGCGGCAGGATCAGCATCCAGACGGGTAACGCGGCGGATTGCAGCGAGAACTGCGCAATCATCAGACCGATAAAGACCGTCACGCCAACCAGCGTCTTACGATAGCCAAACCAGCGCAGCACCTGTGTCACGGTTGATTTTGCCAGAATTGAGCCCATTGCCGTGGGCGCCATCATGCAGCCAGCAATCAGGGCCGGGTAGCCGAAACCCACCTGCAGCATCAATGGCATGAGGAACGGTACGCAACCCGTCCCCAGACGAGACGCAATGTTTCCTGCAATCCCAACGGAAAACGTTCGGGTGTTAAAGAGCCCCAGGGAAATTAACGGCGTCGGGTGACGGCGCGCGTGACGTATATAAAGAAGGAATAACAGAATACCGCAGAGGATAACGGAGAGCGCTAACCACGTCGCGACGATCTTCTCGCCAAACAGCTCCATTCCGCTGGAGAATAACACCAGGCTCAGGCCAAACAGGAAAAAGCCTCCCATGTCGAAGCTGCGCCTTGGCGTGGTGAAGTTCGGCATATATTTGCGGGCATACAGCAGCCCCGCAACGCCAATTGGAATATTAATCAGGAAGATCCAGTGCCAGCTTGCCCAGGTGACAAATACGCCACCGAGTACCGGGCCAAGAATCGGGCCGACCAGGCCCGGCATGGTGACGAAGTTGAGCACGGGAAGCAGTTCGCTCCTGGGGTAGGCTCGCAGCAAGGCAAGACGCGCCACCGGCATCATCATCGCGCCGCCAATGCCCTGCAATACGCGGAAGATAACCAGCTCCGTTAAGGATGAGGAGAGCGCACAGGCCAGTGAACCGAGCGTAAAGAGCGTTACGGCCAGCATGAAAACTCTGCGGGTGCCAAAGCGGTCGGCCAGCCAGCCGCTGACCGGAATTAACATTGCGACCGTCAGGGTGTAGCTGATGATGGCGGACTGCATCGCCAGCGGGGAGCGGTTAAGGCTTTGCGCAATAGCGGGAAGCGCTGTGTTGAGGATGGTGGCATCCAGTGCCTGCATAAAAAACGCCATGGCTGCAATCCACGGCAATCCGGCCATGCTGCGCGCTTTTTTCGTTGTCATTTATTTACCTGCTGGTGGGTTGGCGCGGCCAGCAGTGCCTGGCACGCACTCAGGGCTCGCTGCCCGTCGCTTTCCTGGATGGCATCTACTATCGCCTGGTGCAAATCCAGTTTTACCACTTCGTTTTGTGTAATAGAGGTAAAGTAGGTGTGATACACCGAATGAAATAAAGAGGCAAAAGAGGTGAGAAACGGATTGGCGCTCATCATATAGATGTGTTCATGCCAGGCCATATCAACCTCAACCCAGCGTTCGCGGTTGAAGTGCTTTTTCAGGAACACCATCTCTTCCATCAGCGCGTTAAGCTGTGCTTTCTGCTCTGAAGTTCCTAGCGTGGCGGCAAGCAGACATGCCTGAGGTTCAAGGCTGCTGCGCATCACCAGAAAGTGATCGACGACCTGGTGAAAGTTATCTTCCGTCATCCACCAGGAGAGCAGCTCCTGATCGAGAAAATTCCAGTTACTCTGTGGCATCACGCGTGTGCCAATGCGAGGGCGTGGAAGCACCATGCCTTTTGCCGTCAGGGTTTTCACCGCTTCGCGAACGGCGGTACGGCTCACCCCAAACTGCTCACCCAGCTCCATCTCACCCGGCAGGATGCTGCCCGGGGCATATTTACCCGCTAAAATCCGCTGAGCCAGCTTTTCTGCCAGCACGTACGACAGGTTTTTTTGGGCGGCCAGCTGTTGTGCGCTTAATGGCATCGCTTTTATTCCTTAAAGATTCATGCTGATAATTATGCCACCTCGAATGTGATTGTGGTTGCAGATACATCAAATAGAACAATTTGTAGCTTGATTTCACCGCTACTGGTGAAAAAAAACACGGATAGAAACTTTTTTTAAATTTCCTCTTGTCACGCCGGAATAACTCCCTATAATGCGCCTCCACTGACACGGAACAACGGCACACACGCCGCCGGGTCAGCAGAGAAAAGCGAAAATAAACGCTTGACTCTGAAGCGGGAAAGCGTAATATGCACACCCCGCGCCGCAGCGAAAACGAAGCGGCACTGCTCTTTAACAATTTATCAGACAATCTGTGTGGGCACTCAAAGTGACATGGATTCTTAATGTCTTCGGACAATAAATGAATACCAAGTCTCTGA